>NZ_JBNDMK010000015.1:0-186247 GCF_050436545.1 Paraburkholderia sp. GAS41
CCTGTTCGTCGCACGCAGGAACGAGGTTAACACTGAAGCGTTGCGCCGGATCGGCGAACTGTACGCGATTGAGGCCGCGATTCGTGGCAAACCACGAGACGAACGAAGACGTATCAGGCAGGAGCAGGCGCGTCCCTTACTCGATGCCTTCGAGATCTGGCTGCGCTCGACATTGGGTACGGTGTCGCAGAAAGGCGATACCGCCAAAGCCATCAACTACGCGCTGAATCAGTGGGCAGCGCTCACGCTGTACGTCGATGACGGTGCCGTGGAAATCGACAACAACGCAGCCGAACGCGCTTTACGTGCCGTTGCTCTCGGCCGAAAGAACTATCTGCACTTCGGCTCCGACAGCGGCGGCGAACGCGGGGCCGCAATCTACACTCTGGTTGGTACCGCCAAACTGAATGGCCTTGATCCCGAGGCCTACCTGCGCCACGTCATCGCTCGCATCGCCGAGCACCCCGTCAATCGCGTCGACGAACTGTTGCCATGGGTCGTCGCCGATCAGCTTCACCACGCTGCCGCCTGACTCAACACGCTGTCAAGAACGGTCGCGGTCGGACGGTTACTTATCAAGCTAAAAGGTGTCAGTTCACGTTCAGAAATTTACGTGTAGGATACTGTATATGCATACAGTATCCTACACGCTTAATGTCACCTTCTGAGATCGGCGCCGAAGATATCCACCCATCGCTCTGGCGGGCCTCTCAGCTCGCGCGCGGACGTGGGCGCACCGTCGATACAGGGTATCCCGTGCTGTCGACGGAGCTGCCGGGCGGTGGTTGGCCTGTCGGCGTGTTGATCGATCTGCTGGTTCAGCAGGCTGGTGTCGGTGAAATGCGGCTTTTGCGGCCCGCGCTCAGCGCACTAGCCGATCGGCCGGTCGCGCTGGTTCAGCCGCCGCACCTGCCTGATGGGCTGGGACTGAGGTACATCGGGCTCTCGCTCGATCGCCTGTTGCACATCAAAACGCCTAAGTCGTCGGACGCTTTTTGGTCTGCTGAGCAGATCCTGCATGCCGGAAGCTGTGGCGCGCTGATTCTATGGGCGCAACACGTGCAGTCATCATCGCTACGGCGTTTGCATCTGGCCGCGCAGACATCTGAGACGCTCTTCATCATGGTCCGCCCTGTCACGGCGGCTCAGGATTCATCGCCAGCGGTGTTGCGGCTGGCTTTACGACCGGCCACGGAAGGCCTGATGGTCGATATCGTGAAACGACGAGGTCCAACACGCGCGGAGCCTCTGTCGATTTCTCTCCAACCCACTCCGGTTTTGTTTTCCCGTCATGCGCGTCTTTCTCGCCGTCCACTTGCCGAAGTTGTCCCTCGAAGTCTTCCTGCCGAGGTGGCTGCCTGAACCGGCGAGTGGCAGCGCGGTACTTGAGAAGGACAAGGTTGTCGTCGTGGACAGCGCGGCGCGTAGGGCCGGCGTACACCCCGGTATGAAGCGCGGTGGCGTAACGACGCTGTCACCCGGAACCATGATGTACGAGCGTGACTTCGTACGCGAAACCGCTGCGCAACGGGAAGTCGGTATGTCATTGATGAAGTTTTCCCCTGACGTCGCGCTGCTCGACGAGGCCACGATAATCGTCGAAATCGGGGCGAGTCTGCGACTTTTCGGCGGTCTGCTGTCGCTGTGCAGGCAGGCGAAAGCGATGCTCGCCACGCTCGGGTTGACCGCGAGCATCAGCGCAGCGCCGACCGGACAGGGGGCATGGCTATTGGCGAAACATGCGAGAAGGGCAAATACCCAGCGCGTATTGCAACTCACCTCGCTCGAGCGCGTGTTGCTACCGTTGCCCATGCTCGCGGTGCCGGAAATCCGCCCGTTTGCCGACTGGTTTGCCGGGCTTGGTTGCGAGTCAATCGCTGACGTACGCCGTCTGCCTCGCGCCGGTTTGCAGCGCCGCTGCGGCGAACATCTGCTGGATTCGCTGGATCGTGCTTTCGGTACCGCGCCAGAGTTGTTCGACTGGCTCGAGCCACCGCGTACTTTTTCCGCGCATATCGAATTGCCCGACCGGCTCGAACACGCGGACGGCGCACTGTTTGCCGCGCATCGTCTGATCGTGCAGCTCTGCGGCTGGCTGTGCGCGAAGCAACTGGCGGTATCCACGCTCACGCTGTCTATCGAACATGAACGAGGCAGACAGGCGCTACCGCCCACGCTGATCGAAATCTCACTCGGTGAGCCAGCATGGCGCGAAGAGCATCTGCTGCGTCTCCTGAAGGAGCGGCTGCATCGCGTGGAACTCGCGGCGCCGGCGATTGCGCTGCGGCTTGATGCATCGAAGGTCGAGCCGGTTGAACCGGATACGGACAGCCTGTTTCCTGAGCCAGGTGGAACGCCTGAGGATCACGCACGGTTGATCGAATTACTGATCGCACGCGTTGGCAACGAAAACGTGCTGCGTCCTGCGCCGAGCGCGGATCACCGGCCGGAAGTCGCGAACCGCTGGGTCCCCGTCAGCCAGGCGGCGCAGAAGACCGCGCTACCCGAAAGCCTGCCGCGGCCTACGTGGATGCTGGTCGTACCCATGCGTCTTTTGATGCGTCAGCATCGGCCGTTCTATAACTCGTCGCTGCGGATAATGTCGCCGGCTGAGCGCATCGAAGCCGGCTGGTTCGACGGCGAACTTGTCACGCGAGATTATTTCGTTGCCCAAGCTGACGACCGCAGTTGCTACTGGATTTACCGCGAGCGTATCAGCAGCCGCGATGCCGAAGAAGAGCCACGCTGGTTTCTTCATGGCCTGTTTGGATGACGCGCAATGGACTCGACCTTCACTGCGCTGCCGGCGTACGCCGAACTGTTCTGCTTTTCCAACTTCACGTTCCTGCACGGCGCGTCTCATGCGGAGGAGCTTGTCGCACGTGCGACGCAGCTCGGTTACGCAGGACTGGCCATCACGGATGAGTGTTCGCTCGCGGGCATCGTGCGTGCGCATGTCGCGGCGCAAGAGGCAAAGTTGCCGCTGGTGATCGGCTCTTATTTTCAGTTGCGCAATGCCGACGGTTCACCCGCCTTCGGACTGATTCTGCTCGCGCAGAACCGCGAGGGCTACGGCAATCTCTCAGAGCTGATTACGCTTGCGCGAATGCGCGCGCCGAAGGGGGAATACCGGTTGACGCCGCATGATCTGTCACGGCCCGATCGGGAAAACGCTCACCTGGGTGGCATGCCGGACTGTCTTGCGATTCTGGTGCCGGCATTTCCGGCCAAAGAAGACGCGCTGGAAGCGCAAATCGAATGGTTGGGCGAAACCTTTCCCGGGCGCGCATGGGTCGGGCTCGTATTGCATCAGCGTGCAATGGACGATATCCATCGCGGCTCGGTGGAGTATGTGGCGGACCGTCAGAACGTGCCCGTCGTCGCACTCGGTAACGTGGTGATGCATGTGCGCTCGCGCAAGCCGTTGCAGGATACGATGACAGCGATTCGCGTCGGCAGGCCGGTTCATGAGTGCGGTTACGAGCTTGCGCCTAACGCCGAGCAGCATCTGCGATCACGGCTACGCATTGCGAATCTTTATCCCGAGCAGACACTGTACGAAACGATCAACGTGCTGGAGCGCTGCACATTTTCACTCAAGGAACTCAAGTACGAATATCCCGATGAACTCGTGCCCAAAGGTTTTACGCCTGCCGGGTATCTTCGTCAGGAGACGTATATCGGCGCACAGTGGCGCTTTCGTTCCGGCGTTCCCGCGCATATCCAGCAACAGATCGAAAACGAGCTGGCACTCATCGCCGAGCTGGAATACGAACCGTACTTCCTGACGGTCTACGACATCGTGCGTTATGCGCGTAGCCAGCACATTCTGTGTCAGGGGCGAGGGTCGGCCGCCAATTCGGTCGTATGTTATTGCCTCGGCATCACGGAGGTGGATCCGGCGCGCAGCAGCATGCTGTTCGGGCGTTTCATTTCCAGAGAGCGCGGCGAGCCGCCGGATATCGACGTCGATTTCGAGCATCAGCGGCGCGAAGAGGTCATCCAGTACATCTATAAAAAGTATGGGCGTGACCGTTCGGCGATTGCGGCGGCCGTGTCCACTTACCGGCCGCGTGGCGCGTTGCGTGAGACGGGCAAGGCGCTCGGGATCGACCAGCAGATCGTCGATATGGTCGCCAAGTCGCACCATTGGTTCGACGATAGTCGAGATCTGCTGAAACGTTTTGAGGAGTCGGGGCTCGACCCGCAAAACCGGTTGATTCAGTCGTGGGCCAGACTGGCGTCGCAACTGCTCAACTTTCCGCGGCATCTATCGCAGCATTCCGGCGGCTTTGTCATCAGCCGCGGCAAGCTCACGCGTCTGGTGCCGGTGGAGAACGCGGCAATGGCGGATCGCTCGGTCATCGAATGGGATAAGGACGATCTCGAATCGCTCGGACTTCTCAAGATCGATGTGCTCGCACTGGGCATGCTGTCGGCGATCCGGCGCATGCTCGACCTCGCCTCGACGCGGCGCGGTGAACGTCTCGATATGCAGGACATACCAGAAGGTGACGAGAAGACGTATGACATGATTTGCCGCGCCGATACGATCGGCGTGTTCCAGATCGAGTCGCGTGCACAGATGAGCATGCTGCCTCGCTTGCAGCCGCGTGAATACTACGACCTCGTCATCGAGGTGGCGATTGTGCGCCCTGGTCCGATTCAGGGTGGCGCCGTGCATCCTTATTTGCGCCGGCGGCAGAAGCTGGAGCCGGAAATATACCCAGACGAGAAACTGCGGGAAGCCTTGGAACGCACGAAGGGCGTGCCGATTTTCCAGGAGCAGGTCATGCAGGTGGCGATGATCGCGGCGGACTTCACGGCAGGCGAGGCGGATCAGCTGCGCCGTGCGATGGCCGCATGGAAGCGCAAGGGCGGACTGGAGAAGTATTACGACCGCATCATCGGTGGGATGCAAAAAAATGGTTACGAACGCAGCTTCGCTGAAGCGATCTTCGAACAGATCAAGGGCTTCGGCGAATATGGTTTTCCGGAGAGCCACGCGGCAAGTTTCGCGTTGCTGGTTTATACGAGCAGCTGGTTGAAGTGTCACGAGCCGGAGGCATTTCTCGCCGCTCTGCTCAACAGTCAGCCCATGGGCTTCTACTCGCCGTCGCAACTCGTGCAGGATGCACAGCGGCATGGCGTCAAGGTATTGCCGGCCGATGTGACTATCAGCGGGTGGGATTCGGCGCTTGAGTCGCTGGAAGGAGCCGGGCGCCCGGCGGTTCGTCTGGGGCTATCGCTGTTGCGCGGCATGAAGGAAGACGCCACAGAGCGTATTGAGAATTCGCGCGCGGTGCGCTCGTTCAGGAGCGTGCATGACCTGGCTCGCCGCGCGCAACTCAACCGGCACGATCTGCGCGTGCTGGCCGATGCGAATGCGCTGGCAGCGCTCGCCGGCAATCGTCGTGAGGCGTTATGGCATTCGGTGGCCGCAGTGCCCGACAAGGACATGCTGGCCGTCGCCGCCGTGCAGGACGACACGCCGGAACTGGGCGCGCCATCGGAGGGGAATGAGATCGTCGCGGACTATCGCTCGGTGGGCCTGACGCTCGGACGTCATCCGCTCGAATTGCTGCGGCCTACGTTGTTAGCCAGCCGGTTGATGCCGGCATCGACGCTGCGCACCTATCCTGACGGACGACTGGCGCGCGCCTGCGGGATCGTTACGGTCCGGCAGCGGCCAGGCACGGCGAAAGGCGTGATCTTCGTGACAATCGAGGACGAGACCGGCAACGTCAATGTGATCGTGTGGCCGAGTCTGCTGGAACGGCAGCGCAAGGAGGTATTAGGCGCGTCGCTGCTCGCGGTGTACGGCGTCTGGCAGTGTGAAGGGGAAGTGCGACATCTCGTTGCGCAACGACTCGTCGATATGTCGCACCTGTTAGGTGGATTGCAGTCCACCAGCCGGGATTTTTGCTGACGCAGGCAGCTATGCGAGCGCGTCGCCTCGCCATGGAAACTTCGCCAGCACTTGCCGGATCGCCGTATCGAACGGCGTGCGGCGACCGATCCCGAGCGCTTCCAGACGGTCGGAATCCAGATGACAGTTGTACGGGCGCGGCGTCGCATCCGTCGGCGTGTGCTGCGGCGCAAGCCGCGCCTCCAGCTGTAGCGCCCCGGCAAGGTGGATCGCCATCTCGTACTTCGTCATCGGCTCATCGCCCGACCATTGCACGATGCCGCGAATCGCTTCGCCGCACGCATGCCGCTCGAGCATCTGACGGATGACGAACGCCACATCGGGCGTGAATGTCGGATAACGGATCGCCCAGGCGTCCATCGCGGCCGGCTTGACATCCGGCGAGTCGCTCGCCGACGCCGCAATGGCCGGCACCAGACTCGTCACAGCCGATTCCGCCCAATCGACAATCGGCCCGTACAGCAGCGGCAACCGCAGCACACAGCCGAGTCCAGTCGTCTCAGTGAGCGCTCGCTCACCATCGAGCTTACTGCGACCATAAGCGTTGAGCGGCGACGGCGGGGCGTCGTAGCGGTAGGGCGGATGCGTGCCGTCGAACACGTAGTCGGTGGAGATCGACAACACCCACGCGCCGCCTTGATTGGCTGCGGTGGCCAGGGTGCGCACCGCATCGACATTCAACGCACGGGCCAGCGCCGGATCATGCTCGCAGATATCCGGACGACGTTCAGCCGCCGCAATCACGATTGCATCGGGCGCTTCATGCTCGATAAACCGCCTGACCGCCGGCTCATCGCGGATGTCGAGTGCGATCCTGTGCGGGCCGGCACGCCGGAACGCCGTGGAGACGACCTGCCAGTCTGGCTGCTGCGCCAGCTCGTCGACGATGACGCGCCCGAGCAGGCCGGACGCGCCGATGACTGCAACCTTGAACATGTGCGAGCTCGCCTTAGTGAGCGTTGACGACGGTGTAACCGGCCTCGTCGATGGCTGCCTTGAGCGTCTCAACCGATTGCGCGGAGTCGACCGCCACGCGGCCGGTTGGCAGATCGACCTTGACCTGCGCTGCGGCGTCCTGTTCGCGAATTGCGTTGGTTACGGCCGCCACGCAATGCTGGCAGCTCATGCCTTCTACCTGAAATTCGATCGTCATCTGGTTTGCCTCGAGAAACATGAATGTTGCGATGGTTGAATTATGCCTGCTGGCACGCATCTGAATGGCTGACCTTCCCATCATGGGAAGGTGTACGATCGGCAGGCACAGCGGAGAAACAGCGATGAACATTGGCGAAGCAGCCCGCGCGTCGGGCGTCACGGCGAAGATGATTCGCTACTACGAAAGTGTCGGTCTGTTGGCGGCGAAAGCCCGTACGACGGCCGGCTACCGGGTCTACGGTCCGCAGGAAGTGCACTCGCTGCGCTTTATTCGCCAGGCGCGCCGTCTCGGCTTCCTCGTCGAGGACATTCGCCGTCTGCTGGCGTTGTGGCAGGACCGCTCGCGTGCGAGTGCCGAGGTGAAAGCGATCGCACTTGAACACGTCACGGATCTCGACCGCCGCATCGCCGAACTGACGGAAATGCGCGACACGCTCGCCCATCTCGCCGCACATTGTCACGGTGACGCGCGGCCCGATTGCCCAATAATCGAAGGTCTCGCCGATCCGGAAATGGCCGCAGGCCACAATTGCCATGCTGATTGACGATTCAAGAAGCAACCTTTGGTCGTCAATCGTTGCAACTGGACGGCGCAACTGCACCATTGTGGTGCCAAAATGCGGCCTAATTTCGCAGATATCGGCTTGAGGCATCGGTTATTCGATAAAAATCAGTAGCTTGTCGTCAAAATAACGATGCACCATTCCAAAACGGAATGCACATCATTCGAGCATTTCACTAGCCAGGTTGCACCAAAGGCCTATAATCCGGGTTAACCCTTCATAAGGGAAATCCCTGATGCCCAATCCACCGGGGATTCATTTCTGATCCTTGGAGAACATCATGTTTGCATTTATCGTTGAAACGCTGAGCACCTGGTTTGAAACCGCTGAACGTAGCCGCCGTGAGGCTTACCTTGCGTCGTCGACGGACATCGTCCAGCTCGAACAGCGCATCCGTTCACTCGAAACGAATGGCTACTCGCTGTAATCAGGTCTGAAGCACGTCTGAGCAGCGGCAGCGCCGTTGGCAAGGTCGTGGTAGTAGAGCGTAAGGCCCCGTATAGACGGGGCTTTGTCACATCTGGCGTCCACGTTTCACCCATCGCACACTCGCCGACTTCGTCGTGCCGTTCAATATCGACTAGCTTGAACGTTCCCACCGCGGTAAGGTAAAGCGATTTCTGCGTCATCCGGCATTCTCACCACTCACCCGGTCCGCTCATGGCTCCAGTCCAATTGATTCGCTCCTTGCAGGGCGCAGCTGTTCCCGCGCTGTTCGCCGCAATGTCGCTATTGACGCTGGCCGCGCCGCCGGCATTCGCCGCCTCGTCCAGTGGCGGGCAGCCGTTGATACTCGATACGCAGCAGGGCATCAGCGACGGACACAGCGGAACTGTGCTGCAGACTGCGCCGCTTTCGCATGAACGAATCGTTCAGGCGCAGCCCATCGCGACGCCGACTGAACTCGCGCCGAACTCGTCTGTACCGATCGTAGTTGCCCCGTATATCCAGTTGCCCACCGGGGGCGGCACGTCGACTGCGCATTCGAAGCCGCAGCCGCGTCCGGCGCAGTCGTCGCAGTAGATGCCGTGCGCGTCTGAGGACGCGGCGGTTCGAACAGGTGCCGTAAGGGAAAGGCGCTATGAAACAGCGCGCCCTTCAATCGCCGCGATATTCCACCTTGAATTGCGCTGCCTTGTCCTGACCGAGCGTCTGCACCAGCCACGGCATGGTGTCTTTGAGCGTTTTAGCTAGCGTATAAGGCGGATTCAGGATAAACATCCCGCTACCGAAAAGCCCGAAACCGTCCGAGGGCGGATTGCCGACGGTCAGCGTCACATGCAGCCAGTTGCGCTCCTGCAGGCGCTTTAGCTGATCCGGAAAGCGCTGCGATTCGGGGCGCGTCACCTGTGGATACCAGATCGCATACGTGCCGGTGGCGAAGCGTTTAAGGCTCTCCTCGACGCAATTCAGCGTGCGCGTGTAGTCGCGCTTGTCTTCGAACGAAGGATCGATCAGCACCAGCGCGCGTCGCGGCGGCGGCGGCAGCAATGCCTTGACGCCGTCGAAGCCGTCGCCCGCGTAAAGCATGGCACGCCGGCCGGCATCGCGGAAATTGTGCTGCAGAACGTCGATCTCGGTGCTGTGCAGTTCGAACAGACGCATGCGGTCCTGTTCGCGCATCAGCCGCCATGCGAGATAGGGCGAGCCGGGGTAGAAGCGCAGATTGCCGTCGGCATTGAGCGCCGCGACCTCATTCACGTAATCGGCCAGCATGGGCGGCAGATCCTTACGTCCCCACAGCCTGGCGATCCCGGTCTCGAACTCGCCCGTCTTGGTGGCGTAGCCTTCCTTCAGCGAGTAGACGCCGGCGCCCGCATGCGTGTCGATATACCAGTACGACTTGTCCTTCTGGGCGAGGTAGCGCAACAACTGCACGACGACGGCGTGCTTCAGGACGTCGGCATGATTGCCTGCGTGAAAGGCGTGGCGGTAACTGAGCATGATGAGGTGAAACTCGAAAGAGGGCGTGCCGGTCGCTTGGGGTTGCGCGCTAGACCCGAGGCGGGCTCACCGCATTGCGACCGGAGGTGCACATGCAATGCGGGTCGCGTATTGTACGCGAGCCCGCGTTGTCGTCCGAACTACGGCGGTGGCGGACCGGCCTCGCCGCGTTGCCGACCGCGCCGCAGCACGGTTTAGTCGTGCGCCTCGCCGACGATTTCTTCGATCTTCAGTTTGAGCTCGGGCGTGATTTTCGCGGCCACGTCCTGAGCCTTCATGTTCTCGGCAATCTGCTCGACGCGCGACGCGCCGGTAATCACGGTGCTGACATGGGGATTCTTCAGAATCCAGGCAATCGCGAGCTGGCCGACCGTGCAACCGAGTTCGTCCGCCACAGCGCCGAGTTTGCCGACAACGCCGTTCTTGCCCGCGTCCGTCACCTGCGTTTTCAACCAGTCGTAACCTTGCAACTGGGCGCGGCTGTCTGCCGGTATGCCGTCGCGGTACTTGCCGGTCAGGAGGCCCGAGGCGAGCGGGCTCCAGGTGGTCAGGCCGAGACCGATGTCCTCGTAAAGCCGCTGGTATTCCTGCTCGACGCGCTTGCGGTGAAACAGGTTGTACTGCGGCTGTTCCATGACAGGTTTGTGAAGATGGTGCCGCTCGGCGATGTCATAGGCCGCGCGGATCTCGTCCGCGCTCCATTCCGAGGTGCCCCAATAGAGCGCCTTGCCGCGTGTGATCATGTCGCTCATCGCCCAGACGGTTTCCTCGACCGGCGTATTCGGATCGGGGCGGTGGCAAAACACGAGATCCACGTAGTCCAGTTGCAGGCGCGTCAGCGACGCGTCGATCGCATTCAGCAGATACTTGCGGTTCAGCGTGTGATACTGGTTCGGCGCTTCCTGCAGGCCCCAGAAAAACTTCGTCGACACGATGTAGCTGATCCGCGGCCACGCCAGTTCCTTCAAGGCCTGGCCCATGATTTCTTCGGACTTGCCGCCGGCATAAACCTCGGCGTTGTCAAAGAAGTTGACCCCGGCGTCCCGTGCTGCCGCCAGTGATTCGCGCGCCGCGCGCGTGTCCACCTGGTTGCCGTAGGTCACCCAGGAACCGATGGACAGTTCACTGACTTGCAGGCCAGAGCGGCCGAGTCGTCGATAATTCATGCATGTCTCCTTGCGAGTTGATGCAACCGGCATTCGATGCTGCCAGCAAAATCGGGCGCCGAAGCAGGCGCGACCCATATAGTTTAAAGAGATACGGATTTGTGCGCGAATTCCGGATGCCTGTCACGGGGTTCATGCACAATAGCAAAGTTGGCCGCAGTGCAGCATTCGTCTGAACGGCCTATGCCGTTCGGTCAGCTTCACGCCGCCTGCGTGCCGTGGTCTCATTGCTCATCAACTGTATGGAGGCTCTGGATGTCGTCACTGAACTCGAATCTGAATGGCAAGGTCGCGGTGGTTACGGGCGCGGCGAGCGGAATCGGCAAGCAGATCGCGCTGACATTGTCGGCAGCGGGCGCCGCCGTTGCGATTGCCGACCTGAATCAGGATGGCGCGAATGCCGTCGCTGAAGAGATCAAACAGGCCGGCGGCAAGGCCATTGGCGTGGCGATGGACGTCACGAACGAAGAAGCCGTCAACCAGGGTATCGACAAGGTAGCCGCTGAATTCGGCTCGATCGACATCCTGATTTCGAATGCCGGCATCCAGATCGTCAATCCGATCGAAAACTACGCTTTTTCCGACTGGAAGAAGATGCAGGCGATCCACGTCGACGGAGCGTTCCTCACCACCAAGGCGGCGCTGAAGCACATGTACAAGGACGATCGCGGCGGCATCGTGATCTACATGGGGTCGGTCCACTCGCATGAAGCCTCGCCGCTGAAGTCGGCGTATGTCGCAGCCAAGCATGCCTTGCTGGGTCTCGCGCGCGTTCTGGCCAAGGAAGGCGCGAAGCACAACGTGCGTTCGCACGTGGTTTGCCCGGGTTTTGTGCGCACGCCGCTCGTCGACAAGCAGATTCCTGAACAGGCCAAAGAACTGGGCATCAGCGAAGAAGACGTAATTCGCAACGTGATGCTCGGCGGCACGGTGGACGGTATCTTCACCACGGTGGAAGACGTCGCGCAAACCGTGCTGTTCCTTTCCACTTTCCCGAGCGCGGCCTTGACCGGTCAGTCCTTCATCGTGAGCCACGGCTGGTTCATGCAATAAGGAGCCTGCTATGGCGCAGCGCAATGTCAAGCGGGCGCGTGCCGGCTCCCTCGGTGAAGGGAACGGCGAGCACGCGGGAGCAGCGGCTGGCGTTCGCGTCAGCCCGCATATCCAGTTGCCGCAATACGAAACCATCGCGCTGATGCTGCAAGGCGGCGGCGCACTGGGGGCCTATCAGGCAGGCGTCTATCAGGGGCTCCACGAGGCAGGCATCGAGCCGAACTGGATTGCCGGCATTTCGATCGGCGCGCTCAACACGGCCATCCTTGCCGGCAATGCGCCGGAGCATCGGGTTACACGGCTGCTCGAATTCTGGGAGACGATCTGTCAACCGGCTTTCGCGCCGCCGCTGCCGGCATTTCTCGAGCAGACGCTGTTCAATTCCAACGACGCGGTCCGCAAGGTTTTTACCGCCATGCAGGCCACGGGAGCGATCGTTCAGGGGCAGAAGGGCTTCTTTGTCCCGCGCTTCCCGCCGCCTTTGCCGACCGTATCCGGGCCGCCGCAAAATGCCAGTTATTACGACACGTCGCCCATGAAGTCGACGCTCGAGAAACTGTGCGATTTTGACCGGATCAACTCAGGTGAGACGCGCGTCTCGGTGGGAGCGGTGAACGTCGGTACGGGCAACTTCGCGTACTTCGACAATACGCACATGAAATTGCGGCCGGAGCATTTCATCGCTTCAGGCGCACTGCCGCCTGGCTTCGGCGCGATGGAAATTGATGGGGAGTACTACTGGGACGGCGGCTTGATGTCCAATACGCCGCTCTACGAAGTCGTCCAGACCACGCCGCGTCATGACACGCTCGCTTTCCAGGTGGATCTATGGAGCGCCATTGGGCCTGTGCCGGACAATATCACCGACGTGCAGGGCCGCATGAAGGACATCCAGTATTCGAGCCGCACGCGTCTCGTGACCGACATGCTGCAGCGTTCACAGCGTTTCAGGCACGTGTTGCGCGAGGTGCTCGATCGCGTCGCGCCCGAACATCGCGATGACCCATGGTGCAAGCTTGCCGAGGACCTGTCCTGTTCAAAACGCTACAACGTCATCCATCTGATCTATCGGCAGAAGGAGTACGAAGGGCATTTCAAGGACTTCCAGTTCGGTTTGTCCACCATGCGCGAACACTGGGAAAGCGGCTTGCAGGATATCCGCAACTCGTTGGCGCAACCCGACTGGCTGACCATGCCCGACAACGATGCTGGTTTCGTCACGCACGACATCCATCGCGACAAGCGCTGAGGTCTTGAGCGCGCAATGAAAATGGCACCCTGCGATTAGCAGGGCGCCGTTTTTTATGGCGCTAAAACTTTTGCGGAGAATGGGCGGCGCTCAACTGCGCCACCTCCACGCAGAGCTGATGCCTTACTTCAGCACTTGGGCAATCGCGGTGGTCACGGCATCGAGGTTGCGCGTGTTCAGCGCGGCCACGCAAATGCGGCCCGTACTCACGGCATAAATGCCGAATTCTTCACGCAGACGGTCTACTTGTGCTGCCGTCAGACCCGAATACGAGAACATCCCGCGTTGCGCGTTCACGAAGCTGAAGTCACGGTCCACGCCGCTTGCCTTCAGGCGTTCCACCAGACCGTTGCGCATGGCGCGAATGCGGTCGCGCATTTCGCCAAGTTCCGATTCCCACGTAGCGCGCAGTTCCGGCGAGCCGAGTACTGCTGCAACAACCGAGCCGCCATGGGTAGGCGGGTTCGAATAGTTCGTGCGGATCACGCGCTTGAGCTGCGACAGCACGCGGGACGCCTCTTCCTTGCTTTCCGTGATGATCGACAGCGCGCCGATACGCTCGCCGTACAGCGAGAACGACTTCGAGAACGAGGACGAAACGAACACGTTCAGTTCAGCGCGGGCGAACAGACGCACAGCGGCCGCATCCGATTCGATGTTGTCGCCGAAGCCCTGATAGGCGATGTCGAGGAACGGCACGAGTTCGCGGGCCTTGACGACTTCCACGATCTGCTGCCATTGGTCGGCGGTCAGATCGACGCCAGTCGGGTTGTGGCAGCACGCGTGCAGCACGACGACGGTGCCGGCTGCGTAGCTGTTAAACGCGCTCAGCAGGCCTTCGAAGTTCACGCCATGGGTCTTCGCGTCGTAATACGGATACGCGACGACCTCAAAACCTGCGCTTTCGAACAGCGCCCGGTGGTTTTCCCAGCTCGGGTCGCTAATCGCCACCTTGGCGGCCGGATTGACGCGCTTCAGGAAGTCGGCGCCGATTTTCAGCGCACCCGTGCCGCCCAGTGCCTGCGCGGTCACCACGCGGCCGGCGGCGATCAGCGGCGAGTCGTTGCCGAGCAGCAGCTTTTGCACGGCCGCGTCATACGCAGCAATCCCTTCGATCGGCAGGTAGCCGCGCGGCAGCGCTGCTTCTACCCGAGCCTTTTCCGCGTCGCGCACGGCGCGCAGCAGCGGAATCTTGCCTTCTTCATTGAAGTACACGCCCACGCCCAGGTTGACCTTGGTGGTGCGCGTATCTGCGTTGAAGGCTTCGTTCAGGCCCAGGATCGGGTCGCGGGGAGCAAGTTCGACGGCGGAGAACAGAGACATGATGGTTCGGCGGTAGTGAAAAGAGGGACGGCTTCAAGCATGGCTGCGGCACCGGCGGTACAAGCCTGCCCAACGAGGGTCTGAGATTAGTCGGACCGGATCAGGCAGGTCGGTGCTTAAACAAAGCAGCAGCGAGCGCAGCATGCCATTGTAGCGAATCCTGGCGCGTTTTTTAGGCTGCGGCGGCTCGCCAAATGGATTATTTGCTTGAAAAACAGCGCTTTGGCATCAGATTGGAGAGGCGAGACGGCTTTGAACCGGCCGCCGCGGAAAACCAGGAAACCCACCACAGCCGCTGCGCCGTGGCTCTGCGCGGATTCTCGCAACACCCCAGGGAGCTACGAGAATCCGCCGCAGATCTCCTCGAGCATTTCCCACCGCGCAGCCGTCAAAGGCCGCGTCCGGCTCCAGCCGTCCGCTCAGCCCGCGCTCCCGCAAACCGCTAGAATAGTCCTTTGCCCAGGCCCTGGTGCCGCACACATGTCCGAACATCATCTGACTGAAGTCAACGCCGCTCTCGACGAGTCGAAATTCGTGACGTTCGAAGGCTCGCCGTTCCAGCTTTACCAGCCGTACCCGCCCGCCGGCGACCAGCCTACCGCCATCGATACGCTCGTTGAAGGGGTCGAGGACGGCCTGTCGTTCCAGACGCTGCTCGGCGTGACCGGCTCCGGCAAGACCTTCACGATGGCGAATACCATCGCGCGGCTCGGCCGTCCGGCCATTGTGTTCGCGCCGAACAAGACGCTGGCCGCCCAGCTTTATTCGGAGTTCCGCGAGTTCTTTCCGCGCAACGCCGTCGAGTACTTCGTCTCGTACTACGACTACTACCAGCCGGAAGCGTATGTGCCGCAGCGCGATCTGTTCATCGAGAAAGACTCGTCGATCAACGAGCATATCGAGCAGATGCGTCTCTCTGCGACCAAAAGCCTGATGGAGCGGCGCGACGTGGTGATCGTCGCGACGGTGTCGGCGATCTACGGTATCGGTAATCCGTCTGAGTATCATCAGATGATCCTGACGCTGCGCAGCGGCGACAAGATCGGCCAGCGCGACATCATCGCGCGTCTGATCGCCATGCAGTACAACCGCAACGAAACCGAGTTCCAGCGCGGCGCGTTTCGCGTGCGCGGCGACACGATCGACATCTTCCCGGCGGAACACGCGGAGATGGCGGTGCGCGTCGAGTTGTTCGACGACGAAATCGAGACATTGCAACTGTTCGACCCGCTGACGGGGCGTGTGCGTCAGAAGATTCCTCGCTTCACCGTCTATCCGTCATCGCACTACGTGACGCCGCGCGAAACCGTGATGCGCGCGGTGGAAACGATCAAGGCGGAACTGCGCGAGCGGCTCGAGTTTTTCTACGGCGACGGCAAGCTGGTCGAGGCGCAGCGTCTGGAGCAGCGCACGCGCTTCGATCTGGAGATGCTGCAGGAACTGGGTTTTTGCAAAGGCATCGAAAACTATTCGCGGCATTTCTCGGGCGCGGCGCCGGGCGAACCGCCGCCGACGCTGGTGGACTATTTGCCGAGCGATGCGCTGATGCTGCTCGACGAGTCGCATGTGCTGATCGGCCAGTTGAACGGCATGTACAACGGTGACCGGGCACGTAAGGAAAATCTCGTCAATTACGGTTTCCGGCTGCCGTCGGCGCTGGACAACCGGCCGCTCAAGTTCAACGAATTCGAGCGCAAGATGCGCCAGGTGGTGTTCGTGTCGGCCACGCCCGCCGACTACGAGCAGAAGACGGCGGGGCAGGTGGCCGAGCAACTGGTACGGCCGACCGGCCTCGTCGACCCCGAAATCGAGGTACGTCCGGCGCGCACTCAGGTCGACGACGTGCTCTCCGAGATCAACGAACGCGTCAAGGCGGGCGACCGCGTGCTGGTCACCGTGCTGACCAAGCGCATGGCCGAGCAGTTGACCGAGTTCCTCGCCGACCACGGTGTCAAGGTGCGTTATCTGCACAGCGACATCGATACGGTCGAACGGGTCGAAATCATCCGCGACCTGCGTCTCGGTACGTTCGACGTGCTGGTGGGGATCAACCTGCTGCGCGAAGGGCTTGATATTCCGGAAGTGTCGCTGGTGGCGATTCTCGATGCGGACAAGGAAGGCTTCCTGCGTGCCGAACGCTCGCTGATCCAGACGATCGGCCGGGCCGCCCGCAACGTCAATGGCCGGGCGATTCTGTACGCGGACCGCATCACGGATTCGATGCGCCGCGCAATCGACGAAACCGAGCGACGCCGCACCAAACAGATCGCCTTCAACCTGGAGCGAGGCATCACGCCGCGCGGCGTGGTCAAGCGCATCAAGGACATTATCGACGGCGTCTACAACGTCGACGAAGCGCGTGCGGAATTGAAGGAGCAGCAACAGCGCGCCAAGTTCGAGGACATGTCGGAGAAGCAGTTGTCCAAGGAACTCAAGCGGCTTGAGAAGCAGATGATGGAGCACGCCAAGAATCTCGAATTCGAAAAAGCGGCCCAGACGCGCGACCAGCTTGCGCTGCTGCGCCAACGCGTGTTCGGCGCCAACGTCGGCGATCATCTGACCGGTACTAACTGAGAACACGGCCGGGTCTCTCCCGAGCCGGCCTGTTTGCCGTGCAGCGTCTCTCTGCACGGTTTGCGAGTGCATCTTTTCCCACCTTCAATCCCATTCTTGCGCGTGATTCTAGCGGCTCAACGCACCGATCTGACCCCGAGTCGAACCCTTCTGTAAGGCAGTTGCGGTAGTCCTGTCGGAACCAACGCAGCTATCGCCCGCGGCGCCCAAACTCTTGCACAGAGACGGTTTCGACGCGCCATCAATTGTTCTCCATGACGAAGAATGATAAACTTCCTTCAATATTGAGAATGGTTCGCATTAGCGTTAGTAATTTAGAGAAATGATTTTGAATGAAACGAGGTGCGCCGTTCTCCGTCAGGTCTTCATGGTCTCAGTCTAAAAACAAGGAGTTTCAATGCGAGTCTCTTCATTTCTGCGCCGCGGCGTGGTGACCGTCGCGGCGGTAGCCGCCGTGTCGGCAACAGCCGCTGAATATCCGATCGGCAAGCAGCAGATCCAGGGCGGCATGGAAATCGGCGCGGTCTACCTGCAGCCCATCACGATGGAGCCGGAAGGGATGATGCGCAAGGCCTCGGAGTCGGACGTCCACCTCGAAGCCGACATTCACGCGGTCAAGAAGAACCCGACTGGCTTCGCCGAAGGCGACTGGATGCCCTATCTGCAGGTGAGCTACGAGCTCTCGAAAGCGGGTTCGTCCCAGACGCAGAAGGGCGACATGATGGCAATGGTCGCCGACGACGGTCCGCACTACGGCGACAACGTCAAGCTGGAAGGCCCCGGCAAATACCACCTGAAGCTCTTCATTGCCCCGCCGATGCAATCCGGTCACATGGCGTTCGGCCGTCACGTCGACAAGGAAACCGGCGTGGGTCCGTGGTTCAAGCCGTTCACGCTCGAGTACGACTTCACGTACGCAGGCATTGGCAAGAAGGGCGGGTATTGATTCACGCTCCGCGCACGCGCGTGCGTGGCGTCGCGCAAACCGCTGCGGCGTGAACGCAACGCTCGTGCAGCGAGCCAACTGGCGTGTGAAAGCGCGCCGGGTTTTCTGGAGGGGCCAATGAGAATCAACCGAGAAATTGCGATCCTTGCCATGACGACATCGCTGGTCGGCGCGGCACATGCTGCGGACCTGCCGACCTTCAAGCTCGAAATGACCGACGGCAAGCTCAATCCGGTGCGGATCGAAGTGCCGGCGGGGCAGCGTATCAAGATCGAAGTGCGCAACACGGGCAATGGCGCGGCTGAATTCGAAAGTGTCCAGTTGCGCAAGGAAAAAGTGCTGGCGCCGGGCGCGGAATCGTTCGTGGTGATCGCACCGTTGTCACCTGGCGAGTACAAGTTTTTCGACGACTTCCACCAGCAGGCGCAGGGCGTGATCGTCGCTAAATAGTCGAAGTGCGTTGAAGCGGTATCGGGTCTGGACGCGGACGCGCGGCGTCCGCTCAAAGCAGGAGAGGTTCGATGGGTCAGGTGTTGTTCATCGTGTGGCGGGAAAGCGTCGAGGCGCTGCTGGTCGTCGGCATCCTCTATGCGTGGCTGAAAAACGGCGACGACAATGCGCGACGCGGTTTGCCGTATCTGTGGGCGGGCGTCGGCGCGGGCATTGTCGCGGCGATCGCGCTCGGTGCGGCGCTGATCGGTTTCACGGAAGTATTGTCCGGCGACGCACAGGACTATTTTCAGACGGCGATGGTGCTGGTCGCCTGCGTGCTGATCGTGCAAATGGTGTTGTGGATGAAGCAACATGGCCGCACGCTCAAGCGTGACATGGAGCATTCGCTGCAACAGAGCACGCGGGATTCGAACTGGTGGGGGATTGCCTTGCTGGTCGCGCTGGCGATTGCCCGGGAAGGCAGCGAGACGGTGATCTTCCTGTATGGACTCGGCTTTGGACAATCGGGCCACGTGGATGGAAGTCAGTTGCTGGCTGTGCTGATCGGTCTGGGTCTGGCGTTCCTGACGTTCTACGTCCTGCAACTGGGCGGCAAGTTCTTCTCTTGGCGGCTCTTTTTTCGCGTCACCGAAATCATGCTGCTGTTTCTCGGCGCGGGACTGTTTCAGACCGGCGTCGACAAGCTGATCGACAAGGAGGTTCTGCCCACGCTGGTCGATCAGATGTGGAACACCTCGGCGCTGCTCGACGACTCGAGCACGTTCGGTTCGCTCGTCGCTACGCTCACCGGCTACCGCGCGCATCCGGCGCTCATGAATCTGCTTGCCTATGCGGTGTACTGGGGCGTCGTCTATCTGCTGGTGCGCAGGGCCAACCGGCGGCCGGCGCAGCAGGCGGCAGGACGCGCGGCATGAGGGATGGTGCACGCGTCTATAACGGCCGGGGCGATCGCGCCAGCCGTCTCGGCCGGCTCGCGGTGGCCGGTCAATGGATGCAACGGCATGGAACGCTGATTCGCGGTATCCAGTGGGTCGTAGTGGCGCTCTACGCATTTCTGGTTCTCGTGCCGGCGTTCATGCCGTTGCCCGACGAGACCGCGCATCTGTGGAATAACCTCACGCTGGCCGCGCAATTCGTGTTCTGGGGCATCTGGTGGCCGTTCGTGCTGCTTTCCATGGTGATGCTCGGACGGGTGTGGTGCGGCGTGCTGTGCCCGGAAGGCACGCTCGCCGAATTCGCCAGCAAATTCGGGCGCGGCAGGGCTATCCCACGCTGGATGCGCTGGGGCGGGTGGCCGTTCGTCGCCTTCGGCCTCACCACCATCTACGGGCAGATGGTGAGCGTCTACCAGTATCCGAAAGCGGTATTGCTCGTGCTGGGCGGTTCAACTTTCGCGGCGATGATCATTGGCTTGCTGTACGGACGTGAGAAGCGTGTCTGGTGCAAATATCTCTGCCCCGTCAACGGGGTTTTTTCGCTTCTCGCGCGGCTCGCGCCGTTTCATTTCAAGGTCGACGAAGACGCGTGGCGCCGCTCATACAAAGAGGGCGAACACGGTCATCGCGTGATTCCGATCAACTGTGCGCCGCTTGTGCCGTTGCGCAACATGAAGGGCGCTGCGGCGTGTCACATGTGCGGCCGCTGCAGCGGGCATCGCGATGCGATCGCCTTGACGTGGCGCGAACCGTCTTCGGAAGTGGTGCAACTCGGTGATCAGCAGGCCAGTGCCTGGGATACCGCACTGATCCTCTATGGCCTGCTCGGCATCGCGATCGGCGCGTTCCATTGGACCGCGTCGACATGGTTCGTCGATCTGAAGATGTTCCTCGCCACATGGCTGGTCGACCGGGACATCACGTGGCCGCTGGCCACCAATGCTCCGTGGTTTCTCTTCACGCATTACCCCGAGCAGAACGATGTATTTTCGTGGCTCGACGGCACGCTGGTGATCGGCTATATCCTCGCCACGGGGCTCGTCTATGGCACAGCACTGCTGGTGCTGCTGACGGGCGCCACGCGTACGCTTGGTCGCTTTAGCGCTGAGCGGTTGCATCATCTCGCGCAAGGGCTGATTCCGATTGCCGGCGCGGGCGTGTTTCTGGGCTTGTCGGCGACCACCCTGTCGCTGCTGCGCGCGGAGCATGTTTCGCTCGCGTGGGCGACGGATCTGCGCATCGCGATTCTGATCGTGGCCAACCTGTGGAGTGCCTGGCTCGCATGGCTCGTCACTGGACGCTACAGTGCGTGGCTTTTCCAGCGCGGTTTCGCAATGCTGTGGTTCATCGCTGCACTCGCGGTCGTCGACAGTGCCTGGTGGCTCATGTTTTGGGGCTGGACGCGCTAACGAAGTGGCATGGTGGTTCGATCGGCATGCTTGCATGCGGTCGGCGCAGGATGCGGCGGTGATGTGGCGGTTGCACGCGCAGAGATCGCGGCGTTCGCGATTGCCCCGAGCGCGGTTGAGTGGAACACAAACGGTGCTTGCAAACAGACAAAGCCGTGTGGATGTTGCCATCCACACGGCTTTGTCGTTCTGTTCATTCAGCAGTTGCGACTCGCGCTCTGGCGCGGTGTCCGCATTGGGTGGGAACCCAAAAAAAGTGGCCTGGCTTGCTGCGACGGCTGGCTTGGTTGTCTGCACGAAGGGGTCTAGATCTCGCGTGCAAGCCGTCGTTGCTGGCTAATGCCCCAACACCTCTCGAAGAGGTGGTCCCCACAATACCCGGTACGTCCGTCGTTACTTGGTCAAAATCAGCTTGCCGAGCCGTGTGGCGCGAAGCTGGTAGGTTTCGCCGTTATGCACGATGCTCACATGGCTGTGCCCTTGCAGGAGCGTGTCACTGACGACCGACGGCGCAGCAGTTCCACCCTTCGGCGCGGCGCCTTGACTACGCTCGCTGGACTGCCTCGGAGCGGCGACCGTCGTACTGGCTTTCGGACGGCTGGTCAGCGCAGCGGCAGCGGAGCCGCGCAGGCTGAGCGTAGAAGAGCGCGTGAGGTCGGTCATTCGGTCCGTCGGTTTGTTGTATTCGATGGAATGATTCTAAATGATAATCGTTCCCATTTACAAGACGATAAATTTATCGGAATTGGACTTCGATAGTCAGGGGATTGTCAGGAAAGGGGTGGTCGAGAAACAGGGCGCGCGCGTGGAGTCGAACTGGCGCCGCACGCTACGACACGGGCGGACAGTTGCCGCCCCATGCCGCATGTTCAATGCAACGCGTCAGGCGCCTTGCGGCCTTGCACGTACTGGCGGATC
Organism: Paraburkholderia sp. GAS41; assembly: GCF_050436545.1. Taxonomy (NCBI): domain Bacteria; kingdom Pseudomonadati; phylum Pseudomonadota; class Betaproteobacteria; order Burkholderiales; family Burkholderiaceae; genus Paraburkholderia; species Paraburkholderia sp. GAS41. The sequence continues at coordinate 21,618 of NZ_JBNDMK010000015.1, forward strand.
AGCCGCACCGTATCGATGTCCGACTCGCGGTATGCCGATTTGACGATTTCCTGCGTCTGGCGCGCATCCTGATCATCGGACACGGGCAGGGTGGTGCTGTACTCGAAGCGCAGGAACAACTGCAATTCATCGGGCTGCTCGATGGTCATCGTCAGCGAGCCGCCTACGTGGGTTTCGGTCGCGAGGATGTCGTAGCGCACGCTGTCATTGGGAGAGAACGTGACGCGATCACGCACGGTCACCTGCCCGTAGTGCAGTTCGCGCTCGAGCGTGCTGTCGGTGCGCGACAGGATCGTGCACGTGTCGAGTCCCAGCACGAACAGTTGCGGCTGTTCGGCGCGCAACACCAGCCCTTCCCACAACTGATCGCGGGTCATGGTGTCGACGAACGGATTCAACGGATCGTTGATCTGGACAAGGTGTTCGAAATTCAAAACGGTGGTTTCCTCTTTAAGCGATGGGTCCCGGCCAGACCAGCGCCCTCAGGCGCGGCGCAAGCGTGGCGCTGTTGTGACTCACGCGGCGGTGAGACCGGTGCGAATCGAGATCGGGCGCGTCAGGATCTTGTGGACCGGGCACGCATTGGCGATCTGCAACAGACGCTCCCGTTGCTCGTCCGACAGATCGCCCTCCAGCACGATGCGCCGGTCGATCGTCGAGCCTTCGTCGCCCGTCTGGATGGACAACGTCACGCGGACGTCCGCGAGCGGCCAGCCCTTGCGCTGCGCATACATCTTCAGTGTGATCGAGGTACAGGCACCCAGGCTCGACAGCAGCAGCGTCACCGGACCGGGGCCGCGGTCGCCGCCACCGAGCGATTCGGGTTCGTCGGCGAGCCACGTATGCTTGCCGTCGTCGAGAAGAACCTGAAAATCCGTCGAGCCGATGTGGGCTGTGACCGTGGACTCTGCCATGCGCGCTCCTGAACAGGGACGGAATGCGCCGCGCGGCGCAAGGGATCTGCGGCGCGCGGCATGAGTCGCTATTGTGAACGAAATTGTCCGGCTTCGTGCCGTGGAGGTCAGTGCGCGATCTGCCCCATGCGGCCCGCCTGGTAGTCGGTCACGGCCTGGCGGATTTCGTCTTCGGTGTTCATGACGAACGGCCCGTAGCGCACCACCGGCTCCTTCAGCGGCACACCGCCCAGCAGCAGGACCTCGAGCGGTTCCGCGCCGGCTGCCAGTGTGACCGTGTCGCCGTCGTTGCCGAACACGACCATCTGGCGCGCGTCGATTTCGCGGCGAGCCTCGCCGTACACGCCCTTGCCCGACAGTCCGTAAGCGAACACCCGGTAGTCGGGCGGCACGGCATGCACGATCTTCGCGTTGGGCTGCAGCGTGAAATGCTGATACAGGATGGGCGTGCGGGTTTCGATCGCCGCGGCCACACCCAGCGCTTCGCCTGCGATCACCTTCACCCTGACCTGGCCATCCGCGGAAGTCGCGACAGGAATCTTGGCTGACGGCACTTCCTGGTAGCGCGGCGCGATCATCTTGTCGCTGCGCGGCAGATTCACCCACAATTGCAGCCCATGGACGCGGCCGCCGGTGCGCACGAACTCGGGGTCCGGCATTTCGCTATGGACGATCCCCGCGCCCGCGGTCATCCACTGCACGTCGCCGGCCTTCAGCGTACCGGAGTGGCCCGCCGAATCCTTATGGCCGAACTGCCCCTCGAGTGCATAGGTGACGGTCTCGAAGCCGCGGTGCGGATGGTCCGGCGCGCCCTTGGCTTCGCCGGGCGCGTAGTCGATCGGGCCCATTTCGTCGAGCAGCAGGAATGGGTCGAAATCCATCAGCATGCGGGTTGGAAACGGGCGGTGGACGATGAAGCCGCCGCCTTCGGTCGTGCGAATCGCCGGATACGTGCGGTCGATCGTGCGTGTCGCGCTCATCAAAAGTCACCTTGGAAAATGGGGAATAGCGTTATTTCTGAAACATAGGGCTATTATAGGGACCGTTTTTCGAGGTGCCAGCCACCGTCACGCAATGGATTGTTCTATTCATGGAACGATGAGATGAAGATCGATTCACACAATCTGAACGACCTGATGTACTTCTCGCAGGTCGTCGAGCACGGCGGATTTTCGGCCGCCGAACGCGTGCTGGGCATCTCGAAGTCGCGCCTGTCGCGCCGTTTGACCGAACTGGAGGCGTCGCTCGGCGTGCGCTTGCTGCAGCGCTCCACCCGTAAGCTCGCGCTGACCGAAGCGGGTCAATTGTTCTACCAGCATTGTCAGGCGATGCTGTCGGAGGCGCAGGCGGCGGTCAACGTGGTGCAGCAATTGCGCTCCTCGCCGCGCGGGACGGTGCGCGTCAGCGTGCCGGTCACCATGTCGCAGACCTTGCTGTCGCAGATCCTGCCCGAGTTCATGCATCGCTATCCAGAGGTGCGGGTGGTCATGCGCGTGACCAACCGGGTGATCGATCTGTTCGAGGATTCGGTCGACGTGGCGCTGCGAATCCGCTCGGAGCCGCCGGAAAACGCCAATATCGTCGTACGGCCGTTGTGGCGCACGCAGCAGATGCTGGTCGGGGCGCCGAGCCTGTTGCAGCAAAACGCGCCGCCGCTGTTGCCGGCGGATCTGAGCCGTTTCGAGACACTGGATACGCCCACTACCGACGGCCGCCACGTCTTTCAGCTGATCGCGCCGGACGGCACGCGTCACACGCTCGAGCACGAGCCGCGTCTGGTGAGTGCCGATCTGATGACGATCCGCGAGGCAGTGCTGGCGGGTGTCGGCATTGCCGCGCTGCCGGAGATGATGTACGGGGCCGCGCTGCGCGCCGGTCAGCTCTCGCCGGTGATGCCGGGTTGGACCTTGCCGACGCCGCAACTCTACGCGGCGTTCGTATCGCGGCAAGGTATGGTGCCCGCGGTGCGCGCGTTCGTGGACTATCTGGTTGAGATGCTCGACCCGGACACCGGCAAGCACATCATGGGCGAATGCCCGAGCGCCGCAGAAAAGGGCAAGTCCGGACAGTCGCCGTTGGTTCAGTCTGCGGCTCAGGCAACGGTGTAATTCGCTGCGCGATCCACGCCACGTCATATCGTTTTGGCATTTAAGCGCCGTCTGCGATGAGTACTTTCAATGGGGCTTTGCTTGAATGCGCGAGCTTGCGGGCTTATATTGAATTCCTCCGCCAAGGAGTCTCCTGCGCGGAAACTCATGGCCGCTATCATAGCGAGCCTGATAGGGCTGATCGCGCCGTCCGTGTCGACCACGGCTGTCGCATGTGGAGTCGTTTGCTACTCATCCGATGGCAAGCGATCTCGCCGCCCGAAGGCGCCGAGTGCGCACAAAAAAAGGCCTTCATCCGACGATGAAGGCCTTTTACTTTGTTGCTTCAGATCCTTGAAACAAGGCTTTTTCGCGTTTTAGCGAGTGACGTGCTAGTGGCTCGCGGGCTGTGTCACGAAGCCGATTTTCGTGAGACCGCCGGCCTGCGCCGCCGACATCACTTCAGCCACCTTTTCATACGCAACCTTGCGGTCCGCGTTCAGATGCAGTTCCGGTTGCGGATCGGCTTGCGCTGCCTGGGCGATCTTCATACGCAAGTCGTCGTTGCTCACCGGCTTCTCGTCCCACAGCACCGTGCCGTCGGCTTCAATCGAAACGTTGACCTGCACGGGCTTCGTCTCTTCTTTCTGGCTGCTCGCGTGCGGCAGGTCGATTTTCACCGCGTGACGGATCACCGGAATCGTCACCATGAAGACGATCAGGAGAACCAACATGACGTCGACGAGCGGCGTCATGTTGATTTCGTTCATCAGGCCGTCGTCTTCTTCGTTGGCGAAAGGGCTCATTCCCATCGGAGGACCTCGCTGATCAGTGAGTGCGCGTGGCAAGGCGCAGGCCGTCGCCGCGTTTGGACGACGACAGGCGGGCGCCCGTCACGAAGAACGCATGCAGGCCGTGGGCGAAGCGGTTCAGCTTCGTCACGATCGCCTTGTTGGCACGGGTCAGCGCGTTATAGCCGAGCACGGACGGAATCGCGACGAACAGGCCGAACGCGGTCATGATCAGCGCTTCGCCGACCGGGCCGGCCACCTGATCGATCGAGCTCTGACCGCTGGCACCGATCGCCAGCAGCGCGTGATAGATGCCCCACACCGTGCCGAACAGACCGACGAATGGCGCCGTGCTGCCGATCGAGGCGAGGATCGCGAGGCCGCTCTGCATGCGCGCAATGCCGTCGTCCATGGTGTCCTTCAGGCAACGCGTGACCCAGTCGGACACGTCCATGCGGTCATGCAGATGCGGTTGCGTCTGATGATGGTGATCGGCGGCTTCCTGACCCGACAGCGCGAGCGCGAGGAACGGATTGTCCTGCGGCGACGAGGTGCCGCCGCCAAGTTTCTGCACGCCGTCCGAGAGATCGTCGGAATGCCAGAACGACTGTTCGGCGTTTTTCGTCAGACGCTTGAGACGCATCACGTTCCAGCCTTTGATGACGATCACGCTCCACGACAGCACCGACATGATCAACAGCGTGAGCGCGATGCCGCGCGTCACGAAATCCCCTTGTGCCCAGACATGGGCCAAACCGTAGTTCTGCATTGCGATTCCTTTTTTAAAGTCTGCCTGGGCCGTTCAGTTGCGCGAGCGGCCCGACCATGCGTGGCTCAGTCGTTCAGACCGAACTGATAGGGCTGTGTATAGGCCGCCCGGATGGGCTCGCCGTTCTCGAGATAGGGCTTGCATGCGCTTGCCTTGACGGCGGCCAGCGCGGCGTCGTCGAGGCGGTCGTAGCCGCTGCTTTTCTTCAGTTCGACGTTCTCGAGGTTGCCGCTCAGGCCCACCACGAATCTGACGTAAGCGGTGCCGGTTTCGCCACGACGTCGCGAGAGAACCGGATAGTCCGGCTTCGCGATATTGCAGTCGAGGTGCGAGACGTTCTTGGGCGCGCTGATTTCCAGCGTGGGACGACCGATTGCGGGCGCGGCGGCAGTAGCCGGTGCAGCCGGGGCGGCGGGCGCCGGCTGCGCGGATTCCTCAGCGGCGGGCGCCGTGGGCGATGGGCTCGCCGCCTGCGGCAAGGGCACGGGAGTCGGCCTCGCCACCGGCGTAGGCCGTGCCTGCACCTTGGGCTTGCTATGCGGGACCGGTGGCGTAGGCGTGGGCGGCGGTGGAGCGATCGACTGCAGGGCGGCAGGTGCTGCGACGGGCGCCGGGCTCAACAGTTCGGCGGTCATCGTGCGCGATTCGAGCGGATGCACCGCGGGCTCGTTGCGCACGGTCAGGATCAACGCGAGTAGCGCGATATGGATAGCGGCGACTGCGGCGGTTGCCTTGACGGTGCGGGAATGGGTACGGATGGAGGGCGCCGGCGCGAAGCCGGCCGGAACGGAGGGCGCGGCACGCATGTCAGCGCGACCGAGCGCCGTCGATACCGGGACTACGACAAAGCAACGTCATGTTCGGAATATCAGCAGCGAAATGCACAGTGTGGTCACGAAACCAATCAGCAATTCCATCTCGAACTCCTTTACGGGGTGAGCGGTAGCTGGCTGGTAACGTGTACTGGCTTGCTGACGGCAGTGGACTAAAGCGTGAGGCCGGAACGGACTCAGGACACGGCGAGCGCCGTGCCGGCAGGATCAGGCGGCCTTGCGCTCGTAAAACGTGAGCGGTACCGGATGGGCGTGATGCTCGACCCCGCAACGGCTCGCACAGACGCCGCTTTGCGCCATGACGTCGCGCACCGACTCTTCGCACTTGCCGCAGCACGTGGCGACGCCCAGCTCGAACTGGAGTTCATCGAAAGAATCGATGCCTTCCGCAATCGAGGCACGGATCTTACGGTCGGATACAGATTTGCACACGCAGACAATCATGGTAGGGCGCAATAGCTAACGTTAATGCGAATTATTATCATTTTGTTTGGGGCGTTTGGCAAGCGTCCTGATGGAATTTTTGTAACAAAACCAGACTGTTAGGAGGGATACCCCACGTTGGGGATGGGGCCGGATCGTGGGTGCCGGCTTCGGGCGGGGGCTCGGAGGGAATGGCGTTTGGCTGGCGCCAAACGCCTGCGGCGGGCTTCAGGCAGCCTGTGAATCCGCTGCCAGGGTGCGTGGCGACGGAATCACGACGCGCTCCACGGGTGCCTCGATCTGCAACAGGGTGGCAGCGAGCTGCTGCAGGTGTGTGCCGTCGCTGGTCGAGCAAAATCGGGGCGGATCGACGGGGCGGCCGGGCTCGCCGCGCAGACCGTGCTGGTCGAGCACGCGTTCCACCTGGCGGGCAATGGCGACGCTGGTGTCGATCAGCGTCATGCGCTCGCCGACGATCTCGCGGATCGCCGCGTCGAGAAACGGGTAGTGCGTGCAGCCGAGCACGAGGGTGTCGGCGCCGGCATCGAGCATGGGCTGCAGGTAGCTATCGAGCAGCGCGCGCAACTCGGCTGAGCCGACGTCGCAGCGTTCGATTGCCTGCGCGAGGCCATGACCGGGTTGACAGAGGAACCGGCAGTCAGCGGCGTAGCGCTCGAGCAGGGTCTGAAAGCGGGCACTGCGCAGCGTGACCTGGGTGGCGAGTACGCCGGCCACGCGGCTCCTGGATTGCAAGGCAGCGGGTTTGATACCTGGTTCGACACCGATGAGCGGAATGCTCAACCGCTCGCGTACCAGCGCGATGGATTGGGCCGTCGCCGTATTGCACGCCACCACCAGCACCTTGGCGCCCTGCTTGACGAGCCATTGGCCGATTGCCAGCGTGCGGTCGGCGATAAAGTCGTCGTCGCGCTCGCCGTATGGCGCGTACAGCGAGTCGGCAACATAGATGATCGATTCGTCAGGCACCTGTGCGCGCAAGGCGCGCAGCACCGACAAGCCGCCGAGGCCCGAATCGAACACGCCCACCGGCGCATGACCCGACTGAAGCTCGATGGCAGCGCGCGAGACGGGCGCGGGAAGTCCTGCGTCTGACAAAGTGTTAGGCATGGATGCAGTCACGGAAGCGGGCAAGGACACAGGCAGGGGTGCAAACAAGGGCAAAACAGAATGATACCGCCCGCGTGGCGCGCGCAGCGGCGCACGCGGGCTGCGCCGATCAGGATTCGATCGAACCCATGCCGGTTTGCTGGTAGTTCTGGATGCCGACCTTGTCGATCAGATCCAGTTGCGTTTCCAGCCAGTCGATATGTTCTTCGGTGTCGTCGAGAATCTTGACGAAAATCTCGCGCGAAATGAAATCGCGAACTGATTCGCAATACACGATGGCTTCCTTGCAGGTACTCTGCGAAATCTGTTCGAGCTTCAGATCGCATTCGAGGATTTCTTTGGTTTCCTCGCCGATCAGCAGCTTGTGCAGGTCTTGCAGATTCGGCAGGCCGTCGAGCATGAAAATGCGTTCGATCAGCCAGTCGGCGTGCTTCATTTCGCCGATCGATTCGTCGTACTCATGCTTGCCGAGTTTATCGAGGCCCCAATGTTTGTACATCCGGGCGTGCAGAAAGTACTGGTTAATCGCAGTCAGTTCATTCTTCAACTGCGAGTTCAGATATTCGATAACCTTCTTGTCGCCTTGCATGATTTTTTCCTTGTGGGGCACTGAAATACGAGTTTTCAACAACAATAAACGCCCGACCCGAAAAAGCCAAGGATCGGAGCAGTTTTTGACATGTGCAAACGATAAACACGACCGCTCGCCGTTGCATCAATGAAAAAGCCGGGACCCCGAGTCCCGGCTTCGTGTCGGCAGACAGCGGGCTTAAGACCCGGCGCTGGGCCGGGCTTTAAACCGTTGCGACCGGAATCTTGCCGATCTTGGCTTGCCATTCCTTCGGCCCGGTCTGGTGGACCGAGGTGCCGTTCGAATCGACCGCTACCGTCACCGGCATATCCTGCACATCGAACTCGTAGATGGCTTCCATGCCGAGGTCTTCGAATGCCAGCACCTTCGCGCTGCGGATCGCCTTCGACACGAGGTACGCCGCACCGCCCACGGCCATCAGGTAAGCCGCCTTGTGTTTCTTGATGGCTTCGATTGCAACCGGGCCGCGCTCGGCTTTACCGATCATGGAAATGAGACCGGTTTGCGACAACATCGTCTCGGTGAACTTGTCCATGCGCGTGGCGGTGGTCGGGCCTGCCGGACCCACGGCTTCGTCACGCACCGGATCGACCGGGCCGACGTAATAGATCACGCGATTGGTGAAGTCCACCGGCAGCTTTTCGCCCTTGGCGAGCATGTCGGCGATGCGCTTGTGGGCCGCGTCGCGGCCGGTCAACATCTTGCCCGACAGCAGCAGCGTCTGGCCCGGCTTCCACGCAGCGACGTCTGCCGGTGTCAGCGTGTTCAGATCGACGCGCTGGCTCTTTTCCGTGTCCGGTTCCCACTGCACTTTCGGCCATGCGTCGAGCGAGGGTGCTTCGAGCCTGGCGACACCCGAACCATCCAGTGTGAAGTGCGCATGACGTGTCGCTGCGCAGTTCGGGATGATGGCGATCGGCTTCGAAGCCGCGTGCGTCGGTGCAGCCATGATCTTGACGTCGAGCACGGTGGCGAGACCGCCGAGACCTTGCGCGCCGATGCCGAGTGCGTTGACCTTCTCGTGCAGTTCGACACGCAGTTCTTCGATCCAGTCTTGCGGGCCGCGGGCGATGACGTCCTGAATGTCGATCGGATCCATCAGCGATTCCTTCGCCATCAGCATCGCCTTTTCAGCGGTGCCGCCGATGCCGATACCGAGCATGCCAGGCGGGCACCAGCCGGCGCCCATGGTCGGCACGGTCTTGATGATCCAGTCGACGATCGAATCGGACGGGTTCAGCATCGCGAACTTCGACTTGTTTTCCGAGCCGCCGCCCTTGGCCGCGACCTGCACGTCGACCTTGTCGCCCGGCACGATCTCGTAGTGGATGACTGCCGGCGTGTTGTCCTTCGTGTTCTTGCGCGCGCCTTCGGGCGGGCTCACGATCGACGCGCGCAGTACGTTGTCCGGGTTCAGAAAACCACGGCGCACGCCTTCGTTGATCATGTCGGTGACGCCCATCGTCGCGCCGTCCCAGCGCACGTCCATGCCCACCTTCACGAACACCGTGACGATGCCGGTGTCCTGGCAGATCGGGCGCTTGCCTTCGGCGCACATGCGGCTATTGGTGAGGATCTGCGCGATCGCATCTTTTGCGGCCGGGCTTTCTTCGAGCTCATAGGCGCGGCCGAGCGCCTGGATGTAGTCGAGCGGGTGGTAATAGCTGATGTACTGAAGCGAATCAGCAATGCTCTGAATCAGGTCTTCCTGTTTGATGACGGTCATGAGTAGCTCAGTGGGAACAATGGCGCTTGTTGTACTGATCGCAAGGGCTGCGGGTTCAGTCTTGCGCCTTCAGGGGAGTGGAAACGGGTTGCTCGCGGGCCGGCTCGTGAAAATGGGCCGGGTGCGTATGTGTGGTCAGACGGTCCACGAGGGCCATCACGACGGCGGACAGCAGGAACGCCAGGTGAATGATCACCTGCCACATGATGGTGTGCGTGGAATTCTGGTCGGGGCTGATGAAGGTCTTCAGCAGGTGGATCGACGAAATGCTGATCAGCGCCATGGAGAGCTTCACCTTCAGCACGCCGGCGTTGACGTGGTCGAGCCATTCGGGCTCGTCCGGATGACCTTCGACGCCGAGGCGCGACACGAAGGTTTCATACCCGCCGATGATGACCATGATCAGCAGGTTCGAGATCATCACCACGTCGATCAGGCCGAGCACGACCAGCATGACGTTGGTTTCGTCTAGCGTCATCGAGGCCGTGACCAGATGCCAGACTTCCTTGATGAACAGGACGACGTAGACGCCTTGCGCGACGATCAGGCCAAGGTAGAGCGGCACCTGCAGCCAGCGGCTCATGAAGATGATGGCGGGCAGGGGGCGCATCGGGCGGCGCGGGTTACCAGCAGTGTCGTGGCGCGGAGCGGACATGGGCAAGAGTCAGGGCGTCAGGGCGAGGATAGCGGGCGGCGCAAATTGGCCAGGCATATCGGCAAACCTTCCGGAAAAGCTTGCGGCAGGCGCGCTATTGTACAGCGACACCCGGGTCGACCTCGTCGAGACCGGCAAACCCGGCAGGTCGAGCCGGCGGCGACGCGCGGGACGCCACGGACGGCGAGTTCAGTTAACATTGTAAAAGGGCCAGGCATGCAGCAATCCGCGAAAGGGTGCTTGCGTAAGTGGCTGGTAAGTTGCAACGTTTATCGTCCAGGATGAACGGGCTGATCGGGAACCGCTGGCATGGTGCAGTGCCACATGCCGTTTACCGATGGGCTGCGCAGGGTGTGAAGGCCCTGCGCGAGGGTTGGAGACAGGCGCCGCGCCATGCGGCGTCACCATGACATGGCGCGTCATCGGCGCGCCAGCACAGGATTTACGTTTCATCTTCACCAAGGGGTAGTCGATGTCTGCGATTGAATCGGTTCTTCAGGAACGCCGCGTTTTCCCTCCTTCTGCCGAAGCAGTGGCAGGCGCGACGGTCTCCGGCATGGACGCGTACCGGGCGCTCGTCGCCGAAGCGGAACGTGATTACGAGGGCTTCTGGGGGCGGCTGGCGAAGGAAACGCTGAACTGGCACAAGCCCTTCACCAAGGTGCTCGACGAGTCGAAGGCGCCGTTCTATACGTGGTTCGAGGACGGCGAACTGAATGCGTCGTATAACAGCCTCGACCGCCATGTCAAAGCCGGCCACGGCCAACGCACCGCGATCGTCTTCGAAGCCGACGACGGCACCGTCACCAATGTCACCTATCAGGATCTGCTGCAGCGGGTGAGCCGCTTCGCCAATGCGCTGAAAAAACGCGGTGTGAAGAAGGGCGACCGCGTGGTGATCTATATGCCGATGTCGATCGAAGGCATCGTCGCCATGCAGGCGTGCGCCCGCATTGGCGCGACGCATTCGGTGGTGTTCGGCGGCTTCTCGTCGAAGTCGCTCAATGAGCGGCTCGTCGACGTGGGCGCCGTGGCGCTCGTCACCTCCGACGAACAGATGCGTGGCGGCAAGGCACTGCCGCTGAAGAACATCGCCGATGAGGCGCTCGCGATGGGCGGCTGCGAAGCCGTCAAGAGCGTGATCGTCTATCAGCGTACAGGCGGCAAGGTGGCATGGAACGAAGGCCGCGATCTGTGGATGCATGAAATCACCCAGAACGAGTCCGATCAGTGCGCGCCGGAATGGGTGGGCGCCGAGCATCCGTTGTTCATCCTTTACACGTCGGGTTCGACTGGCAAACCGAAGGGCGTGCAGCACAGCACCGGCGGCTATCTGCTGTGGGCCGCGCAGACCCTGAAGTGGACCTTCGACTGGAAGCCCACGGATGTGTTCTGGTGTACCGCCGACATCGGCTGGATCACCGGGCATAGCTACATCACGTATGGTCCGCTGGCGCTCGGTGGCACGCAGGTGGTGTTCGAAGGCGTGCCGACTTATCCGAACGCGGGCCGCTTCTGGGACATGATCGCGAAGCACAAGGTCTCGCTGTTCTATACCGCGCCCACGGCGATCCGTTCGCTCATCAAGGCGGCGGAAGCCGATGCGAAGATTCATCCGAAGAGCTATGACCTGTCGTCGCTGCGCGTGATCGGCACGGTGGGCGAGCCGATCAATCCGGAAGCGTGGATGTGGTACCACGAGAACGTCGGCGGTAGCCGTTGCCCCATCGTCGATACGTGGTGGCAGACGGAAACGGGCGGCCACATGATCACGCCGCTGCCGGGCGCGACGCCGCTGGTGCCGGGTTCATGCACGCTGCCGCTGCCGGGCATCATGGCCGCGGTGGTGGACGAGACGGGGCAGGACGTACCGAACGGGCAGGGCGGCATTCTGGTCGTCAAGCGCCCGTGGCCCGCCATGCTGCGCAATGTATGGGGCGATCCGGAGCGCTACAAAAAGAGCTACTTCCCCGAGGAACTCGGCGGCAAGCTATATCTCGCCGGCGACGGCGCGGTGCGCGACAAGGAAACCGGCTACTTCACGATCATGGGCCGGATCGACGACGTGCTGAACGTGTCGGGGCACCGGTTGGGCACGATGGAGATCGAGTCGGCGCTGGTGTCCAATCCGATCGTCGCCGAAGCGGCGGTGGTTGGGCGTCCTGACGATACGACGGGCGAAGCCGTGTGCGCGTTTGTCGTGCTGAAGCGTTCGCGTCCGGAAGGCGAAGAGGCGGTGAAGATCGCCAACGAACTGCGTGCATGGGTCGGCAAGGAAATCGGACCGATCGCCAAGCCGAAGGACATCCGCTTCGGCGACAACCTGCCGAAGACGCGCTCGGGCAAGATCATGCGCCGTCTGCTGCGCTCGCTGGCGAAAGGCGAGGAGATCACGCAGGACGTGTCGACGCTGGAGAACCCGGCGATTCTCGATCAGCTTGGCGAGTCGCTCTAAGCCAGCACCCAAGGCTCGTGGGGTGACCTCCAGTTCACTCCCCGGGTCGACTTGAAGTAACAGGCCGAAAGCCACCGCGCGGACAATCCCGATTGCCTGCCCGGTGGCTTTTTGATACATAGGCGCATGGCCGCGCCGCATCCCTCCTCTCAACCCGCGCTGAATCCGCCGCCCGAACCGCCGCCGGTCTCGGATGCGATGGCGCGTGCGCATCGGCGTTACTGGCGTTTCAACCTCGTGTCGATTGCCGTGCTGATGGTGCTGGGCTTCCTGGTGTCGTTTGTCGTGCCGCTGGCCGCGCCCGCGCTGACGCAGGTGCGTTACGCCGGTTTCAGCCTGCCGTTCTATCTCGGCGCGCAAGGGGCGATCCTCATCTATGTGGGCTTGATCGTCATCTATATCGTGCTGATGCAACGCGCCGACCGCACGCTGCAACGCGCCTTCAACGCAGACACAGACGCGGCGGCAGAGTCAGCCGCGGCGGCCTCGACTGCCGCGCGCGGACTCTGAGCCGATGACGCTCACGCATCGGCTCATCCGCTCATACGCGTTCTACACGCTCGGTTTTCTGGCCTTCATCTATGTGATGTGGCGCATCGAAGAGGTAACCGGGCCGGGCGTATGGATTGGCTACGTGTTCCTGTTCGTGCCGATCGCCGTGTATGCGGTCATCGGTCTGCTGTCACGGACGTCCGACCTGGTGGAGTACTACGTCGCGGGCCGGCGCGTGCCGTCGGCGTTCAACGGCATGGCGACCGCGGCCGACTGGTTGTCGGCGGCGTCCTTCATTGGTCTGGCGGGCTCGATCTACGTGACCGGCTACGATGGTCTCGCGTATCTGATGGGCTGGACCGGCGGCTATTGCCTCACCGCATTCCTGCTCGCGCCGTACGTGCGCAAGCTGGCGCGCTATACGATTCCCGATTTTCTCGGCACGCGTTTTTCGAGCAACGCGGTACGCGGACTCGCCGCGCTGTCCGCGATCCTGTGTTCGTTTGTTTATCTGGTCGCGCAGATTCAGGGCGTGGGCTTGATCGCGACGCGCTTTATCGGCGTCGATTTTGCCGTGGGTATTTTCTGCGGACTGGCGGGCATCCTGGTGTGCTCGTTTCTGGGCGGCATGCGCGCGGTGACCTGGACCCAGGTGGCGCAGTACGTCATCCTCATTTTTGCGATCCTGATTCCGGTGTCGATGATCGCGCATAAGGACGGCCTTGGCTGGGTACCGCAATTCAACTATGGACGCCTGATGGCGCGTGTGGAAACACTGGAGCGGCAGGTGCGCGACACACCGCTGGATCAGAACGTGCGCGCCGACTACCAGGTGCAGGCGGCGAAGCTGCAGACGCAGATCGACAGGCTGCCGCAATCGTTCATTGACGAGAAGCAGGGGTTGACCGACAAGGTGGCCGAATTGCGCCGGCATAACGGTCCGCTGCGGGACATCAACACCAGCGAGCGCGCGCTCGAGCTGTTTCCGCACGACGCGGCTGCGGCGAAGATCGTGTGGACGCAACAGCGCGAGGCTTTGCTGATGCGCGCCTCGGCGCCGGTGCCGATGTCCGAGCCGTTTCCTGCGACGAGCGGTGCAGACCGGCAGACTCACGAGCGCAATTTCCTGTCGCTGCTGCTGTGTTTGTCGCTGGGGACGGCGAGCTTGCCGCATATTCTGACGCGCTATAACACGACGACTTCGGTGGCGTCCGCGCGCCGCTCGGTCGGCTGGACGCTGTTCTTCGTCGCGCTGTTTTATCTGACGGTGCCGGTGCTGTCCGTGCTGATGAAGTATGAGATCTTGACGAACCTCGTTGGGCATCCGTTTGCCGACTTGCCGCAATGGTTGACGCAGTGGCTCAGGATCGAGCCGAACCTGATCAGCATCGTGGATACGAATCGTGATGGCATCGTGCAATGGAGCGAGATCCAGATGCAGCCGGACATGATCGTGCTGGCCGCGCCGGAAATCGCGGGGCTGCCGTATGTGATGTCGGGGCTGATTGCGGCGGGGGCGCTCGCGGCTGCGCTTTCGACGGCGGATGGCCTGTTGCTGACCATTGCGAACGCGCTGTCGCACGATGTCTACTATCACATGGTCGACCCTGCGGCATCGAGTCAGCGGCGCGTGACGATTTCCAAGATCCTGCTGCTCGGGGTGGCGCTGTTTGCTTCGTATGTGGCGTCACTGAATACGGGAAATATTCTGTTTCTGGTGGGCGCGGCGTTTTCGCTGGCGGCCTCCAGTCTGTTCCCGGTGCTGGTGCTGGGCGTGTTCTGGAAGCGCACGACGCGGCGTGGCGCGGTGGCCGGAATGGTGGCGGGGCTCGTCGTCTGCATCTATTACATGCTCTCGACGTATCCGTTTTTCACGCAGATGACTGGCTTCGTGGGGTCGACGTGGTTTGGGATCGAATCGATCAGTTCGGGCGTGTTTGGCGTGCCGGCCGGGTTTCTGGTGGCGATCGTCGTGAGCCTGATGGATCGGAAGCCGGATGCTTATACCCAGGCGCTGGTGGACTACATCCGGCATCCGTGAAGGGGGTGAATCTGTTGCCGGGCGGGCGTTTCAGCGGTGTTTGGGCGGCGATTTGGAACAGGGCTGGCGCGGGGCCCATAGTTTGCTATAATTCGACTCCCGCCGGAGAGATGGATGAGCGGTTTAAGTCGCACGCCTGGAAAGCGTGTATAGGTTAATAACCTATCCGGGGTTCGAATCCCCGTCTCTCCGCCAGAATTTTGCAGAATGATAAGCCGTTGAATCGTTAGAGATTCAACGGCTTTTTGTCTATGGTGCGCCGGTGAAGCCTTCGCCGACAAACCGACAGCCTTCCGATTGATGCAATCGAGCTCCAGCCGCAAGTCTGATGGTGTGATCGCAGTCGTGCCGACGAGCAGGAGCACCCCACAGCAGCAAAACTAAGCGCGCCACCCACCACCACCCTCAAGCCCCCACCCGCGCCATCCACGCAGCAATCTCATCCACCACCAACCCTTCAATACCGTAATACCCATGCGGTGAAAGCGACGCACATTCATTGGAAGAACGCACACTACCGCCTTGCACGAAGAGGACCGTCGCATGAGTGTTACGCATCGATTGCGCAATGGATTCGGCCATTGACGGCGGGGCCACGCTGCATCGATCGTCCTTGTTCGCCACGATTAACGCCGGAACGTAGACATCCTGCGGATAAGCATCGAAAACCGTTTCGTGCGAGCCGCCGAGGATCGACACCGATTCGGTCAGGATCACGCCCGCAATATCGCCGTCTTTGGCGTGCGAGGCCGCGTTCATCGCAGCAATCGACCCCTGGCTCGTGCCCAGCACCCAAACGGGCGCGCTAGCCTGCTGATGCGCAAAGGCGATCACTTGCCGCGTCACGTCGGCATAGGCCGCGGTGCTGCGCTTGCCGCGCATCGACTGATGACCGATTGCATCGACGAGCACGACGCCGTAACCTTTCGCAGTCCAAAGATCGCGTGAGCGGACGACGAAATTGTCCGCGTGCCGGATCTGGCCATCTTTCTCGATACTGAGATCGTCGGCGCCGCCTGGAAACATCACGATGATGCCGCGCGCTTCCGACGACGGCGCATCGTAGAGCACGCGTTGAAACGTGCCATCTGCAAGCGGCAGATCGCGCACGACTACGCCGTCTTGCGACGCGATGCGGATCGCCAGATCGTTCGCGAGCGGCGGGCGATGCGGTTCGAAGCCGGACGCGTACGCCGTAGCAACCGCAAGCGAACCCAGCGCGAGCGCAACGAGAGACGAGCGGAGGCAAGCAGTTTTATGCAGGAGCACGTAAAGCCTCTTGAGCAGATAACTTCGGAATTTCCTTGTCACCCGGAGGATGACAAACGCGAGCATACGAGACACGCGGTCAAATGGGAAATGTGTGGGAATGCCGCGTGCCTTATCCATTGCGTGCATCAACACGGCACGTGGCTCGCGCTGCACCCGAAATAACGACCCGCTAGAATAGAGGCACATCGAGCCACGCCAAACCGCCCAACCACCATGCACTCACACGAATCCCTCCAGAAACTGGATATCGTCGCAGCCGACCAGCTTGCGGGTCGTCTCCCGGCGCATGTGATCGCCCATTTGCCGCCTGGCGAAGTCATCGTATTCGCCGTCAGCGACGACGCCTCGGATACCGCAGCATTCAGCGCACGCTATGGCTTTGGCCTGGAAGACTGCGCGAACACCATCGTGATCAAATACAAGAAAGACGGCACCGAGCAATACGCCGCAATCGTGACGCTCGGTTCGCTGCGGCTCGATATCAACGGCGCGGTGAAGACGCACCTCGGCGCGCAGCGACTGTCGTTCGCGAAGCGGGAGGTCGCGGTCGAGCATAGCGGCATGGAATTCGGCGGGATTACGGCGTTCGGGGTGCCGGATGACTGGCGCATTCTCGTCGACGCAGCCGTGATGGAGCGCGAGCAGGTCGTCATGGGTGCAGGCGTGCGCGAAGCCAAGTTGTTACTGGCGCCCGCTGTGCTGCGCAGCCTGCGCAATTGTGAAGTCGCGGCGCTGACGCTGCCTGCGGAGTAAGCCGCGAGTCAGCGTTGTGCTGAGGTGCCGATCACGGTGGCGATCTTTTCGCTTTTAGCGCGGCACGAACTGCCCACCCTTGCGCAACCCGAGCGCGCACTGCAAATATCCCTGTCGTTCAACCAGTTACCCGGTTTGCCCGCACGTTATCCACATCCTTATGAACGGAATGTGTGGACAACTTGCGGGCCTATGCGCGCGGGCTCGCTGGATGTCGATACATCGATCAATCAATATAAACCGTATATACTGTTTATATTGTTTATGACGTGGAGATGATAATGAACGAACCCAGCATCAAGAAGCCGACCAGCAAGACCTTTCACTTTCCCAAGAGCGCGGCGACAACCGCGGCGACGGGTGACACGAAAGTCGAGGCAGCGGTCGAAGCAATCGTGAAAGCAAAGCCGAAGGCAGTCGCAGCGTCGAAAGAATCGCGCCGTAAGGTCTCTACGAAAGTAGAAGCGGCACCGAAGACAGCCGCGCCGAAGGTGAAAGCCGAAGCAAAAGGAAAAGCCGTGCCGAAGACAGAAGCAGCGGCAACAGAAAAAACCGCAACAGAAAAGACCGCAAAGGTGAAAACCGCACCGAAGCAAAAGGCGGCAACCAAGACCAGGGCCGTATCCAAAGAGCAGACGGTCAAGGCTGGCGCAGTCGCCGCCGAACCCGTCCAGGCCGTGAAGAAAGAAACCGCTAAAAAGGAAACTGCTAAAAAGGAGACCCCGAAAAAGGCCAGCCCGAAGAAAGCGGTGGTGAAGAAGGAAGTCGCAAAGAAGGAAGTCGCAAAGAAAGAAGTCGCAAAGAAAGAAAAGGTCATCCGCGACAGCTTCACGATGCCCAAATCCGACTACGAAAAAATCGCTGCCTTGAAGCAGAAGTGCCTCGACGCGGGCGTATCGGTGAAGAAAAGCGAAGTGTTGCGTGCGGGCCTGCTCCTGCTCGAAGGAGCAACTGCGAAGCGTCTACTGGCAGCGATTTCCGCAGTGGAAGCGGTCAAGACAGGCCGCCCGTCGAAGTCGTAACGGAGAGCCGCGTCAGGCGAAAACGTCGCATGGTCGACGCCAGGCACTGACGCAATGCGCTAGGGAAGAACGCGGCAACGCATCGCGTTGCCGCTATGAGCAAGCCCCAACCGCTCACCTGATCGACTGGATCTGCGCCTGACTCAGTTCCCACGTGTGCGGCGGCAGCGGAATGAAGTGCACGGTATCGAGGTAAGCTTCATTGGTCTCGGACGGCACGATCGACCACAGCAGGAAGCGGCGCAGCGCTGCGGCGGTTGTCGGGTCTGCCTGCTTCGTCGAGACGACCGCGTACTCGTAGTTGACGAGCGGATAGGCTCCCGAGGCCGGCGCAAACACCAGACTCAGCCGCTCGTCAGCCGGCGTGCGCGGACCCAGCGAGGCGGCGCCGGCCGTAATGCTCTCTTTGCTCGGGAGTACGAACTCACCGGCGCCATTCTTGAGCGCGGCCGTACCCAGTTGCGCGGTCGCGAGCTTGTCGCTGAAGCTGACGCCTACATAGCCAATCGAGTAGGGCGTCGACTGCAACGCCTGCACCATCCCCGCATTGCCCACGGCCGTCGCGCTACCCGGCACGTTCGGCCACGCGATGGTCGTGCCGTAGCCCTTATCGTTTTCCCAATCCTGGGTTGCGAACGACAGGAACTGCGTGAACACGAAGGTATCGCCGGAGCCCTCGGCCCGGTGAATCGGCACGATCGCATGATTCGGCAATGCTACGCCCGGATTGAGCGCCGCGATCTGCGGCGCATCCCAGTTGCGGATCGCACCTGAGTAGATTCCGGCGAGCACGGGTCCATCCAGCTTGAGATGCGTCGTGTTGAGTCCGGGGACGTTGTAGTTGACCGTCTGTGCGGCAATCGCCAGCGGCACATTGATGATCTGCGGATGTTGCCGCATTTCTGCATCGGACATATAGGCATCCGAAGCACCGATCAGCACCTTGCCCGCCAGCACCTGTTGAATGCCGGCCTCCGAGCCGGTTCCCCCCACGCTCACGTGAATGCCGGGATGCGACTTCGTGTACGCGTCCACCCAGGTCGTGAAGAGCGGGTACAGCAGGGTCGAACCGGTTTCCGTCAGCGTAAGGTCTTGCGCATTCGCCAGCGCGCCCGTCATCAGCGTGAGCGTGGCGACGCATAGCGGCGCCGCGGCCCAACGCCGCCAACGCGAATGCAGTGCCGGATGCTTAACGTGGTGAGTCATGCCTCTCTCCGTCGCGTTACCAGGAAGTCGTCTTTTGTGTGAAGCAGTCAGGACGATGGGGGGACTTGTCTACTGTCCGATTTCGTCGAGGCTCACGCCATTCGTTTCGATACGGAAGATCCACGTCACCACGGCACCGAGAATCGACGTAGCCACGAGAATATAGAGCAACGGACCTGTGCCGATGCCCGTCAGCAGAATCGGGAACAGAAACGCCGTCGCCACCGCGCCGATCTTGCCGACCGCCGCCGCAAAACCGGCACCTGTGCCGCGAATCGCGGTCGGAAAGACTTCGCCGGCCAGCAGATAGGTCTGCGCGTTGGGTCCCAGGTTGGTCATGAAGTTGAACAGCATGAAACCGGCAAAGATGATGATGGTCTTGGTCGAGCCTTCAAATCCATCGGAGAACGAAGCAAGCAGCAGACCCGCCGCGCAACCGACGAAGCCGATCACCTGCAGCCAGATACGGCCCACCTTGTCGGCGAGGATGACCGCGAAGATGATGCCCACGATCAGCAGCATGGTGATGAGCGCGGCGCCTTTGGCGGCGAGGATGTCGTTGAGGATCAGGTCGGTGATGCTGCGCACGTGATCCTGCTTGGCGCCGAATGCGGCGCCGAGGATGGTCGGCGTAAAGATGCCGATCCCATACGTGCCCAGATCCTGCAGGAACCACGGCACCGAGGCGAGGATCGTCGCGCGCAGATTGCGTTTGGCGAACAGCGCGAGAAAGCTCCCGTGGCCGCCGTGACCGGTAGCCGCGTTGTCGATCTCACGCGACAGCGCGATGCTGGTCGGATACTGCGGCGTGCGCACGAGCAGGCGCGTGGCAGCGGCTTCCGCACGGTCGACCGCGCCGCGAATATGCAGCCAGCTCGGGCTTTCGGTGATGTAGAAGCGGCCGATCGTCACCGCCAGCGCGGGGATGATCGCCGTGCCGTACATCCAGCGCCATGCATCGAGGTTCGGGACCGTCGAGAGCACCAGAAAACCCACCGCCGTCCCGCCCAGTGCGCCGAGCGCCTGGAAGCCGAACGCGGCGAGCACCAGCTTGCCGCGGCTCGTGCTGGGGATGCTTTCGGAAATGATCATGTGCGCGGTCGGATAGTCGCAGCCAAGCGCGACACCGAGACCGAACAGGCAGATCACGAGCGAGACGAAGTTGGTGCACATCACCAGCAGGACCAGGAATGCGCAAAAGATCACCATCTCGACAATGAACATCCGCTTGCGTCCGAAGTAATCGGACATGCCGCCGAGACCCACGGCGCCGACCAGAATCCCCATCAGGCTGGCCGCGCTGATCAGGCCGTTCTGCGCGGCACCGATGCCGAACTCGCGCGAGATGAGCGGCAACGCCACGCCGGTCATGAAGACGACGAAGCCTTCGAAGAACTTGCCGGCGGCCGCGAGTGCCCAGATGCGCCATTGCATGCCGGTCATCGGCACCGAAGGAAGATGCGTACCGTCGGGCCACATCGGCCGTTCGTCGATGTATTGCTGAACGGATTTCACCTGGGCGCGCTGCAACCGCTCGGACTCTGCCACGTCATGCATGCGAATCTCCTTGTGGATGTGTTGCTATTGCGCTCGTGATGGAGTGGGATGTGGCTGCCGCGAGGAGGCCGCTTTGATGAGCGGCGCGACTCCCTCGCAGGGAATGGCGATGCTAGCGGCCATATTGACGCGCATGGGTGTCGGGCAGATGACAGGCGCAGTCGGCAGACCGTCGGCCAGGGGAAACCCGATCTCTGCGGGAGTGCTAAAGAATCGGGTGGGGATCAATGCAGCGACGGTGGTGCGCCGCAACGCGCACGCACCGTCAGCTCAACCGGCGAGCATCAGCCGCGGCTGCCGCGCGAAATCTCTTCACCCGCGCGAAGCGGCAGACGCAGCGTGACCGGAATGGACGCGAACGAGCACAGCCCGACGACGAGGAAGGCCGGCCAGAAATCGGTCCAGGCGACATGCACGTGACCATGGAGCAGTTGCGAAATCTGCAGCACGATCCCGCCGATCGTCACGCCGAGGCCGAGCGACATCTGCTGCACGACGCTGCCGAGACTCGTCGCCCGGCCAACATCGCGGCTTGCGATCTCCGCGTAGGTCAGCGAGTTCAGCGAGGTGAACTGCAGCGCCGGAAAGAACCCGCCGAGCAGCACCACGAACCAGATCAACCACGTAGGCGTGCCTGGAAAGAACGCGCCGCAAATTGCAATGGCGATACCGGATAGCGCGGCATTGACGACCAGCACGTTGCGAAATCCGTAGCGGTGCAACACGGTCGAAGCCATGGTCCGCATGAACATGCCGCCGAAAGCGGAGGCACAGGTAATCAGCCCGGACTCGAACGCGCTTCTGCCGAGCCCCTCCTGCAGCAGCAGCGGCAACAGGAACGGCAGCGCTCCCAGACCGATGCGGAACAACGAGCCGCCGGCCACGCTTGCCTGGAAGGTGGGAATGCGAAAAAAGCGCAGATCGAGCAGCGGCAGTTTGATGCGCAGCGCGTACGGGATGTAGCAGGCCAGCAGGAAAGCGCCACACAGGCACATGCCGATCGCATTGCTGTTCGACGTCATCTCTCCGCCAATCAGCGAGAGCCCCAGCAAAAACAGGGTCGCGCCGCCGGCCGAGAGAAAAAAGCCGATCCAGTCGAGCGGCCCCGGATGCGGCTCGCGCGTATTGATGATATGACGGTTGGTCAGATAAATGCCGAGCACGCCAACCGGCACGTTGATAAAGAAAATCAGCCGCCAATGCAGATACGTGGTGATGAAACCGCCCAGCAACGGACCGGCTGCCGGCCCGAGCATGGCGGGCACACTGAGGTAGTTCATCGCACGAATGAACTCGGATTTGGGCACCACGCGGAAAATAATGATGCGTCCGACCGGCACCATCATCGCTCCGCCTACGCCCTGTATGAAGCGGGCGACCGTAAAGGTGGCGAGCGAGTTGGACGCCGCGCACAGCAGCGAACCGGCCACGAAGATACCAATGGCAGTGCGAAATACGGTGCGGGCACCGTACCGGTCGGCAAGCCAGCCGCACACGGGAATGAACACGCCGAGTCCCAGCACATAACTCGTGACGGCGATCTTGAGGGTGACCGGATCGCGGCCGAAGTCGCGCGCCATCGAGGGCAGAGCGGTTACGATCACATTCGCGTCGACACTTTCCATGAACATCGCGCAGGCGACGATGAGCGGAGCAAGAAGCGCTTTCTGGACGAGTGTCATGGGTTGAAACGGTCTGCGGAAGGCTTGCGAAGTGCCGATTATGGCATTGGAACGCGCGGTCATGCGCTGAAGTGTTCCCTACATGAACCGCCATGATGCCAGGCGAATCCGCGAACGTGCGCGCGGCGTGGACGGCGCGAATCGCAATCGGGCAGGGCGCGGCACGAACCGTGCTGCTACGCGGGTGGTGTCCACGGCCACGCCTGCTCATGGTCACTTTCATGTTCACATTCACGCTCGCGTCTGCGAGCCAAAACCGGATTCACGCATGCTGACGATTCTGCTTACCGCCGTCGCCACGCTCGTCGTCGTGCTGGTGATCGCCAACCTGTCGAGCGGCGAAAAGAAGATCGAGCACAACATCGAACGGCTCTACGCCAGCGACGACCCGCAGTTCATGCGTTCGATGGGCCTGTTGCTCGGGCCGCCCGTCATCGGCGGCAATCGCTTCGAGGTACTGGTGAATGGCGACGAGATCTTTCCGTCGATGCTGGCCGCCGTCCGCTCGGCGCAAAAAACCATCACGTTCGAAACCTTCATCTACTGGTCGGGCGAGATTGGCGAACAGATGGCCCAGGCACTTGCCGACAAGGCGCGCGCCGGGGTCGCCGTGCATGTATTGCTGGACTGGATGGGCTCGTCGAAGATGGAGCGGCGCTATCTGCAGATGCTGCAAGACGGCGGCGCCGAGGTATTCCGTTATCACAAGCCGCATTGGACCGGCCTCGGCCGCATGAACGACCGCACGCACCGCAAGCTGCTGGTGGTCGACGGGCGCACCGGTTTTACCGGTGGCGTCGGGATTGCGCAGGAATGGACCGGCCGCGCTCAAGACCCGCAGCATTGGCGCGATACGCATTTTCGCGTCGCCGGTCCGGTGGTCGGGCATATGCAGGCCGTCTTCATGGACAACTGGGTCAAGGCAAGCGGCAATGTACTGCACAGTGCCGACTATTTCCCGGCGATCGAACCCTGCGGCGACGGCCTCGCGCATATGTTCAGCAGTTCGCCGTCGGGCGGCAGTGACGACATGCAGTTGATGTATCTGATGGCGATCACGGCAGCCAGCCATTCGATCCATCTGGCGAGCGCGTATTTCGTGCCCGACAAGCTGACGATCAACGCGCTCGTCGAAGCGGCCCGCCGCGGCGTCAAGGTGCAGGTGCTGACGCCCGGCAACAAGATCGACACACATACCGTGCGTGAGGCGTCGCGAGCGTGCTGGGGCGATCTGCTGAGAGCCGGCGTTGAAATGCACGAGTATCAGCCGACCATGTTTCACTGCAAGCTGCTGGTGGTGGATGAATATCTGGTCTCGGTGGGCTCCACCAACTTCGACAGCCGTTCGTTCAAGCTGAACGACGAAGCGAACCTGAACATCTACGACCGTGACTTTGCAAGGCAGCAGACGGCGATTTTCGCCGAGGACCTCGCGAAGTCCGAGCAGATCACGTTGGATGACTGGTTGCGCCGCTCGCCGAAAGAAAAGCTCATGGAGAAGCTGGCCGCGCTGCTCGATGGACAGCTTTGAAGTCAGGCCCGCTGCGGGTGCGCGAGCGGGCCTGCCAGCGGATCAAACCCGGATGGGCGGAATGCTCGACTGCTTGATGAACTGCGGTTCCTCGCGCCATTGGGTGGCCTGCTCGAACGCGTAGCCGAGCGCCAGCAAGCGCGCTTCGCTCCATGCCGGGCCAACGAACGACAAGCCGATCGGCAGACCGCGCACCAGGCCGGCTGGCACCGTCAGGTGCGGATAGCCGGCCACCGCTGCGGGCGTGGAGAAGCCATCGCCGCCGCTGTCGCCATTGATGAAATCGGTGAGCCAGGTGGTGCCGCCGGTCGGCGCGACAATCGCGTCCAGCCGGTGCTCGCGAAGCGCGCGGTCGATGCCTTCGTCGCGCGAACCTTTCCGGCAGGCGGCCAGCGCCTGCACATAGACGTCGCTGTCCAGGCCGCCCAACGCTTGCGCCTGGATCAGCAACTCCTGGCCGAAGTACGGCATCTCGCGTTCACGATGCGTGTCGTTGAATGCGATCAGATCGGCGAGCGTGCGAATGGGCGCGTGCGGCGCAAACGTCGCGAGCCAGAGCGGCAGATCGTGCTTGAACTCGTGCAGCAGCACGGCCTGTTCTTCGTTTTCGTAGCCGACCTTGGGCAGATTGATCGGATCGACCAGTTCGGCGCCCAGCAGCACCAGTTTGGCGAGGGCGTACTCGATACGTTGGTCGATTTCATCGTGGCCGGTGAAGAATTCGCGGGCCACGCCGATGCGCGCGCCGCGCAAGGCATTCTTGTCCAGCGCGGCCAGATAGTTATCAGGCGCAGGCGCGCCGAGGGTCGCCGGATCGCGCGGGTCCGGGCCGGCCAGCGCGGCCAGCAGCAGGGCGGCGTCGCCGACGGTGCGGGCGATCGGCCCGGGCGTATCCTGGGTGTGCGAGATCGGGATGATGCCGTCGCGGCTGATGCGCCCGACTGTGGGTTTCAGCCCGACGACACCCATCATCGAGGACGGCGACACGATCGATCCATCGGTCTCGGTGCCGATCGCGAGGCGTGTGAGGTTCGCTGCGACAGCGGCCGCCGAGCCCGAACTGGAGCCGCTCGTGGACCGGTCCAGGGCATACGGATTGCGTGACAGGCCACCGCGCCCGCTCCAGCCGCTCGTCGAACGTGGGGAGCGGATGTTGGCCCACTCGCTGAGATTGGTCTTGCCGAGAATCACGCCGCCTGCCGCGCGCAGGCGTTCGATCACATGCGCGTCGCGGCTGGCACGCACGCCGTCGAGCGCGAGTGAGCCCGCCGTCGTTGCCATCCGGTCGCCGGTGGCGATGTTGTCCTTGACCACCACCGGCACGCCATGCAGCGGACCGCGCGAGCTGCCGGCCGCGCGCTCGGCGTCGAGCGCGGCGGCAATCTGCAAGGCATCCGGATTGAGTTCGATGATGCTGCGCAGTTCCGGACCGTGCCGGTCGAGCGCGGTAATCCGTTCCAGATAGTGACGGCTGGTGCGCACGGCGCTGGCGGGGTCAGGGGCCGCGGAAGGGGCGTCGATATGCGTCGTGCTCGAAGGCACGGCGGACGCATGGCGTGTGGAAAGTGCGGAGGCTAGCAGACCAAGTGAAGCGAAAAAACTGCGTCGTCGCATAGGGATGTTTTTGTTGAAATGTAAACGCGGAAGCGCCACGCGATAGGCGTCCGGCCGGCTGTCTTTGCCGCAGCACCGTGGCAGCGAATCTTGATCGCGCGAGATTACCTTAACAAAATCGGCTGGCGGTGAAAGTCCGCACTGCAGTTAAGGCGAAGGGCGGCTACCTGCGAGCTTCATGCACGCTGTGTGAAAGCCGTGGGTTAAGTGAAGCGCGCCACGCTGTTTGCGCGAGTGGCGATTCCCACTGCGTTCAGTCAAGCCACCGCCGCCCCGTTCACCGCGCTTCGCATCGCCTTGCAATGCCGCACCAGGTTCTCCCGTGACAGGACGAACTGCTTGAGCGGTGTATCGATGTCGTAGAAATAAATATTGGCGATGAAGCCATACACGCCTGCGTCGGTGCTGGCCGGTTGGGTACCGAACAGGAAGCTGTCGTCGTCGATCAGATTCGACAACACCTGCAGATCCGCCACGCCGCGTGCATAGACCTCGTCTGCCTGATAACGACCAATGCCCTGATAGTGATAGCGCTCGAAGTTGTATTTTTGCGCACCCTCGAGCGCCTCTGCGGTCACGTCCGGATGGGTGGTCAGAATGGCATTCTTGAACGCGGGCCAGAAACGCGGATCGGCCCAGCGCGAATACGACATCACCCAGTACAGATCGTCGAGCGTGCGGCGGATGAGCAGATCGAGATCGCGTTGCGGATGCGTAAGCGCGTCGTCGATGGGCGTGGCGTATTTCCGCTTCAGATGCGCGATGATCGCATCGCTGTCGCCGATCATCGTTGTATCGTCAACGAGATACGGCAGCTGGGCGCGCGGCGCCGCTTTCGCATCGAGAATATGCCGATGTTCGAAGGGCAGGCCGCAGAGTCGCAGGAAAGCGAATACCTTCTGGCCGTACGGGTTGTTGTCTTCGAGCCCATACAAACCCGGATACGAATACAGCGTGATCATGATGGACTCCCTGCGATGCTGCGGCGCACCGCGCGATGCGCCGGATAATCCGTAAGATAGACGCTCGCCTGCTCAAGTGCAATCAAGTGCAATTGAGTGGCCGCAACACGTATCCGGAAGACGAAACCCTAAGCCTGCACACTCGCACGCTCCTCGAAGCAGCCTGCGCCGTGCAGGCCGCCAACCTGGAGTCGAGCCATGCAAACCTGTCCTGTGCGACTGTCGCCTGGCGACGACCTGCGCGGTGCGCTCGAAGACGCGCTACGCGAACTCGACGTGACGGCGGCCTTCGTGTTGCAGGGTATCGGCAGTCTGCATGGCGCGCAATTGCGATTCGCAGGTATCGATGAGCCGACCGGATTACACGGCGACCTGGAGATTCTCACGCTCGCTGGATCGATCTCGCCGGATGGCGCGCACCTGCACATGTCCGTCGCCGATGCGCGCGGCCAGGTGTTCGGTGGACACGTGGCGCGCGGCTGCGTCGTCCGCACCACGGCGGAGATCTTGCTGGCGCTATTGCCCGAACATCGTTTCTCGCGCGAGCACGATGCGCGCACCGGTTTCGCGGAACTGGTGATCCGCGCGCAGACGCGTAAGGGATGAACTGGCTTGCTGACCGGCTGGCGGCGCAGCCGGCGCTACGCGGCTTTTACGTCGGCATACGCGAGCAGGGCGATCAGGAATTCTTGTGTTTTATCGTCAGGCACGCGGGCAACGGCTTCACAGTACGCCCGCCGTATCAGGCGTTGCGCTACTGCTTCGCAGTGGGTGACGAACCGGCGTCAGCTTCGGGCGGCCGAAAACGCGCCTGTAGCGCCACCAGCTGATCGTCGGAGGTGGCTACCAGCCATAGTCGTGCGCGTTCGACCTGTAAGCGGTTATGGTCCTTTAGCGAACCCATCGACACGGCCGTTTTCCACGCCACGGGCGCGACGCGGCTGGTTCTGCCTGACGGCGTGCCGACCAGCAAAGCGTACGGTCCAAGCGGCAGCGAGACGAGCGGCAACGCGGGCTTCACGCGCACGCGCCAGTCGACGAAGGGCATATCGCTGAACAGCAGCGGAGCGGGCAGGCCATAAAGAACCGTGAAGTCATACAGCGCCAGATGTTCGCGCATGCCTGCATACATGCGCCGGATATCCTCGACGACCGCGGCGCGGATCTCGTCGTCGAACATCGCCTCTTGCGCATAGCGGGCTTGCGCCTCGTGCGCGTCGTGCTGATAGGCGCTGAAAACAGCCAGTTCCATGCAGTCTTGCGCCGCGCGCTGTACATCCGCAGCCGAGCCCGCTTCCTCCGGTTTGCCCAGTTGCGCCGCGTGCAGAAACCGGTCCAGTGCGGCCTCGCGGATTGCAGGGCCTTCGACCTTGGGGTCGTCGACCGCTTCTTTTCCGAGCGGCACGTAAAGGTACTTTTCAGCGGCGAAGCGCGACTTCTTGCCGTCGTCGAATTTGACTTCGCCATTGCTGCAGTCGAGATAGCGCGTGCCGATCCGGCCATGCTCCCACACAAAGTTCTTCAGCATGGGGCGCAACGGATGCAGCGTCTCGCGTTCGGTCATGGACAACTCCAGTGCCTCGGGTGGGTTGAGCGGCGAGCGGACGCCCGCGCTGCTTCGGCTCCCATGATGGCACGCTCACCCTGGCTTCGCGAGCGCTTTAGCACGCATGCCTCTACGACATCAGGCGATCCCGCCGTTAGCGCGCAGGATCTGACCGTTGACCCAGGCCGCGTCGGGACCGGCGAGGAACGACACGACTGCGGCGATATCGTCCGGCTGGCCGAGCCGTTGCAGCGGCGGCATCTTCGCGAAGGTCTGGATCTGCTCTTCGGTCTTGCCGTCGAGGAACAACGAAGTCGCGATCGGACCGGGCGCCACCGCATTCACGGTGATGTTGCGGCCGCGCAGTTCCTTGGCGAACACATGGGTGAACGCTTCGACGGCGGCTTTGGTGGCGTTGTAGACCGCGTAGCCCGGCATGTTCAGCGCCAGCGTCGTGCTCGAAAAATTGACGATGCGGCCACCGTCGTTCAGGCGCGCCGCCGCCTCGCGCAGCGTGTTGAAGGTGCCGCGCAGGTTGATGTCGACGGTCTGGTCGAACAGGGCGTCGGTGGTGTCCGCGAGCGGCACGGTCTTCAGCACGCCTGCATTGTTCACGAGCACGTCGACCTTGCCGAGCTGCTGCTCGCAGGCCTCGAACATCTGGCGCACGTCGTGGGCTCTGGAAACGTCGGCTTTCACCGCGATCGCACGGGTGCCGGTTGCCTGCAACTCGGCGACCAGCGCGTCGGCTTCTTTCGAACTGGAGGCGTAATTGACGACCACCGCGAAGCCGTCGCTGGCGAGCCGCCGCGCGACAGCCGCGCCGATGCCGCGCGAAGCGCCAGTGACGATGGCGACCCGGGTGGGGTTTGCATGGTTCATGATCCTGTTTCCTTAAACGGTAGGGTGTGCGGAGGTCCCAGGCGCGGCGATCCTGCTTCGTGATTCAGCGCGGCGGGTCTGTGAGACGAATCATGGATCATTCCGTTTTAAAGATAATTACTCGCAGCTTGGTATCATCGTTCCATTCACTTTAATAATGGCCGGGAGCTGCGTCGATGGATCGCTTCGAGGAAATGCGGGTCTTTGTGCGCATCGCCGAGCGCCAGAGCTTTACCCAGGCGTCGGACGATCTGCAGATCCCGCGCGCGACCGTGACCAATCTGTTGAAGCGCATGGAACAGCGGCTCGGCACGCGGCTGCTCGAGCGCACCACGCGCACGGTCCGGCTGACACACGACGGCGAGGCCTACTATCGCCGCTGCGTGCGCCTGATCGCCGATCTGGAGGAGGCTGAGGCGTCGTTCAGCAACACGGCGCCCAAGGGTTTGCTGCGGGCCAATCTGCAAGGCACGCTGGCGCGCCATTTCGTGGTGCCGGCGTTGCCGGCGTTTCTTGCGCAGTTTCCGCAGATCGAACTGCAGCTTGGCGAGGACGACCGGCTGGTCGACCTGGTCCGGGAGGGCGTCGATTGCGTGCTGCGGGCGGGGAGCTTGCAGGATTCCTCGATGGTCGGGCGGCGCGTCGCGGAACTCGAACAGGTGACGGTTGCGAGCCCGGAATATCTGGCGCGCTATGGCGAGCCGGCCGATCTGGCGGCGTTGTCGACGCATCGCGCGGTCAATTACCTGTCGAGTGCGACGGGCAAAGCCGTGCCGCTCGAATTCGCCGTCGACGGCCGGTTGAGCGCGATGAATCTCGCGGCGGTGGTCTCGGTATCCGGTACGGATCTCTACACCGGCGCGGCGGTAGCCGGACTGGGGATGGTGCAGGTGCCACGCTACCGGGTCGCGGAGGAGCTGAAGGCCGGGCGCCTGAAAACGATCTTGCAGGACTTCCCGCCGCCGCCGATGCCGGTTTCCGTGCTGTATCCGCAGAGCCGCCAATTGTCGTCGCGAGTGCGTGTGTTTGCGAACTGGCTGCGGGACATTCTCGAAGCGGCGGACACGAGCGCCGCGCGTTGAGTGTCAGCCTGTTATAAATTCGAGGTTCGCTGATTCCGTCACGCGCCGCGCGCGCATCGTGCCCCTGTCGTGCGCGTCGTTCATCCGCGGTGAAAGCCGCGGCTAACCGAGAGAGGAAAGAGCATGGATCTGCAACTGAAAGACAAGCTGGCGCTGGTGAGCGGCAGCACGGCGGGCATCGGCCTCGCGATTGCCACGACGCTCGCGCAGGAAGGTGCGCGTGTGATCGTCAATGGCCGGACGCAACAGGCCGTGGACGCGGCCGTCGCCCAGCTGAAGGCGTCAACCGGCGCAGACGCGCTGGGTTTCGCGGGCGATCTGAGCCAGGCCGCGGCGGCGAACGAACTCGCGCGACGCCATCCGGATGTGGCGATTCTTGTCAACAATCTGGGTATTTTCGAGCCGAAGCCGTTCGAAGCGATTCCGGACGAAGACTGGCTGCGCTTTTTCGATGTCAACGTGCTGAGCGGCGTGCGGCTTGCGCGCCTCTTTCTGCCTTCCATGAAGCGTGCCAACTGGGGGCGCATTATCTTCATCTCCAGCGAAAGCGGTCTGCAGATTCCGGCGGAAATGGTCCATTACGGCGTGTCGAAGAGCGCGCAGATCGCGGTGGCGCGTGGGATTGCCGAGTCGGTCGCGGGTACGGGAATCACCGTCAATAGCGTGTTGCCGGGTCCGACGAAATCGCGCGGCGTGGTCGACTTCGTTGACAGTCTGGCGAAGGCCGACGGCAAATCGGCCGAACAGGTCGAGCGGGAATTCTTCGAGCATGTGCGGCCCACGTCGCTCATCAAGCGCTTCGAATCGACCGAGGAGATTGCGTCGCTCGTCGCCTTTGTGGCGAGTCCGCTGTCCTCGGCGACAACCGGCGCGGCGTTGCGCGCCGATGGCGGTGTCGTCAAGAGCGCGTTTTAACGCGGCTTGCGCGTCCGCTCGTGGGATCATACGGCTTTCGCGCGGCGCCGATGCCGCGCGTGCCGAATCAAACGGAGCGGACGAGATGATCGATGGACTGGTAGGCGGGCGGCTCTACGGCGAGGCGCAGATCCGCACGGGGCAGAACGGCAAGCGTTATGTGACCTGCAAGGTGCGGGCCACCACCGGCGACGGCGATACGTTGTTCGTCAATGTGATCGCTTTCGACGACGATGTGCAGACTGGCTTGCTGGCATTGAGCGACGCGGATAACGTCGCCCTGAGCGGCACGCTCACGCCGAAGGTCTGGACCGACAAGAACGGGCTTGTGAAGCCCGCGCTCGACATGGTGGCGCATGGTCTGCTGACCGCTTACGACGTGCGGCGCAAGCGGGCGGTGGTGACGGGGCAGCCGGCGCAGGAGGATGGCGCGCATCTGGACGACCCGCTCTAGGCATAATCGGCTAGCAGACGGCGGCACGCTGGCCCAAGCCTGGGTGTGTCATCTGCGAATCATTTGACGCCCTACGCGAACCGCGCCACGCGCGCCGCTTCCCGCAAATACTCGCCGAAACGCTCCGCCACCGGTTCCGCTTCACCGGCCCGCCGCAACAGCAACACTTCCGATTCGAGCGTCTTGCCAAGCAGAGGCAGGTAACACACGCGCTTGTCATGCATCTGCCGCAGCGTATGCGGCACCAGCGCCACGCCCATGCCGAATTCGACCATCGTCACCACCGTCTGCCACAGCCGGGCCTCGTGGCGGATGAGCGGACTGAATCCCGCGCCCACGCATTGCGCGATGATCAGATCGTGATAGTGCGGCGACACCGTGCGCGGAAACAGAATAAACGGCTCCTGCGCCAGCAGGCGCAGATCGATTTTCTTGCGCTTCGCGAGCGGATGATGCACGGGCAGACAGCATAGAAACGGCTCGGAAAACACCCGCGTCGACAGCACGTCGGCCGGGAAATTGCCCCAATGCGCACAGCCCATGTCGATCTGCAGGCGTTGAATGGCCTGCACCTGCTCGCTGGTGTTCATTTCCTTCAGCACGATTTCCACGCTCGGATGATCGGTCTCGAAGCGTCTCACCGCATCGGGCAGGCCGCGATACAGCATCGAATTGACGAAGCCGATACGCAGACGCCCGGCCAGCCCGTGAGCCGAGCGCACCGTAATGCGCTGCGCTTCGTTCGCCTGCAGCAACAGACGGCGCGCTTCGTCGAGCAGCACCTGGCCGGCATTGGTGAGCGCCACCGTCTTGTTGGTGCGCGCCAGCAATTGCACGCCGAGTTCGTCTTCGAATTTGCGGATGTCGAAGCTCAAGGCCGGCTGCGAAATGAACAGACGCTTGGCGGCCCGGCCGAAATGCAGCTCTTCCGCCACGGCGACGAAGTAACGCAGCTGTTTGAGGTCCACGGGCGTCTCCGGCTGTGCTTGACGATAAGTGCCGTCTATCGTACCGGACAAATCCTGTATTAGACGATTATCGATCGCGCTCCTATCCTGCTTCAACGGTGACTGACACAACTCGTAGGCAGCACTGACATGCAGGAGACAACCCCGTGAACCAACTCGCCCATGAGCCGATCTTCGGCTCGTCCAATATCCCCGATAGCCGCGGCATCAATTTTTTCAGCAGCGATCCGGATCTGGCCGCTTTGCTGAAGCTGTATCTCGGCGATTCGCTGTATCGCCAGATGGAAGCGGAGTTCGCGTGGCTCGGTCAACGCGCGTCCGGCGAACTGGACGAGTTGGCCCTCAGCGCCGACAAGAACCCGCCGCAATTGCGCCACCGCACGCGACGCGGCGAAGCGTTGCAGAGCATCGACAAACATCCGGACTACGTTGCGCTGGAACGCGTCGCTTATGCAGAGCTCGGGCTGGCGTCGATGAGCCACATTGGGCGGACGCCACCGCCGCTGGTGAAATACGCGCTGACGTTCCTCTTCGTGCAGGCGGAATTCGGCCTGTGCTGTCCCGTCAGCATGACCGATTCGCTCACGCGCACGCTGCGCAAATTCGGCGCGCCGGAACTCGTTGCCCGGTTCCTGCCGCGACTGGCGTCACGCGATTTCGACACGCTATTCCAGGGCGCGATGTTCATGACCGAGCAGGCGGCCGGCTCCGACGTGGCGCGGATCGAAACGCGGGCGTGCCCGGAAATCGCGGCGAATGGCGCAATGAGCTGGCGTCTCCACGGCGACAAATGGTTCTGCTCGAATCCCGATGCCGATCTTGCCATGGTGCTGGCGCATGCGGACGGCGCACCGGCAGGCATTCATGGCCTCGCGTTGTTCCTGCTGCCGAAAACCTTGCCGGACGGCACGCGCAACCGCTATCGCATCGTCCGGCTCAAGGACAAGCTCGGCAGCCGCTCGATGGCGAGCGGTGAAATCGTGCTGGAAGGCGCCGAGGCGTACCTGATCGGCGAGGTGGGTCGCGGCTTTCATCAGATGGCCGACATGATCAACATGTCGCGCCTGTCGAATGGCGTGCGGGCCGCGGGCCTGATGCGGCGCGCCGTGACGGAGGCGCTGCACATTGCGCGTCATCGTGAAGCGTTCGGCCGCAAGCTGATCGATATGCCGCTGATGCAGCGTCAGTTGCTGAAGATGCTGCTGCCGGCCGAACAGGCGCGCTCGATGTTCATGCAGATCGCGCTGCTGCTCGCCCAGGCCGATAGCGGCGACCAGCAAGCCGCGAAGTGCGTGCGCATCCTTACGCCGCTGATCAAGTTCCGCGCCTGCCGCGACGCCCGTCGCGTGACCGGCGATGCGATGGAAGTGCGCGGCGGCACGGGCTATATCGAAGAATGGAGCGACGCGCGGCTCGTGCGCGACGCCCATCTCGGCTCGATCTGGGAAGGCACCAGCAATATCGTGGCGCTGGATATCGCGCGGGCGGCCAAGCGTGACGCCGCGCTCGAACCGCTGCGCACGTATCTGCAGGATCTGCTCGGCGCGGCCGGTTTGCCCGAGGCAAGCCTGGCGCTTCTGCGTGCCACCTTGACACGCGCCTGCAAGGCGCTCATGAGCGTGGCGGACTCTGGACAGGACGAGCAGGTCAGGCAAGCGGGCTCGGCGCTCTATCACGCCACGACGGCGGTCTTGATGGCGTGCGAAGGCATGCGTCTCGAACCGGACTACCGGCGTCTCGCGCTGAGTCATCTGGTGCTGCGGCACAAGCTGTTGCCGATTGATCCGCTCGCGTTCGAAGTGTCGCGCGATGAAGCCGGCATCCTCGACGCGCTGGTCAAGGGGCGTGAAATCAGCCTGCTGCAGGCCACGCAATTGCTGCCGGACGGGAGCGCGCAATGAGCAGCCTTCACGCGATTCCTGCCCATAAACTGACGGCGCGCAGTAACGGTGAGTGCATGCAGCCCGCCACCGCTGGCACCACCGCCAGTGACGGCGGCGCCGCCACTGCCACTGCCACTGCCACTGCCACTGCCACTGCCGCCACCACTGCCACCACCGCAGCCACCGCAGCCACCGCCACCGCCGGCGCACTGCAAGGCATCAAGGTGATCGATCTGAGCCGCGTGCTCGGCGGTCCTTACTGCACCCAGGCACTCGCGGATCACGGCGCGCACGTCATCAAGCTCGAACCGCCAGGCGGCGACGAAACCCGCGGCTGGGGGCCGCCGTTTTTCGGCGACACCGCCTGGTACTTTGCCGGCGTCAACCGCAACAAGCAGGGCATCGCGGTCGATCTGTCATGCGAGGAGGGCCGCGCCATTCTCTGGAAGCTGCTCGAAGACGCGGACGTGCTGGTCGAAAACTTCAAGCCGGGCACGCTGGCGCGCTGGGGTATGGATTACGAGCGCGATCTGCGCGGGCGTTTCCCGAAGCTGATCCACTGCGCGGTTTCCGGTTTTGGCGCGGACGGTCCGCTCGGCGGCCTGCCGGGCTACGACGCGGTGATCCAGGCCATGGCGGGTCTGATGAGCGTGAACGGCGACCACAAGGGCGAAGCGACCCGCATTGGGCTGCCGATCGTCGATATGGTCACGGGTCTGAATGCGCTCGCCGGCATTCTGCTCGCGCTGGCGGAGCGCACGACGAGCGGCCGCGGCCAGTCGATCGATATCGCGCT
The DNA here is from genome assembly GCF_050436545.1 of Paraburkholderia sp. GAS41. Lineage (NCBI taxonomy): Bacteria > Pseudomonadati > Pseudomonadota > Betaproteobacteria > Burkholderiales > Burkholderiaceae > Paraburkholderia > Paraburkholderia sp. GAS41. The sequence continues at coordinate 56,649 of NZ_JBNDMK010000015.1, forward strand.
TTACGACTGCGGCGTGTCGCTGCTGCATCCGCATCTGCCGAACTATTTCGGCTCGGGGCAGACGCCAAAACGTAGCGGCAACGCCCACCCGAACATCACCCCTTACGACAGCTATCGCACCGCAACCGCGCCGATCTTCCTCGCGGTGGGCAACGACCGGCAGTTTGCCCGCCTATGTGGGCATCTCGGCGCGGCGGATCTCGCGGACGATCCGCGCTTCGTCGACAACCGCAGCCGGTGTGCGCATCGCGCCGAGCTGAAAGCCTTGCTCGAAGTGCTGCTGGCGACGCACGAGTGCGAGCCGCTCGCGCGCGCCCTGATGCGGGCGGGCGTGCCGTGTGGGCCAGTGCAGACGGTGGATGTGGTGGCGCGTCATCCGCATACGGTGCATCGGCAGATGGTGGTCGAGATCGGTGCGTATCGGGGCACGGCCACGCCGATCAAACTGTCGCGCACGCCGGCCACCTATCGCAGCGCGCCGCCGTCGCTTGGCGGCGATACGCGCGCGGTGCTGGACACGCTGGGGATCGACACGGCCACCCAGCAGCGCCTGTTCGAAGCCGGCGTCCTGAAGGAGTGAAACCGCGGCGCGGCGAGCGGAAATTGCATGCAAGAAGGCGACGGCAGCCCGAGGCCGCGCCGCGTGCATCAAGGACGCCGGAGCCGCCGAAGCCGGCGAGGCCATAGGACGAAGTGCAGTACCCCATAACGATCACGGAGACAGACATGACCCATCAGCCCCATGACGCACCATCGGCGCGGCAACCGGCGCGCGCCGCGGCCGCGGCTTTCGTCGGCACCACGATCGAGTGGTACGACTTCTACATCTATGCGACGGCGTCCGCGCTGATTTTCGGCAAGCTGTTTTTCCCCGGCAGCGAGCCGTTTTTCAGCACGCTGGCCTCGTTCGGCACCTTCGCGGTGGGCTTTTTCGCGCGGCCGTTCGGCGGCTTGCTGTTCGGCCACCTGGGCGACCGCATCGGCCGCAAGAAGGCACTCGTGGCGACCCTGGCCATCATGGGTGTCGGCACGGTGGGGATCGGCTTTTTGCCGACCTACGCGAGTGCGGGCGTGCTGGCGCCGGTGTTGCTCGTGTTGCTGCGGGTGGCGCAAGGCATCGCGATCGGCGGCGAGTGGGGCGGCGCCGTACTGATGGCGAGCGAGCATGCACCGCAAGGCCGGCGCACGTTTTTCGCGTCGTTTGCGCAACTCGGCAGCCCGGCCGGCTTGATCCTGTCGCTGATCGCGTTTCGCGCGGTCGCCTCGATGGACAAGCTCGCCTTCATGAGCTGGGGCTGGCGGCTGCCGTTTCTTGCCAGCGCGGTGCTCCTGATCGTCGGCCTGCTGATTCGCGTGGGCGTCGAAGAATCGCCGGAGTTTGCGGCGCTCAAGGAACGGCGCCGGGTCGCGGTATTACCGGCCGCCGAAGTGGTGCGCGACGCGTGGCGCACGCTGCTGCTGTGTCTCGGCGCCAACGTGATCGGCGTGGCGGGTGCGTGGTTCGTCAACACGTTCATGCTGAACTACACCACGCAGACGCTGGGTCTGGACCGGGCGCTGATCCTCGATTGCCTGTTCGTGGTGGCCTTCATCCAGCTTGGCACGCAGCTCGCAGCAGGATGGTTCGCGCAGCGTCTGGGCACCGGACGCTTTCTGAAGAGCGCGGCTGCGCTTGCGATGCTTTCGCCTTATCCGATGTTCGCGCTGGTTTCGAGCGGGCGCCCGGTGGCGATCGTGATCGGCATTGCGCTGGCCGTCATGTGCATGTCCAGTTCATACGCGGTCATGGCCGGCTTCATGGCGAACGCATTTGCGGTGCGGGTGCGCTACTCGGCGATTTCGCTGTCGTATCAATTGTGCGCGGCGCTGGCGGGCGGTCTGACGCCGTTGATCGGGACCGTTCTGGCGCATCGGTATCCGGGCCAATGGTGGCCGTTGGCGGTTTTCTACAGCGTGCTCGCCGCGATTTCGCTGATCTGCATCACGACGCTGGAGCGGAAAAAATCGGCGATAGCGCGGGCCGCGCGGGTGCAGGCGTTTTAGTGGGGGGGCGTCCGTGTACGAATGGGCCGGGCGCGAAGACGCGAATTGTTTGCAGTGGATGAGATGGCAACTCGTGCCGTCGCCGGGGAAGCATCAATCTCAGGATTCCTCCAGCGCCGGAGCGTGCGCGGCACGTATTTGATCGATCACCGCCGTCAGAACGGCGAAGGCTGCTTCAGGGGTTGCCTCCATCGGCGTTGCGCGTTTTGGATTTCGATGCGCAATCCAGTCCCGGTAGCGTTTGATCTGTTTCGCTCGGCCGATGAGATCCGCGTCGACTTCCCCCTTGAACAGATCGAGGATGTCGTCGATCCTGCAGAACTTCGCAGGCTTCGACGCTTTCTCCAGGCTGCCGCGCCGTCCAACCTTGATTGCTCAGCGAGGCGCGCCGCTTGCGCCTGGCCATTCATCCACGCGCGCCACGTCGATGGAAAACTGTATAAATATACAGTATAGTGTTGGCTTCAAATCCGCCCTGCGGCGATTGATCCGTATCGTCGGGCGCGGTGAATCCGTGCGGTCGCAAAGTGGCCGTAAGATGGAGCCAACTCATTCAGACGGTCGGGCAAATTGTCATCTACAGGAAAAATCCGCATTCGCGGAGCACGTCAGCACAACCTCAAGAATCTCGATCTCGACCTGCACACAGGTGAGATGACGGTCGTCACCGGCCCGTCGGGGTCCGGTAAATCCAGCCTGGTGTTCGACACGCTTTACGCGGAAGGGCAGCGGCGCTACGTCGAAACCTTCAGCGCCTACGCACGGCAGTTTCTCGACCGCATGGACCGCCCGCAGGTGGACCGCGTCGACGGCGTGCCGCCGGCTATCGCGATCGACCAGACCAATCCGGTGCGCAGCTCGCGCTCCACGGTCGGCACGATGACCGAACTCAACGATCATCTGAAGCTGCTCTACGCGCGCGCGGCCGAACTGTTCGACCGGAAGACGGCGCAGGCCGTGCGGCACGACTCGCCGGAGACGATCTACGCCGATCTGGTGGCGCGCACCGTGCAGGACGATCCGCGTTTCGTGGTCACGTTTCCGGTTGAACTGCCCGAATCCGCCACGGAAGAAGAGGTCGCACAATGGCTGTCCGCGAGCGGCTACACGCGCGTGCAGGCGCAACGCGAGGTGCAGTCGCCCACCGGCCCGCGCAAGCTGCTCGACGTGGTGGCCGACCGGTTCCGCCTGAGCGCGGTCGAGAAAGGGCGCGTGGTGGAAGCCATCGAGGCGTCCTTGAAGCGCGGCGCTGGCCGCGTCAATGTGTACGTGCTGCCGCAAGCGCCGGAAGAGTCGGCCGAGCCGCAGATCTGGCGTTTCTCCACCGGCTTGCACAATCCGGACAGCGACCTGCGCTACGCCGATCCGCAACCCGCGCTGTTCTCGTTCAACTCGGCCTATGGTGCGTGCGAGGTCTGCCGCGGCTTTGGGCGCGTCATCGGGGTCGACCTTGGCCTCGTGATTCCGGACGGGCGCAAGAGCCTGCGCGACGGTGCCATCAAACCCATGCAGACGCCGGCCTGGAAGGAATGCCAGGACGACCTGATGCGCTATGCGGCGAAGGCCGGCATTCCGCGCGATACGGCGTGGTCCGAATTGACGCAGGCGCAGCGCGACTGGGTCATCAACGGCTCGCCTGATTGGGACGGCAAATGGCAGAACCACTGGTACGGCGTGAAGCGCTTCTTCGAATACCTCGAATCGAAAGCGTACAAGATGCACATTCGCGTGCTGCTGTCGAAGTACCGCAGCTACACGCCGTGCGAGACCTGTGGCGGCGCGCGTCTGAAGACCGAATCGCTGCTGTGGCGCCTTGGCACGAAGTCCAATGCGGATGCGGTGCTGGAGCCGGCCTCACGCTTCATGCCGCGCGGCGTGGACTGGAACCGCGCGCAGCTCGAAGCGCTGGCGGGCCTGACGGTGCACGATCTGATGCTGCTGCCGATCGAGCGCATCCGGCGCTTCTTCGACGACCTCAGTCTGCCGAGCGCGCTGCTCGACGATGCGTTGAAGCTGCTGCTGGCCGAGGTGCGCACGCGCCTGAAGTATCTGTGCGACGTCGGGCTCGGGTATCTGACGCTGGACCGGCAGAGCCGCACGTTGTCGGGCGGTGAGGTTCAGCGGATCAACCTCACCACGGCGCTCGGCACTTCGCTCACCAAGACACTGTTCGTGCTCGACGAGCCGAGCATCGGACTGCATCCACGCGACCTCAACCGGATCGTCGAAGCGATGCATCGCCTGCGCGATGCAGGTAACACGCTGGTGGTGGTGGAGCACGATCCATCGGTGATGCTGGCGGCGGATCGCCTGATCGACATGGGCCCCGGCCCCGGCGAGCGTGGCGGCACGATCATCTATGACGGCGTGCCGGATGACATCCGTTCCTCCGGCACGCTCACCGGCGAATATCTCGGCGGACATCGCCATGTGGCCGACGTCTCGCACTGGTCGAGCCGGCCGGTGCAGAAGGACACGCCGCGCATCGTGCTGGAAGGCGCGAGCGAACACAATCTGCAGGACGTGACCGTCGAGATTCCGCTGCAGCGGCTCGTCTGCGTCACCGGCGTGTCGGGTTCGGGCAAGTCCACGCTCGTGCAGGACGTGCTCTATCCGGCGCTGGCGCGCCATCTCGGCGTCGCCACCGAATCACCCGGCGCGTTCCGGCGTCTCGGCGGCGCGGAGCAGGTGAATGAAGTCGTGTTCGTCGACCAGTCGCCGATCGGCAAGACCGCGCGCTCGAATCCGGCCAGTTACGTCGGCGCGTTCGACGAGATCCGCAAGCTGTTTTCCAAGGTGCCGCTCGCCCAGCAGCGCGGTTACGGTCCCGGCATGTTCAGCTTCAATTCGGGCGACGGCCGTTGCCCGACCTGCGGTGGTTCCGGCTTCGAGCACATCGAAATGCAGTTCCTGAGCGACGTCTATTTGCGTTGCCCGGATTGCGACGGCCGTCGCTACCGGCCCGAGCTGCTGGAGGTCAAGATCGAACGCGGCACGCCGGCGCGAGCCTTGAGCATTGCCGATGTGCTCGAGCTGACCGTCAGCGAGGCGACCCAGTACTTCGCGGCAGATGCGGAAGTCGTGCGCGTGCTCAAGCCGATCGTCGACGTGGGCCTCGAATACGTGAAACTCGGTCAGCCCGTGCCGACCTTGTCGGGCGGCGAAGCCCAGCGCCTGAAGCTGGCGGGCTTTCTCGCGGAAACGGCCCAGGCCAGTACGGCCCGCAGCGCGAAACAGGCGCCCGCGTCGCGGCTCTTCATGTTCGACGAGCCGACCACCGGTCTGCATTTCGACGATATCGCCAAGCTCATGCAGGCGTTCGGCAAGCTGCTGGCGGGCGGACATTCGCTGATCGTCATCGAGCACAACCTCGACGTGATCCGCGCGGCGGACTGGCTGATCGACCTCGGGCCGGAAGGCGGCGACGGCGGCGGCCGGGTGCTGTGCGCAGGTACGCCCGAAGAGGTCAAAGCTTGCAAGGAGTCGTACACCGGTCAGGCCCTGCTGCAATACGATCAGGCCATGAGCGCGGCGGCCGAGCCCGCGGCGCAAGGCATGCCGCTGCAAAAGGCGCTGACGGCGGCGCGGGCGCGGCGTGCGGTCGAAGGCGAGGACGTGGTGCGCATCGTCAACGCGCGTGAGCACAACCTGAAGTCGCTCGACGTCGATATTCCGCACGGCAAGTTCAATGTCATTACCGGTGTGTCCGGTTCGGGCAAGTCGACGCTCGCGTTCGACATCCTGTTCCATGAAGGCCAGCGCCGCTACCTCGAATCGTTGAATGCCTATGCGCGCTCGATCGTGCAGCCGGCCGGGCGCCCTGAGGTCGATGCGGTGTATGGCATTCCGCCGACCGTGGCGATCGAGCAGCGGCTGTCACGCGGCGGCCGCAAGAGTACCGTGGCGACCACGTCGGAAGTCTGGCACTTCCTGCGTCTTCTGTATGTCAAGCTCGGGCTCCAGCATTGCATTCACGACGGCACGCCGGTGACCGCGCAAAGCGTCGAGTCGATCGCCGCGCAACTGCTGCGCGACCACAAGGGCGAGCATGTCGGTTTCCTGGCGCCGCTGGTGGTCAACCGCAAGGGTGTCTATACCGACCTCGCCAAGTGGGCGAAGGCGCGCGGCAATACCCATCTGCGGGTGGATGGCGAATTCGTGCCGGTCGATCCGTGGCCGAAGCTCGACCGGTTCCGCGAACACACCATCGAACTGCCGGTGGCGGACCTCGTGGTGTCGGCGGAGAACGAAGCCGAATTGCGCCGCCTGCTCGATGAAGCGCTCGAAGTGGGCAAGGGTGTGATGCATCTGCTCGCGCCGCTGGACGGCTTGCAGAACGCGTTGAAGAGTGGCCGTGCCACAGCGAAACTCGGCGAGGTCAAGGTACTGTCCACGAAACGCGCCTGTCCAGTATGTGGTACGAGCTATCCGGAACTGGACCCGCGGATGTTCTCGTACAACAGCAAGCACGGCTGGTGTACGACCTGCGTCGGTACCGGCCTCGCGCTCACGCGCGAACAGCGCGCCGCTTACGACGACACCGTGATCGCGGAAGATGGCCGCGGTCGTGAACAGAGCTTGCCGTCGGAGGAGCAGGAACCGGAAGGCGTGGTGGACGAACCCTGCGCGGATTGCCACGGCACGCGTCTGAATCCGACCGCGCGCGCCGTGACGTTCGACGCGCAAGCGATCGTCGATGTCGCGCAATGGACGGTGAGCGACACGCGCCGCTGGATCGACGCGCTGGAACTGTCGGGCCGCGACGCGGAGATCGCTCGCGACGTGGTGAGCGAAATCGGCAGTCGCCTGCAGTTCCTCGAGGAAGTGGGGCTCGGCTATCTGAGCCTCGATCGCGCGGCGCCGAGCCTGTCAGGCGGCGAAGCGCAACGCATCCGGCTCGCGGCGCAACTGGGCAGCAATCTGCAGGGGGTGTGTTATGTGCTCGACGAACCCACCATCGGCTTGCATCCGCGCGACAACCAGATTCTGCTGAACGCGCTACGCAAGCTTGGCGAGAAGGGCAATACGCTGGTGGTGGTCGAGCACGACGAGGACACCATCCGGCGCGCCGATCACATCATCGACATTGGACCGGGCGCGGGCAAACGCGGCGGCACGCTGGTCGCGCAGGGCAGTGTGGCGGATCTGTCGGCCCAGGCGGATTCGGTGACCGGGCAGTTCCTGGCCAACCCGATCGTGCATCCTTTGCAGCCGCGCCGCACGGTGAAGCCAAAGACCCGAAGCGCGGCGGCGGTGCCCGAACAATGGCTGACCGTGCACGGCGGCAAACTGCACAACCTGCGCAATGTCACCGTGGCGCTGCCGCTAGCGCGACTCGTGGCGGTGACGGGCGTGAGCGGCTCGGGCAAGTCGACGCTTGCGCGCGACGTGCTGATGGCTAATCTGCTGGACGCAGTGGGGCGCTCGGTGCTGTCGTCGCCGGCTACGCGGCGTGCCCGCAAGGCGGCGCAGGACGAACCGGCTGCCAACCGCCGCTCCAGTGTGCTGGCTCGCAGTGCGCCGCGGGCGCAACTGAACGTCACGCACGCGTGGCAAGGCTGCGACGCGATCACGGGCTGGGAAAGCATCGACCGCGTGCTTGAAGTCGACCAGACGCCGATCGGCAAAACGCCGCGTTCGTGTCCGGCTACCTATATAGGTGTGTGGGACGCGATCCGCAAGCTGTTCGCCGGCACGCTCGAAGCACGCGCGCGCGGCTATACGGCTTCGCGCTTCTCGTTCAATACGGGCGACGGCCGTTGCCCGGCCTGTGAAGGCCAGGGCGTGCGCACCATCGGCATGAGCTTTTTGCCGGACGTCAAGGTGCCGTGCGATGTCTGTCACGGCCAGCGCTTCAACCCGGAGACGCTGGCGGTGACGTGGCGCGGCAAGAATATCGGCGACGTGCTGACCATGGAGATAGACGAAGCCGTCGAGTTTTTCGCGCCGATCACCAACATCGCGCACCCGCTGCAACTCATGAAAGACGTCGGGCTCGGCTATCTGACCTTGGGGCAGCCGTCACCCACGCTCTCGGGCGGCGAAGCGCAACGCATCAAACTCGTCACGGAGTTGAGCAAGGTGCGCGACGACGTCACGCGGCGCGGTCAGAAGGCGCCGCACACGCTGTACGTGCTCGACGAGCCGACAGTCGGCCTGCACATGGCGGACGTGGCGCGGCTGATTCGCGTGCTGCATCGGCTCGCGGACGGCGGTCATAGCGTGGTGGTCATCGAGCACGACCTCGATGTGATTGCCGAAGCCGACTGGATCATCGACCTCGGTCCGGAGGGTGGTGTCGGCGGTGGTTCGATCGTGGCGGCCGCGGATCCGGAAGGACTCGTGCGGGTCCGCGAAAGCCATACCGGCGCCGCGCTTCAGCCGGTCCTCGAACGCACTGTCAATGCGCCGGAAGCTGCACGTGTCGTCAGTCAGGGCTCGCGTGGATGACGGCTGAGCGGTCGTGATCGAAGCCCGTGTCGCGGATTCGCGACACGGTGTTTTCCCTGCTTGCGGCCCGCTTTTATGTTGGTTCTTAAAAGCCACTTTTACTGGCTTCTGTGTCGGGAGTTCCACCACAAATTGGAGGAACCTCTCTAAACACTGTCTGTTCCCATCAAAAAAAGTTTGACGGACGATTTTGTCTTGATATCGTCCACACCCATCAAGCGGATCAAAGCGCCCGACTAAAAGAGGTGAGCTTTTTTCGCAGCTTGCGCACACCTCGTTTTCACTCCAATCAACCATTCCGCACCGGAAGGGAATGCATTTGCACTTTGGTTGTGCATTCAACCTCTTTTGGCGCAGCATGAGTTGCTCGTCGCCCAGGTTACCTGGCTCTATCCGGTTTTCACCAGGGGTGAGCGTCAATCCAAATTCTTAACCTGCTTTTTGCGTGGCACGTCGCGCTTTCAATGAAACTTAATTTGCTTAGACCAAACAAATTTTGACTACTGGATTCTGTCTTGCTATGGTTCCGCCACTTGATAAGAAGGCATCAGCCGCACTCGCAATGGGCAGCAAGATTCGCGCATTGCGGCAGCGACTAAAACGCACGCTCGATGAAACGGCAAAAGCGGCAGGCATCTCGAAGCCGTTTCTATCGCAAGTGGAACGCGGGCAGGCCACGCCTTCGATCACGTCGCTAGTGGGCATTGCGCAGGCGTTGGGTGTCACGGTGCAGTACTTCGTGGAGACGCCGACGGAAGCCAAGTCGGTGTGTCGCGGTGACGAACTGAGATTTTTTGGGTTTGCCGATTCGGCGAATCTGTTTGGCCGGCTGACGAATCTGTCGACCGACCGCAAGCTGGAAGCGATCCTGGTGAAGATGCCAGCCGGCCAGCAGCCGTCGGAAGTGACGACGCACGCAGGAGAAGAGTTTTTATACGTGATGAGCGGGCAGATCGCTCTCACACTCGAAGGTACAACGTTCGTGTTGCAGGCTGGTGACACCGCGCACTACGAGTCAACGGTCCCGCATGCATGGGCTAACACCGCAGGCGAAGAAACAGTGCTCGTCTGGGTAGGAACACCAAGATTGTTTTAGGGAAGCGTTCTGATTTTCGGCAGCGTAGGGTCTGGAAATTTCCATAAGTACTACTACAGGTTAACCCGCATTCGAACGTATGGCCCTCCTTAAGTCGTGAGTCAATTTAGCCAAAAGCCAGGATTGACTCACTGATTGAAGTGCGCGTGAAAGCTTTATAATTCATTTGTAATGTTTTAGTAGTCCGAAATTAAATAAGCTGAAGTGCCCCTGTCTATCTCGCTGCAATGGTTTAGACGATGGTTGCGCGGTTTGTTGAGTTGTAAGCGCGGGGCAACTTTGGCGAATCGTAGCGAAACGTCGCTGCAAATCGAGTAGGGAGGTTCACAAGACCTCTCTTCGCACAACAGGTGTGGCCTTACTGACGAGTGAGAAGGGGAAAAATGAAACAACGGGCATTGGCGTTGGCCATCAGAAGAATAATCTGGGCCGAACTAGCACTGACCACCGCGATCGCCGCTCCGGCTTTCGCGCAAAGCCAACCGGCAGCACCGGTTGCTGCGACCGCAGGTGCAGCGGCTCCGGACGCTGCTTCGGGCGCCGCGACAACAGGGGCAGAGAAGAACGTCAAGCAGCTGAAGACGTTTGAAGTGACGGGTTCGCTGATCCGTCAGTCGGACAAGACCGGCTTCCAGGCAGTTCAGACTGTCACGCAGAAGGATATTCAGGCAAGTGGCGCGACCACGGTGTCGGACTTCTTGCGTACGACTTCGGCCAACTCCGCCAGCAGCTGGGGCGATAACTACACGTACAGCACGGCACCGGGCGGCGCGGGTATCGCACTGCGCGGCCTGAGCGAAAAGTACACGCTGGTGCTGATCGACGGTCAGCGTGTGGCGCCTTACGCGCTGAACACGAACTTTACCGATTCGTTCGTCGACCTGAACTCGCTGCCGCTCAACATGATCGATCGTATCGAGATCGTGAAGACGGGCGCAGTGTCGCAGTACGGTTCGGACGCAATCGCAGGCGTGGTGAACATCATCACCAAGCACGACTTCCAGGGTCTGCAACTGGACGGTAGCCTCGGCGGCGCGCAACACGGCGGCGCAGGCACGGACAAGTTCAACATCCTCGGGGGCTTCGGCAACCTGACTTCGGACGGCTACAACTTCACGGCAGCCGCCAGCTATCAGCACACGGCCGGTATCGACCTCGCCGAGCGCGACACGACCTCCAGCCAGATCTTCGGGATCGGCAACAACCAGGCAACGTCCTTCTGGCAAACGCCTAACGGCCCGGTGGCAGTGGGCAATTGCGCCGGCGGCAAGACGATTTCGACCGCCAACTCGCTCACGGCAGCCTTCCAGCCTGGCACAGCTTGCGCGTACAACACGGCAAGCACAGATTCGCTGGCTCCGCAAAGCGAGCGCGCGAACGTCAAGCTGCATGGCGATTTCAAGATCAACGATAACGTTCAGGCGTTCGCTGACATTTGGGACAGCTACGCTACGAGCTCTATCACGACGAACGTACAGCAATTCAGCGGTCTCGGATCGCCGCTGACGTACTCGCCGGGCACCGGCATCGTGGCGCAGAACAACGCGGTTGCGGCTAACAACCCGTACAACCCGTTCGGCGTTGCCACGCCGATCAACTATGTGTTCCCGAACGCGCCGACCAATGTCAATTCGACCTCGAATTTCTGGGCGTTTTCGACTGGCGTGAAGGGTACGTTCGATACGCCGAAGTGGGGTAGCTGGAACTGGGCAACCAGTTATGGCCACTCGCAGAGCGTGGTCGCAGTCACGGACACGAACGCGATCAACACCGCGGCGTATCAAAATGTTCTGGCCGGTGGCTATGACTTCGCCGATCCGTCGCAGACGCCGAACGGCCTGAACGGTCTGTTCACGAACCCGGAATATCTGGCTATCTCGAAGCTCGACGTTGTCGACGCAACGATTTCGACGCCGAATCTGTTCACGCTGCCGACAGGCGATGTGGGCGTGGGCTTCGGTACCCAGTTCCAGCATCAAAGCGAATACATCTCGAACCCGACCGGTGCGGATACGGGCCAGACGCTTATCGCAGGTATTCCGCTGCAATCGGCTGACTCGAGCCGCAACGTGGCAGCGGTCTACTACCAGATCGATGTGCCTATCATCAAGAACCTGACGTTCAGCCAGGCCGGCCGTTACGACTACTACAACCAGTTTGGTGGTGCGTTCTCGCCGCGCTTTGCTTTGCGCTATCAACCGCTGCAGGCGTTCACGGCTTACGCGTCGTTCAACCGCGGTTTCCGCGCGCCGACGATGGTCGAGTCTTCGCGTAGCGCGTCACTGGGTTCCCAATCGGCGATCGATACGGATCCGAACAGCGCCCAATCGGGTCAGGATGTCAGCGTTGCCGAACTGATGCACGGTAACCCGAATCTGCAACCGGAGCACACGAAGAACTACAACATCGGTTTCGAGTTGTCGCCGGTGCATAACACGGACATCGGTTTCGACTGGTACAAGATCGACGTGACGAACGTGATCGGGATTGCCCCGCTGCAACCGACGGTTGACGCGAACAATCCGGCCACCGTGGTCCGCGATCCGAACTCGGGCGTGATCGACTACGTCAACTCGCAACTGGTCAACTTCTCGTACCTGCATACGGACGGTTTCGAGGCAACGTTCCGTCAGGCGTTGCCGACCAAGCTCGGTACGTTTGCACTGTCGACCGACTGGGCCTACGTGTGGCACTTCCAGACCCCGGGTCTGGCAAGCGGCAACACCGATGCGGCTGGCAACAACAGCTCGCTGGCACTGTCGTTCGGTGGTTCGTTCCCGCGCTGGAAGGGCAACACGACACTCAGCTGGCAGTCGCCTGACCGCAAGTGGAATACGGCTTTGACGTGGGATTATACGGGCCCGTACGCCAACAGCACGATGGCTTCGGAATTCGGCACGCCGGGTATCCCGACGGAAATCGGTTCGATGAGCGTGTTCAACGCAACGGTAACGTACACGGGCTTCAAGCACTGGACCCTGTATGCCGGCATCGACAACATTTTCAACAAGGCGCCGCCGTACGACCCGAACTTCGCGTACTACCCGTTCTATCAGACCGGTTACGACACGTCGCTGTATAACTACATCGGCCGTTACGGTCAGATCGGCGCAACGTATAAGTTCTAATAAGAAGTTGTAAGCCTGTTGACGATTGGTCGCTCCGGCATTCTTTGTGCCGCCGGAGCGACTTTTTTTCGTAAGTAGCACACTGTCGACTTCTCCGTACGTCGCCGTGGCCGTCGTAAATCACGCCGGACCCGGTCAGCGCGAGAAGAAAGCAGTTATTGTTGCAGGCGAGAGGAGGCGGGTATTGTGCTCCTTGTCGCGAAGCTAACCTGTAATGCGAGGCGCCATGCGACGCCTTAAGTGACCCGGCCGATGGCGATTGGCGTCGTCCTGGTCGATCCGACGAACCGCGTGTCGGCCACAAGCCCGCGCGCGACCTACGCATACTGATGATGAGACTTGTGAAGTTTCGGTTGCCGCGCGCCCTAAGGACGATCTCTGGCGCAGTGGTGACCCGGCAGGCCGTTACCTGCATCGCTCCCGCGCTGGCCGCCGCGCTGCTGGGTGCCATGAGTCTGGCGGCCACGCCCGCTGCGGCGAGCACCTCGCTTGCCCAGTACGACCAGCCCAAATATCCCGCCAATTTCACGCATTTCGACTACGCGGATCCCAACGCGCCCGATCAAGGCACGCTGAGCTTCCAGAACTACAGCGAACTGCAAAGTTACGACTCGCTCAATCCGTTTCTGGTCCGTGGCGCGCCTGCGCCGGACATCCAGAATCTGATGTTCGATACGCTGATGCAGCGTAGCTGGGACGAACTGGCCTCCGAATACGCGTTGATCGCGAAAGATGTCGAGGTGGCGCCGGATCTGACTTCCGCGACCTTCCACATCAACCCTGCCGCGCGCTTTTCGAATGGCGACCCGATCACGGCCGCCGACGTCAAATATTCTTTCGATACGCTGACGAGTCCGCAAGCGTCGCCGCTGTTCAATGCGCAATTCTCGATCATCAAGAGCGCGACGGTGGTCGACAAGATGACGATCCGCTTCGATTTCAGGCGGGCAGAGCGCGATGCGCCGCTGATTGCCGGCGATCTGCCGGTGTTCTCGCCGAAATGGGGCATGACGGCCGACGGCAAACGTCCGCCGTTCGACCAGACCGCAACCGTGCCGCCGATCGCCAGCGGCGCGTATCTGATCGCGCAGCGCAAGAACGACAAGGACATCGAATACGTCCGGAATCCTCACTATTGGGCGGCGGACCTGCCGACGCGGCGCGGCATGTTCCGCTTCGACCGCATCCGTTTCAAGCTGTATCTGGACCAGTACACGCAGCTAGAGGCCTTCAAGGCAGGCGACGCGGACGTCAAGGTCGAATACAGCGCGACCCAGTGGGCCCGCAAATATGTGGGCAAGAACTTCAAGAATGATCTGCTCAAGCAGGTCAACGTGCCGGATGGCCCGGCCCAGATGCAAGGATTCCTGATCAATCTGCGCAAGCCGATGTTCAAGGACGTGCGTGTGCGTCACGCGCTGGCGCTGGCGTTCGACTACGACTGGATGAACCGGATGATGTTCTACGGCCAGTACGTGCGTCTGAACAGCTTTTTCGACGCCAGTCCGTTTGGCGCGACTGGCGTGCCGAGTCCGAAAGAACTCGCGTTGCTCGAGCCGTTCCGGTCCGACCTGCCGCCCGAAGTATTCGGTCCGGCAGTGAAGCAGGCCAACACGCTGCCGCCGAACTCGCTGCGCGGCAATCTGCGCGAAGCTCGCGATCTGCTCGCGCAAGCCGGCTGGCACTACCGCGACGGTGCGCTGCGCGACGACAACGGCAATCCGATGACGATCGAGATCATCGACGACCAGCCGGGCATGGACCGTCTGATCCTGCCGTACATGCAGGCGCTCAGCACGCTCGGTATTCAGGCGCATATGCGCGAGATCGACAGCGCGCTGTACCAGAAGCGTCTCGACAACTTCGAGTACGACATGACCACCTACATCTACAACCCGGTGACGATTCCGGGTGCGGAACTGGAGCGGCGCTTCGGCAGTGCGGCCGCCACGCAGGTGGGTTCGGAAAACTATCCGGGCATCCAGTCGAAAGCGGTCGATGCGCTGGTTCATGCCGCACTTTCGGCGGATAACCTCGAGGACCTCGAAGCGGCCACCCGCGCGCTCGATCGTGTGCTGATCAACGAGTACTACCTCGTGCCGCAGTACTACAACCCGAATTCCCGCATCGGCTACAAGACGACGCTCGCGTATCCGAAGGTCACACCGGTCACGTATCAGGCCGAAGACTGGATCATCGACTACTGGTACAAGAAACCGCAGGCTGCGCCGGGCGCAGCCACCGCGACTTCCGCGCCGTCCGCAGCAAACTGAGGTGCATCATGCTTGCTTATATTCTTAGACGTCTGTTGTTGATGGTGCCGACCTTGATCGGCGTCGTGACCTTGACCTTTGTCGTCACGCAGTTCGTGCCGGGTGGGCCGGTCGAACAGGTGATGACGCAACTCCGCCACGGCAAAAGCCGTGGCGGAGAGGCGGGGGCGGGCGGTGGCGGTTATCACGGCAGCCAGGGCGTCGATCCTCAGCAGCTCGAACAGATCAAGAAGCAGTTCGGTTTCGACAAGCCGCCGCTCACGCGTTACTTCCTCATGATGAAGAACTACGCGACCTTCAATCTCGGGCAGTCCTACTATCAGCACGACAGTGTCTGGGACGTCATCAAGTCCAAGCTGCCGGTGTCGATCACGCTCGGCTTATGGACGGTGATACTCACCTATCTGATATCGGTGCCGTTGGGCATTGCGAAAGCAGTGCGCAACGGCTCCCGCTTCGATACGGTGACCAGCGTGCTGGTGCTGTCGGGTTACGCCATTCCAGGCTTCGTGCTGGGCGTGCTGCTGCTGATGCTGTTTGGCGGCGGCACGTTCTGGCAGGTCTTTCCGATGCGCGGTCTCACGTCGGATAACTTCCAGGACCTGAGCGCGTTCGGCAAGATGCTCGATTACCTGTGGCACATCGTGCTGCCGGTGACGGCGTCGGTGGTGGGTAACTTCGCCATCGTCACCATTCTGACCAAGAACACGTTCCTCGAGGAGATTGGCCGGCAATACGTGCTGACGGCACGAGCCAAAGGGGCGCCGGAGCGCGACGTGCTGTGGAAGCACGTGCTGCGCAACGCGGCGATTCCGCTGCTGACAGGTTTGCCCGCCGCTTTCGTGGGCGCATTCCTGAACGGCAACCTGCTGATCGAAACCCTGTTCTCGCTCGACGGCATGGGCCAACTGTCGTACGACTCCGTGATCCGCCGCGATTACCCGGTCGTCCTCGGTTCGCTCTTTCTGTTCACGCTGATCGGTCTTGTAACCAAACTTATTGCTGACGTCTGCTATGTCCTCGTCGACCCCCGCATCCAATTCAACCGCCTGGGCCGTTGACCCGTCGGCCGTCACGCTCGTCGCGTCGGTGTCGCCGTGGCGGCGCACGTGGCTGCGTTTCAAGAGTCAGCGTCTCGGTTACTGGAGCCTGCTGATTTTTGCCGCGCTGTTCGTGATCAGCCTGTTCGGCGAAGTGCTGGCCAACGACCGTCCGCTGATCGTGCGCTATGACGGCCACTACTACTTTCCGATCGTGAAGGACTATCCGGAGACGGTGTTCGGCGGCGACTTCGCCGCCAGGACCAACTACCTTGATCCGTATATCCGCTCGCGTTTCCAGGCTAACGGCAACTTCGCGGTCTATCCGCCGAATCATTACCACTACGACACGATCGACTACTTCGCGGCGCATCCCTATCCGGCGCCGCCTTCGTCGAGCAACTGGCTGGGCACCGATCAGTTCGGTCGCGATGTGCTGTCGCGGCTGCTGTACGGCTTCCGCCTGTCGGTGCTGATGGCGTTCGCGCTGACGGTCTCCGGCGTGGCGATCGGCGTGCTGACCGGTGCGGTGCAGGGCTTCTACGGCGGGCGAACCGACCTGATCGGGCAGCGCCTGATCGAAATCTGGAGTTCGATGCCCGACCTGTATCTGCTCATCATTTTCGCGTCGATTTTCGAACCGACCCTGTGGCTGCTCTTCATCCTGTTGTCGATGTTCGGCTGGCTGGTGTTGTCGGACTACGTGCGCGCGGAGTTCCTGCGTAACCGTTCGCTCGACTATGTGAAGTCGGCTCGCACCATGGGCCTCTCGAGCTGGCAGATCATGTGGCGTCACGTGCTGCCCAACAGTCTGACTCCGGTGATCACGTTCCTGCCGTTCCGCATGAGCGCGGCGATCCTGTCGCTCACCAGTCTCGACTTCCTCGGTCTCGGGGTGCCGCCGCCGACGCCGAGCCTCGGCGAGTTGCTGGCCGAAGGCAAGAACAATCTCGACGCATGGTGGATTTCGATCTCGGCGTTCTCGGCGCTGGTGATCACGCTGCTGTTGCTGACCTTCATGGGCGACGCCTTGCGCAACGCGCTCGATACACGCACGCGCGGCTCGGCATTTGGGGGTGGCAAGTAATGAACAAGCCTTTGAACAGACCCTTGCTGGAGATCGACCGCTTTTCCGTGCGTTTCGGCGAGAAGGTGGCTGTGCAGGAATTGAGCCTGTCGATTGCGCGCGGCGAACGCGTGGCGCTGGTCGGCGAATCGGGCTCGGGCAAGAGCGTGACGGCGTTGTCGATTTTGCGGCTCGTGGGCGAGGCGCAATTGGGCGGCCGCATGCTGCTCGACGGCGAAGACCTGTTGCAGAAGACCGAGCAGCAGATGCGCGGGATTCGCGGCGCGGATGTCGCGATGGTGTTTCAGGAGCCAATGACGGCTCTCAATCCGTTGTATACGGTCGGCAAGCAGATTGCCGAAAGCCTGCGCTTGCACGAAGGCTTGCGGCCGAATGCGGCGCGCGAGCGCGGCATCGAACTGCTGCGCCGCACGGGCATTCCGGAGCCGGAGCGTCGCATCGACAGTTTTCCGCACCAGTTGTCCGGCGGTCAGCGCCAGCGCGCGATGATCGCCATGGCGCTGGCCTGTCGGCCGCGCCTGTTGCTGGCCGACGAACCGACCACCGCACTCGACGTGACGGTTCGCCAGCAGATCGTCGATCTGCTGATCGAATTGCAGGAGCAGGAAGCGGCCGAGCGCGGCATGGCGGTGCTGCTGATCACGCACGACCTGAATCTGGTGCGACGTTTCGCGCAGCGCGTGGCGGTGATGGAAAAAGGTGTGCTGGTCGAAACCAATACTACGCATGCGCTGTTTTCGAATCCTCAGCATCCCTATACGAAACGCCTGCTCGACAGCGAGCCGCAGCGCAGCATCGACGATGTGGAAGAGGGCGCGCGGAAAATTCTCGACGTCAAGGGGCTGGCCGTGGACTATCACGTGTCGGCAAAAGGCTTGCGTTCGATTTTCGGCAAGTCGACCTTCCGCGCGGTGCACGACGTGGATCTGACGTTGCGCCGCGGCGAGACGCTCGGCATCGTCGGTGAATCGGGTTCGGGTAAATCGACGCTCGCGGCCACGGTGCTCGGCTTGCAGCATCCTGCTGCCGGCAGCATCGACATTGACGGGCTGGCGCTCTCGTCGCTGAAGAACGCCAAGGCAAAGCGGGCGCTGTACGCGCGCATGCAGGTGGTGTTTCAGGATCCGTTCGGCTCGCTGTCGCCGCGGATGACGGTCGAACAGATCATCGGCGAGGGACTGGCCTTGCATCGTCCGGACATCGACGCTAAAACGCGCCGCAATCGCGTGGGCATGCTGCTCGAAGAAGTCGGCATGCCGGTCGAGTCGATGCTCAGGTATCCGCACGAATTCTCCGGCGGCCAGCGTCAGCGTATTGCGATTGCTCGTGCGCTGGCGGTGGAGCCGGAACTGCTGGTGCTCGACGAACCGACCAGCGCGCTCGACGTGTCGATCCAGAAACAGGTGCTGAATCTGCTGACCAATCTGCAGAAAAAGTACCAGCTGAGCTATCTGTTCATCACGCACGATCTCGCGGTGATGAAGGCGATGGCGCATCGGGTGATCGTGATGAAATCGGGCCGTATTGTCGAAGCGGGCGATACGATGGACGTGCTGCATGCGCCATCACACCCTTATACGCAATCGCTGCTGGCGTCGTCGTTGATGGTGCCGCAGGCAGATGTCCAAGAGAAAATCGCATGATTGACGAACGGTGGGCGCAAGCTGCCCGCGCGCTGAAGAGCGACGCGGATTTCTGGTCGCTGCGCATCGTCGACGAGACGATCGATGCTCACGAAGTCCGGAACGACGTCGCGCAGCCGCTGCGGACCGTGCGCGACCGCGGCGCCATGCTGATCGCCTACGTCGGCGCGGGCGCGGGTTATGCGGCGAGCGCCAACCTTTCGGTAGCCGGACTGCAGGCTGCGCTCGATATCGCTACCGCACGTGCCAGAGCGAGCGGTGCGCTGTCGCTGATCGACCACCGCGAGATTGCGCGACCGGCTACGAGCGGCCGCTATGTGTCGCCGAACGCAGAGCATGCCTTACCGAGCCGCCGTGAGTGGCTCGAGCGGCTGGCGCGCGAATGCGCGGCTGCCCAGATCGATCCGCGCATCGTCGAGCGTACGGCGAACGTGCAGGTCACGCAGACTGACCAGCTGTACATCACCGGCGACGGCGTGCGGATCGATCAGCATTTCCGCTTCGTGATGCCGCAGTTGAGCGTCGCCGCGCATGCCGATGGCGACACGCAAGTGCGTACGCTGAACGGCAGCTACGGCACGCTCGCGCAGGGCGGTCTCGAAGTGCTGGCGCGTTATGGCTTCGACGGTGCCGGTGCGCGCGTCGCCCACGAGGCGCTGCAATTGCTGGCTGCGCCGAACTGCCCCTCGGGCAAGCGCGATCTGCTGCTGATGCCGGACCAGATGATGCTGCAGATCCACGAATCGATCGGCCATCCGCTGGAACTCGACCGCATTCTCGGCGACGAGCGCAATTTCGCCGGCTGGAGCTTCGTGAAGCCGGAGATGTTCGGCAACTATCAGTACGGCTCAGCATTGCTGAACGTCACGTTCGATCCGGAACTGCGCGAAGAGGCGGCGTCCTACGCTTTCGACGACGACGGCAGCGCGGCCGTGAAGCACTATCTGATCCGCGACGGGGTGCTGGAGCGGCCGCTCGGCGGTGCGCTGTCGCAGCAACGTGCGAACCTGCCCGGTGTGGCGAATTCGCGCGCGTCGAACTGGAATCGCCCGCCGATCGACCGGATGGCGAATCTGAATATCGAACCGGGCGATCAATCGCTCGACGAGATGATCGGCCATATCGAACACGGAATTCTGATGCGCACCAACACGTCGTGGTCGATCGACGACCATCGCAACAAATTCCAGTTCGGCTGCGAGTTCGGTCAGCTGATCGAAAACGGCGAGCTGACCCAGGTCGTCAAGCAGCCCAATTATCGCGGCATTTCGGCGAACTTCTGGCGCAGCCTTTCCGCGGTCGGCGACGCGAGTACGCGCCAGGTGTTCGGCACGCCGATGTGCGGCAAGGGCGAGCCGGCGCAGGTCATCCGGGTCGGCCATGCATCGCCTGCCTGCGTGTTCAGCAACATCGACGTGTTCGGAGGCGCATGATGAGCGACTCGTTGATAGCGCGGGGCGAGACGGCGGTGGACTGGCAGCGTCATTTTCTGCTGCTCGCGAATGCGATCGACTGCGCACAGCAAGGCGGCGAAATCACGCTGACCTCGTTCTCCGCGGAGCAATCCGATTTCATCCGCTTCAACGCGGGCAAGGTGCGGCAAATCGGCAGCGTCTCGCAAGGCAAGCTGACGCTGCGCCTGATTGACGGCGCGCGTCAGGCCTATTCGACGCTGACGGTGTGCGGCGACGCCGACACCGATCTGCAGGACGTGAGCCACGCGCTCGCCGCCTTGCGCGAAGGGCTGCGCGACGCCCCGGACGATCCCCATCTGCTGTTCGACACCTCGCAATGGGAACGCTCGACGCGCCGCGCCGGCAAGGTCGCGGAGCCGCAAGCGCTGGTGCGCACCGTCGCAGAATGCGCAAAGGGTCTGGATTTCGTGGGGTTTTATGCAGGCGGCACGATTGTGCGCGGCTTTGCATCGACCAAAGGCAGTCGTGGCTGGTATGAAGTCAGCAACTTCAACTTCAGCTGGTCGCTCTACGACCCGAGCGGTCGCGCCATCAAGACCAGCTACGCGGGCGATCACTGGAGCGATGCGACCTTCGCCCGCAAGGTCGAACAGGCCGCCGCACGCTTGCCGATTCTCGCGCTGACGCCGCGCGCGCTGTCGCCGGGACATTACCGTGCGTATCTCGCACCGGCCGCGCTCGAAGAACTGTTGGGTGTGACCGCATGGAGCGGTTTTTCCGCGCGCGCGCAGGCCACCTCGCGCAGCGAACTGTACAAGCTGCATACGGGCGAGGTCGCGCTGGATCCGCGTGTGACGCTGACTGAAGACCTGAGTCTCGGCATCACACCGGGTTTCAACGAAGACGGCTATCTGCGCGCGAGCGTGCCGCTGATTCAGGATGGCCGCAGCCTGGAGCGCCTGACCAATGCCCGCAGTGCCCGCGAGTACGGTTTGCAGCCGAACGGTGCGTTGGACTCCGAAGCACCGGTGGCGTTGTCGATGGAAGGCGGCGATCTCGCCGAAGACGATGTGCTGGCGCAGCTCGATACGGGCCTTTATATCGGCAACCTCTGGTACGTCAATTTCTCGGACCGGATGAATTGCCGCCTGACGGGCATGACGCGCTTCGCGACCTTCTGGGTCGAACGCGGTCAGATCGTCGCGCCGGTGGAAGCGATGCGTTTCGACGACAGCATGTACCGGCTGCTCGGCGATCAGCTGGAGCGCCTGGGCGCGCAGCCCGAACTGCTGTTGAGCGATTCCACCTGGGGCGAACGCGGCACCGGCGGGATGCATCTGCCAGGGCTGCTCGCACGCTCGTTTGAACTGACGCTGTAAATGGATGGCTAGAATCGCGACAACCCACGCAGGGTGGCCGTTGCCGTAGGGGTCGGCGATATACTGACCGGCTCGGAAAACGGCCGCGAGGCACGACGGCGAACCCGGCACGCCTCGTTGACGCGCCGTCCTTCGTGCAGCACTGACAGGAAGCCTGAGTGCCCTCATTTTTCATCGACCGACCGGTCTTCGCCTGGATTGTCGCGCTCGCCATCATCGTGGCGGGTGCGTTAGCCATTCCGCAACTGCCTGTCGCCCAATATCCGCGTCTGTCGCCGCCGCGTATCGTGATCGTGGCGAGCTATCCGGGCGCCGCGACCGAAGTGGTGGACGGCGACGTGGGCAGCATCATCGAGGAGAGTCTCGATGGCGCCGATGGTATGTTGTACTACGAAACCAGCAGCGACGGCCAGGGCAACCTGGAAATCGACGCCACCTTCTCGCCGGCCACCAATCCCGACATCGCGATGGTCGATGTGCAAAACCGTCTGAAGCAGGTCGAGCCACGCCTGCCGCAACAGGTGGTGCAAAACGGCATCAGCGTGTTCAAGGCGTCCAACACGTTCCTGATGCTGGTAGCGCTGACCTCGGCCGACGGCACGAAGGACTCGACGGAACTCAGCAACTATCTGAACCGCTACATCATGCGCGAACTGAAACGCGCACCGGGAGTGGGTTCAGCGGAGTTGTGGGACTCCGATCAGGCGTTGCGGATCTGGATCGATCCGGTGAAGCTGCGCGAATACGGTCTCGCCGCCGGCGACGTGAACGCCGCGATCATGGCGCAGAACGCTACGGTGACAGCCGGCACGCTCGGCGACGCGCCATTCGTGCCGGGCCAGCAGCTGGTCGCTTCGGTACACGTCAAGGGGCAACTGATCTCGCCGGACGAATTCGGCCTGATCGTACTGAAGGCGAAGCCTGACGGTTCCGCCGTGCGTCTGCGCGACGTGGCACGAGTCGAGCTCGGCCGCGACGACTATTCGTTCTGGTCGCGTCTGAATGGCCGCTCGTCGGCAACGGTCGGCATTCAGTTAGGACCGCGTGGCAATGCACTGGAAACCTCGAACGCGATTCGCGAACGTCTCGCAGAACTGTCGAAGAGCTTGCCGCCCGGCGTGGTGGTCGAAATTCCTTTCGACAGCGCGCATTTCGTGCAGATCGCGATTCGCGAGGTGGTGTACACGCTGATCGAAGCGGTGGTGCTGGTGTTCTTCGTGATGTGGCTGTTTCTGCGCGACCTGCGTTACACGCTGGTGCCCACGGTGGTGATTCCGGTCACGCTGATGGGCGCGTTTCTGGCGATGTGGGCGTTCGGTCTTTCGATCAACGTGTTCACGATGTTCGGCCTCGTGCTGGCGATCGGCATTCTGGTCGACGATGCGATCGTGGTGGTCGAAAGCGTGCACCGCGTGATGGAAGAGGAAGGCCTGCCGCCGCGCGAAGCGACCCGCAAGGCAATGACGCAGATCGGCAGCGCGATCGTGGGCGTGACCGCGGTGCTGACGGCGGTATTCGTGCCGATGGCATTTTTCCCCGGCAGCGTCGGCGGTATCTACCGGCAGTTTTCGGTGGCGATGATCGCCTCGATGCTGGTGTCGTCATTCATGGCGCTCTCGCTCACGCCGGCGCTGTGCGCGAACCTGCTGAAGCCCACCGGCACCAAGCCGCATCAGCGCGAGGCGCGCCGCGGCCTGCGCGGCTTCTTCGCACGTGGCGCGTCGCGATTCGCAGAGGGTTTCGACAGCGCGTCGCTAGGCTATCGCTGGCTCACCACGCGCACCGTGCAGCGGCTTGGGCGGGTGCTGGCCGTGTATGCGGTACTGGTGGGCATCTGCGGATTGCTCTACTGGCAGATGCCGAGCGGTTTTCTGCCTACTGAAGATCAGGGGCAATTGCAGGTGATGATCCAGTTGCCGGCCGGTTCGACCCAGGCACGCACGCTGGACGTGATCAAACGGGTCGAAGCGATTCTGCATCGCCACCCGGAAATCGCGCACGTGACGAGCCTGATCGGCTGGAGCTTCCAGGGCACCGGTCAGAACGTCGGCATGGCGTTCGTCGAACTGAAGGACTGGGACAAGCGCAAGCTCAGTGCGATGGACTTGCAGGACAAGTTGAACGAGGAGTTCACGAGCATTCTCGATGGTCAGGTGGACGCCCAGTTGCCGCCTTCGGTGCCGGGTGTCGGACACTCGGACGGCTTTGTGTTCCGGCTCGAGGATCGTGGCGGCGTCGGGCTCGACGGCTTGAAGGCGGCGCGCGAAGCGCTGTTCGCGAAGGCGAAGTCGGATCCGGCGCTCGCCGACGTGCACTCCGAAGACCTGCCCGACGCACCGCGCGTCGAATTGACGATCGACCGCGCCAAGGCCTATGCACTCGGTGTCTCGTTCGACAAGATTTCGGATCTGCTGGGCAGCACCTTCGGCTCGACCTATGTGGACGATTTCCCGGCGGCCGGACGCATGCGGCGCGTGGTGGTGGAGGGCGACGCATCAACGCGCATGACCGACGACGATCTGATGGCGCTCGCCGTGGAGAATGCGCAGGGCAATATGGTGCCGCTGTCGGCGATTGCCTCGCGCACGTGGACTGTTGGGCCGGTGGCGCTGTCGCGCTACAACGGCTATCCGTCGCTTGACGTGAGCGGCCGCGCGGCGCGCGGCTACAGTTCGGGCGCCGCGATGGCCGAGATGGAGCGGCTCGCGGCGGCGTTGCCGGTGGGTGTCGCGTATGACTGGGTGGATGCAGCGCGCGAGGAAACCGTCGCGGAGAAACAGACGCCGCTCCTGATCGGCTTGTCGTTGCTGGCCGTGTTCATGGCGCTGGCCGCGCTGTACGAAAGCTGGACGATTCCGTTTGCCGTGCTGATGGTAGTGCCGCTCGGGGTGATCGGCGCGGTGTCGGCGGTACTGATGCGCGGCATGCCGAACGACGTGTACTTCAAGGTGGGGATGATCACGGTGATTGGCCTTTCGGCGAAGAACGCGATTCTGATCGTGCAGTTTGCCCGCGATCTGCACGCCCGTGGCGTGCCGTTGACGCGCGCGGTGATCGATGCGGCCGGTGCGCGTTTCCGCCCGATCGTGATGACCTCGGCGGCGTTTTTGCTGGGCGTGGCGCCGCTAGTGGTGTCGAGCGGGGCGGGGGCCGAGAGCCGCCAGTCGATCGGTACCGGTGTGTTCGGCGGGGTGCTGGCGGCGACCCTGTTCGGGCTGATGTTCGCGCCGGTGGCGTTCCATGCGGTGGTGTCGCTCACCCAACGGCGACGCGGGCGTCCGGGCGCGTCTGAGCATGCTGTGAAGGAAGGGCATCAGCCGGATCCGGCGCGGCCCGCACGCACGGATCTCGAGCGGGAGCAGCAGGAAACCAGCAGTAAATGACTCCCCAATGATCGGCCAATGAGCCGCCAATGAGCCACTGAGGGGCGGCGCGGCCGCCTCGCAGCGGCTGTCATCTCAGCCGTCTGGCGAGGGCGTTCACGGGTGAAGCGGGCGTCCGGCTTACCCCCGTCCAGCTTTTCGATAGTAAAATGGCCTATTTTTTGGTGATCGACCGAAATCTACCTGACAGGTTGCCGGCGCGGCGGGTCGCAGCGGCTGAGTTCTTGGTGAATGGTCTGTGCGTCATCGAATTCCCAACTATCAATGTCAACTCTCTCGGAGAATTTTATGACGTCCTTGAATTATGAAGCAGCCGGGGTTGATTACAGCGTTATCGATCCATTAAAAATTGCCGCTCAGAAAGCCGCAAAGAATACTGCTGTTAATCTGGCTCGCCATGGTTTTCGGGAGTTGGAAGAATCTCGCGGTGAGTCGGCCTATGTGGTTGAAATGGGCTCGGTTTTAATCGCATCGATTACTGAATGTCTTGGAACCAAGGTTCTGATTACCGACGAGGTTTATCAGACCACCGGCAAGAGCCACTATGCGGCGATCGCGCAAGATACGCTCGCCATGGCCATTAACGACCTCATCACGGTCGGTGCAACGCCGGTGTCCGCTCACGCTTACTGGGCCGCGGGCGGCAACGACTGGTTCGCCGACACCAAACGCGCCACGGATCTGATCAACGGCTGGCAAGCCGCCTGCGACTTCTGCGGCGTCGCGTGGGGCGGTGGGGAAACGCCTAACCTGTCGGGCGTGGTGGTGGATGGACGGATCGACCTGGCGGCTTCGTGCGTGGGTGTCGTGGCGGGCCGCGAACGGTTGACGCTGGGCAAAGATCTGGCGGCCGGCGATGCCATCGTCTTGTTGAGTTCCAGCGGCATTCATTCGAATGGCGTTTCACTCGCCCGTAAGCTCGCGGATTCGCTCCCGGAACGTTATGCGACTGTCATCGAAGACGGTCGGACGTACGGCGAGGCTTTGCTGGATCCCACGGTGCTTTATTCAAACGTGACGGAAGCGATTTTTAAAGCGGGCATTATTCCGAAATACACGGTTAATGTGACCGGTCATGGCTGGCGCAAGCTGATGCGTCATCCCGGTGAATTTACTTATGATATCCAGGCCATCCCGGCGGTCCCGCCTGTATTGAAGTTCATTACTTCGGTCGGAAACCTGGACATTAAAGAAGCCTATAGCACGCTTAATATGGGCGCCGGTTTCGCGATTTTCACCGCACCTGAAGATGCGGCTCGGGTTGTCGCGATTGCCGAAGGTCTCGGCATTACCGCGCTGGAAGCCGGCCGCGTCGAAGCGGGGCCGAAGCGGCTGCGGATCGCGCCGCTCGGGATCGAGTTTGGCGCAGCGGATTTGACGGTGAGATAAGCAGGGGAGTGCAAAAAGTTGCGCCGCAAACCGGGACTTCGAGAGTCCGGTTTGCGGCGCAAGTGACTACGGTGCGGTTGGAGCGGAGAGCGGCTTACTTCGACGCCACCAGAATCCACAAACGTGCCAGATCGGCCGAGCCATCGTCGCCCTTGACTGCCTTGAACGCCTGAATCGCCTTCGCCTTCTGTCCTGCGACGAAATACGCCTCGCCCAGATGCAGTTGCGCCTGATCCGGGTGATCGAGACCGCCCTTGGCAATCGCCGCTTCCATCGCGGCCAGACCTTGCGGTGCCTGACCCGCGAACACCTGATTGAACGCCAGATCGAAGGCCGGAATCGGCACGCCGTTGCTGTCGACCGTGCTCGTGGCACGCTTGGCAGCCAGCGCCTGCAGGCGTTTCTCGCGATCCGCACCGGCATCGTGACCCAGCACGCCTGAGGAGAAGCCCTGATCGATCACCTGCTTGCCTTCAACGGGCGTGCCCGCCACGATCGACAACTGCGTCATCTGCATGTAGTCGTCAGCCGTCGTCAGCGCACCGGTAGCACGGCGTAGACGATAGGTGTCGATATCCAGTGCCGACGAATAACCCGGCTTGTTGCGAATCGCGGAGAACAGGTCGTCCCAGTACGACTGCTTCGGGTGGTACGCCACCAGCTTTTCGAGCGCACCGCGGTAGGTGGCCGAATCGTTGGACTTCTGTGCGCACGTACCCAGCAACTGCAGTTGCGATTCGTCCGGAGCATGACCGCCGCGCGCCTGAGCGTCGACGGTAGGCTTGAGCAGACTCACCACGTTCGCGCAGTCTCCCGACAGGTAGTAGGACTGGACCAGCAGGACGCGCATGTCCGGATCCGTGCCGCCGGCTTTCAGGTAACGCTGCGCAGTCCTGATGGCCTGCGGGTAGCTCTTTTCCTGAAAGTAGATGCCGGCGAGCGCAGCGGTGGTGCGCTGTTCATCCGCGCCCGTCAGCTTGCCTGAACTCAAAAGCGTTTCGTACGCCTTGGCTGCGGTAGCGGAATCGCCCGCTGCAGCAGCAGCGGCACCACGCATCTCTTCGACCATATAGTTTTCATATGGCGTCTTGTTCGGCACGGCGTCCGCCTGGGCGATCTTCGCCAGCGCGTCCTGGTACTTGTGAGCCCGGTACGAATCCTGCGCCGCGTTGAGCGGCTTGGCCACTTCGGGGCGCAGTGTGTCGGCGGCGTATGCGTTCGGCAGCACGACGAGGGCAGACAGCCCCCCGAAAGCGGCCGCAATCACGGCACGCTTGAACCGTTGATGGATCATTAGCACTCCCACATCCTTATTGCATGTACTGCTCGTTGCCGATCAGCCCGATTTTGGTTGCGCCGACGCGTTGCGCCGAAGCCAGCACGGCAGCGACGTCCTTGTACGGCACCAGCTTGTTCGGCAGCAGATGGATCTCGGCCTGCACCGGTTCAGCAGCAACCTGAGCCAGTTTGGCGTTGAGCGTGGCCTGGTCGGGGACGACCTGACCGTTCCACATCGTCGTGCCGTCGAAGTCGATATCGATCTGCACCACCTCCGGCTGGACCGCCGGCGGGGGAGGGTTGCCGACCGGCAAATTCATCTTGATGGCGTGCGTCTGAATCGGAATCGTGATGATCAGCATGATGAGCAACACCAGCATCACGTCGATCAACGGCGTGGTGTTGATGTCGACCATCACTTCCGGTTCGCCGCCACTGCCTGACGATACATTCATTCCCATAAACGACTCCCATGCAAAGCGGTCGACGAGACGCGGCGCTTGAGCGCTTGGTCTCGTCCACGCAATGCTAGCCTCCGCGCGGCGGCGGCTCAGTGATAAAGGACACCTTGGCGATACCCGCGCGCTCGCACGCGGTGATCACGCGGCCGATAAACTCATAACGCGTGTTTTGATCGCCGCGCACGTTGACTTCCGGTTGCGGCTGCATCACAGACACGGTCTTCAACTGCGTGAGCAGCGCTGCTGCATCCACGTGCTTCTCGTTCCAGAAGAAATCGCCATCGCGGTTGACCGCGATCACGATACTTTTGGGCGTGGTCTGCAGCGGCTGGACTGCCTCATTCGGCAACTTCACCGGCACCGTATGCGTAACAACAGGAATCGTGATCAGGAAGATGATCAGCAAAACCAGCATCACATCGACTAGCGGCGTGGTGTTGATGGCGGAGATGACTTCGTCTTCATCTCCATCTTGCCCAACGCTCATAGCCATGATTTACCCCGCCTGTTCGACCAGCGTAGCCTTTTGACCTGCAACCGGACGCTTCACTTTCTTGCCGCCGGCCAGCAGGACGGTGTGCAGTTGCGCGCCGAACGAACGGACACGTTCCATCACCGACTTGTTACGGCGAACCAGGAAGTTGTAGCCGAGCACAGCAGGCACAGCCACGGCCAGACCGATTGCCGTCATGATCAGCGCTTCACCCACCGGACCTGCGACCTTGTCGATCGAAGCCTGGCCGGCGATACCGATTGCCGTCAGTGCGTGATAGATACCCCAGACCGTACCGAACAGACCCACGAACGGTGCCGTGGAACCGACCGTACCCAGGAAGGCGAGGCCGTCTTGCAGGCGGTTCGACACGTTGGTGATCGCGCGGTCGACCGACACGTCGATCCAGGTGTTGCGATCGACGGCTTCGAGCAGCGCTTCGTCGTGGTGTTCGCCAGCTTCGATAGCGGTTTCGGCGATGAAGCGGAACGGCGACGATTCGTCGAGCAGCTTCGCGCCTTCCGTCAGCGACGGGGCGCTCCACAATTGCTCGTCGGCGCTCTTGGCGCGGCGGTTAGCACGGTATTGCTCGAAGAACTTCGTGATCATGATGTACCAGCTGCCCATCGACATGATCACCAGCAGGATCAGCACGAAGCGGGCAACGAAGTCGCCGTTCTTCCAGAGGGCGCCGAGGCCGTACGGATTGCTGACGGTTTCCGAGGTAGCGGGTGCCGGCGGCGGCACAGCCTGATCCGCGGGCGCTGCTGCGGGAGCGGCGCTTTGCGTGGTGTTGGCAGCCGATGCGGCTGCGCTGGCGTCGCTAGCTTGCGCGTAAGCAATTTGCGGTGCGACAAAGGTCGTCGCCGTGGTTACGGCGAACACCATGGTTGCCGCCACTGCGGCGAGAGAACGCTTCTTCATGTCTGCTCCAGTTCATGCGTTGAACTTGTACAACGTGACTAATAAATCGCTACCGGTACCGCTCAGTACGTGGGATCAGTTCAGGTTAAATGTGAACGGAACCTGGACACGGACGGGTTGGCCTTGGGAAACGCAACTAAACTTCTTTACCGC
This sequence comes from Paraburkholderia sp. GAS41, assembly GCF_050436545.1. Taxonomy (NCBI): domain Bacteria; kingdom Pseudomonadati; phylum Pseudomonadota; class Betaproteobacteria; order Burkholderiales; family Burkholderiaceae; genus Paraburkholderia; species Paraburkholderia sp. GAS41. Next base: position 86,284 of record NZ_JBNDMK010000015.1, read on the forward strand.
ATTGAATGCCGCGCGATCGAGTGAAGAGTCTTCCGACGATTTCGCGACACGCTCATCCGTAATATGGCCCTGCGGATCGACTACGAATTCGATGAGTACGTCACCCGTGACGTTGTTTTCCTGAGCTTCCTTCGGATAGACCACTGACGAGCGGACCTGATCGGAGTTCGGGCATACCACGTCGACCTGCGCGCTGACCGGCTTGGACGGAGCAGCCGGTGCCGGCGGGGCAGGCGGCGGCGCCGGTTGAGCCACGACGGGCGCAGCCTGGTGCGTAATGGTGGGCTGCGGCGGAGTCGGCACGTTGACTTCCGGCGGCGGCACGAACGGCGGCGGCGGCGGCGCGAACTTCGGCGGCGGCAACTGCACGACGGGTAACGGCGGCGGAGGCGGCGGCTTCACCGGCTCGATGATCTTGGTTTCAATCGGATGTTGAATGACCTGCACCACCTTGGTGGCAAGGCCGTTGAGCAGTGCGTAAATCAGCACTATATGGAGAACGAGAACAGCGGCGATGCCGCCAAAGCGGCGCACGGGATTTTGCTGCTTTTTCCCGAACTCGCGCGGGCGCCCAGTTCTGTGAACCGGGGGCGAGCCCACCGGAAACTGCCCTTCAACTTTCATAACCACCTTCGTTCCTCCCGGCGTGAGCCGCCCATTTCCGTGACTGCAGCGTTCTTGCTACGTCGAAACATATTTACTTCAGCGCCCAATGAGAGCGCACGACATTCTTTGGGACTTCAAATGGGGTGTCGCCGTGCCACTCCGGCGGATCCAAAGGCCTGCGCCTTTAATTCATATCCCGGATTGCGACGACTTCATGCCGTCTCTGTGTGCAAAGCGTGTGCCCGCTTTGGACAGATTCTGGGCAGGCCGCGGGGATGAACGGAAACTGCCAGTCATCTATCTGCGTAGAAGTACTAATAGACGGTATTTGATACATCCCCTTCGGTTTGGCACAAACTGCGACGCACGACAAAATGCTCGAACGTCATACGCTTTTCACAAGTCAGCGCTCGGCTGGCTGCGATTGCTGCGACGGAACGATATCAGTTCAAAATCGTGCGTCAAACTTTTTTTGATAGGGGCATACTGTGTTTAGAGGATGAACTCTAATCGTCAGCGGGCTATTGGGGCGGTTTGCTTACAGCCACGCATCAATCGCGCAGAAAATCCCTTTGCGTTCAACGATGTGCAAAATGATCTTGTAAGGTTTTGAAGGCTGACGTTAATACTGATTTGCGGTGCTATCAAAAGCAGCATTTAAGAATAGGCGCGACGGGTGGGGATTCTAGAGCAGGCGAGCGGTTGACCGCACGAGGGAAAAAACGTATTGCGGCATGAGCCGGCGAAGGGAATTGAAGTGAGTGGGCGACTGAGTTGCGCGGTTCGTGCGTGATGGAGATAGCGCTTGCGCACTATGTGGACCGCTTGGGCGTCGCAAGCGCGATATGCGCGCTTAAGCAGAGATGAGCAGGGTGGAAATCGTTTTGCTTTCGGCAGCAAAAACATTTTCAGGGCAGGCGCTGGCCTGCCCATTTCACGATCAGCTAGCCGGATTGGCGACCCCTGTCGTGGACGGTGCCGCTGCGTTGCCCGCTGCCGGCGCATTCGTCATGGAGGCGGCCGGCAGGCAGTCGGCGCGATATTCGGCTTGCAGTTTCTTTTCGGCTGACTCGATGTCGGCAGGGTAGAGGTTGTCGTTGGCGGTCGGATCGTAGCCTACGGCTTCCAGTTCACCCAGTTCGTGCATCAGTTGCCTGTGCGTGACAGGGCCACTGGTATGCGTGAACGGATAGGCATTGCACTGCTGCGGTGTGAGTCCTTGCGCAGCCATGGCCGAAGCGCTGCCTGCAAGCAGCAAGGTCATCAATACAGTACGTGTCGCGAGTTTCATGTTTGCATCCTCCGTTAGCGTCATGAGAGGGCAACCGCAACAGGCCGCCCGATGCACACAGGCTAGTGGATAGGCGATACCGTTTCGCCCTCGCAACCATGAAGGATCGTTCATCTTCGGCGCGCGACCGCAGCGGCGGCCGGACCCTGCGCCACCCGTTGCCCCGCGCCGGTGCTGGCGCGCCTTGCGAACTTAAATATTTTTTAATGAAAGCGATGTGCGACCGTTACAGACGCGCGCGTAGCCTGTGCACATCCGCTGTGCCCCCGCTGTATCTCTTCACGCCGCGGCGTCTCGCGCGCCGCCGGTCCCGAACTCAACCCACTCAACCGGCAAGGCGAATATGGCATCATGTACTTCTACTGATAACCAGTCGCGCACGCCGCTCAAGCTGGCTGAGTTTGCCGCTGCGCGTGAAATCATCATGTCGCGAGTGCTGACCATCGAAGATGACGAGATCACTGCCAACGAAATTGTCGGTGAACTGAAAAGTCGTGGCTTTACCGTGGACTGGGTGGCAAACGGCCGCGACGGCATGGCGCGTGCCATGAGCGACGAATACGACGTCATCACGCTCGACCGCATGCTGCCCGGCGTCGACGGGCTGACAATTCTTACCACCATGCGCAGCATCGGCATTCAGACGCCGGTCCTCATGCTGAGCGCGCTCGGCGACGTGGACGAACGGGTGCGCGGCTTGCGCGCGGGCGGCGACGACTACCTGACCAAACCGTTCGACCCCGAAGAGATGACCGCGCGCCTCGAAGTGCTGCTGCGCCGCAGTCAGACGCCGACAACGCCGTTCGAGACAAGCTTGCGCGTCGGCCCGCTCGAACTGGATCTGATCTCGCGCAAGGTTCAGCGTGACGGTGAGGAGATCGTGCTGCTGCCCACTGAATACCGTGTACTCGAATTCATGATGCGCCACGCCGGCCAGACCATTACCCGCACCATGCTGTTCGAAGCGGTGTGGGGTTACCACTTCGACCCGGGCACTAACCTGATCGACGTGCACATGGGGCGCCTGCGCAAGAAGATCGACCCTCCGGGCGTCAAACAGATGATCCAGACGGTACGGGGCTCGGGTTACATCCTCGCGTGAGCAGACCATCTTGACGGACACCTCTTTCCCCACGCAATCCGCTTTGGGGCGCCGCTGGCATTCCTCGACGTTTCGACTGATCACGGTCTACGCCGTGATCTTCTCCATTTCCGTGATGCTGCTGCTGGGATTCATCGGCTGGGCGGTGACGGGCGACATGGAGCGCGAAACCGACGTCGTGATGGAATGGCAACTCATCTATTTCGACTCGATGCCACATGGCGAGCTGGCCGACGCGATTCATCGCCGGCTCGAGCACGAGCGGATGCACGCTAATTACTATGGGCTGTTCACGGCCGATGGCCAGCATGTCGCCGGCGACGTGCTGACGCTTCCGCCCGATCTGCCGGCCAACCGGCAGGGCATGACGCTCAAGCACACCTTGCAGTTGATGGGCGGCGAACCGGCGCCCGTGGTGCGCGCCATGGCCGAGCGTCGTCACGACGGCGAAACGCTCGTGCTGGCGCGCGATCTCACGCACATCCTCAGGATTCGCGAGACCATCATTAATGCGTTGATCGGCGGCGGGATCCTCTGCCTCGTGGCGGGCGTCGCCGGCGGTCTCGCATTGAGCGTGCGGCAAATGCGCCGGCTGAAGGCGATTCGCCGCGTGACCCTGCGCATTGCCCAGGGCGATCTCGGCCAGCGTTTGCCGATTGGCGGGCGGGATGAGATCGACATGCTCGCGCATCTGGTCAATCACATGCTGGAGGAAGTCGAGCGTCTGATGAACGAGGTGAAGGGCGCCTGCGATGGCATCGCCCACGATCTGCGCACACCGCTCGCCCATGTGCGCACCTTGCTCGGACACATCGCCGAGCGCTCAGATGGCATCGAGGACGTCGCGCTCTCGACGCTGGTGGAGCGCGCCCGCACGGAGACCGACGGACTGCTCGACCGCTTTCGCGCGATGCTGCGTATCTCCGAGATCGGCACCTTGCAGCGACGCGGCGGTTTTGCCGCGGTGGCGCTGCGGGCGCTGGTCGAAGAAGTGGGCGAGTTGTATGAGCCGCTCGCCGAGCTTCGCTCATTGAGCTTCACGGTCGAATCCGAAGCCGTGCAGGCGATCTACGGCGACCGGGCGCTGCTGTTCGAAGCGTTCAGCAACCTGCTCGACAATGCCTTCAAGTTCACCCCCGCAGGCGGCGCCGTGCGCATGGTGCTGCGGCAAACACCTGCGGGGCCGCTGGTGGAGTTCGTCGACAATGGGCCCGGTATTCCGTTGGACGAGCGCGACGCCGTGCTGCAACGGTTCTATCGCGGCGAGCGTACACGCCATCTGGCAGGCTCGGGCCTAGGGCTCAGTATTGTTTCGGCGGTGATCCGCGTGCATGACTTTACGATGCGCATCGGCGACGCCAAAACTGGCGCGCGCGTGAGCATCGAATGCTGGTCGAGGACGCTGGCATGATGAGTCCCGCGTGTCAGCGCATCGCCTGTTCCGTTTCTTATCCAGCATTGGCAGGTGGCTGAATGCGTATTCTGTTCGTCGCCGCGCCCCATCCCGAGTCCGCATGGCTCTATAAGGCCTTGCAGGAGAGTGCGCACAGTCTGCAACGCGCGGAGGATCTGCGCGACGGCGCGTTTCTCGCCACCCAGGAAGCGTTCGACGCGATCGTCGTGATGGCGCTCGAAGCGCCGTCGTACGCCGGTCTGCTGGCAGCCCTGCCGCAATTCGTCGAGGCGGGTGCGGGTGCCGCGCTGATCGTCGTACTGGGCCAGTGCGGCGCACAGGATCGCACCCAGGCGCTGCGAGCCGGCGCCGACGCCTGTTTCGGGCAACCGTATTCGTTTATCGAATTGCACGAGCGGATGCAGGCGCTGCGGCGTACGGCCGTTTCGCGAGCCGCCCGGGATCAGCCGGCAGCCGCGGCCAGCGCGAGTGCGCGGTTGACGCTGAGTCCGTTGACGCGCGAACTGGTGGATGGAGAACATCGCCTCGTGGTGACGCGGCGCGAGTATCTGCTGCTCGAATGTCTGATGCGCCAACCGAACGCGCCGGTGCCGCGCGAGCAACTGATCCGTTATGCGTGGCCGGAAAAGGACGATGTCGATCCGTCGAGCGTGAATCTGGTGGTCTCGCGACTGCGGCGCAAACTCGCGCAACATCTGCCGGGCATTCACATCGAAACGGTCAGCCGTTACGGCTATCAGATTGCGACTGGGTCCGCATAGAAAGAGGTAAGGAGTCTTGCAGCGAGCGCGCTCACCGTCTGGGGAGCGCGCTCGCTGCGTTTACGAACCGAAGTCCGGTTGACAGTAGTCGGGTGGTCCGACGCAACCGTTGGCGGCGTTGGGACCTGCTTGCGCGCAGCCGGCTAACAGCAGTCCGGCGGTAGCGGCAGCGAGCGCGTAAAGGACAGCGCGTTTGAGTAAGGAGCGAGTTTTCATGGGTGTCGTCTGTTCAGGCCTGCAGCGGGTTGACTGGGTTCCGCGCGATGGGCCCAGATTCGAAGCGATTTGCTGCGGGTTGCCAAGCAGGATAGTCGCGTCGGAAGCGCGGATCGATGGTATGAACGTGAAAGGAAATTTAGGCTGGCTTTAACCTCATGCTTAACGCGCATCGGCGAGCGTGCCTGCTTCAACCGGTTGCTGTGGCTGTCCGCGCGTGGAACTGCTTTGCGCTGCCGCGAGCGCGGCGCCATCCACCGACCATCCTCCCCCCAACGCCTCGATCAGCCCCACCGAAGCCAGCAAACGCCGCGTATTCACATTCAGCGCGAGGATCTGCGTGTTGAGCTCCGTGGTCTGCGCGGTCACCACATCCAGATAGCTCACCACGCCATCGCGGTAACGCGACATGGACAGATTCAGGGTGCGCTGCGCATCGGTAAGTGCTTCGTTCTCCTGCGTGGCTTCGTCACCCAGATGATGCAGTTGCGCCAGGTTGTCTTCGACCTGCTGGAACGCCAGCAATACCGTCGCCTTGTATTGGGCGCCGTTCTCCGCCAGCTTGGCACGCGCCTCCTGCGTCATGGCTTCGCGACGGCCGCCGTCGAACAGCGTCATCACGAGGCTTGGACCGATTGACCAGATTTCGTTGGGCGCCATGATCCAGGGCGAGAGCGTGTCGCTCTGGAAGCCGCCGTCGAGTCCCAGTGAAACGTCCGGGAAGAACGCCGCTTTGGCGACACCGATCTTCGCATTCGCTTGCGCCACGCGCCGCTCCGCAGCCGCGATATCGGTGCGCCGTTGCAGCAGCGTCGCAGGCACGCCAGTTGGGATCGACGGCAGATACGCGAGCCCGACCGCAGGCGCGAGCGCGAACGACGAGGCCGGCACGCCGGTCAGCGAAGCGATGGCATGCTCATACAATGCGCGGCGCGCCTTGACGTCCTCAGAGGTGGCGCGCGCCGACGCGAGCTGCGTTTGCGCGCGCGATACATCGAGGTCCGAAGCAATTCCGCCGGCGTGACGGCTCATCGTCAGCTTCAGCGCGCGCTCGTAGGTGGTGATGGTGTCGGCGAGGATCTGCTGCTGTTCATCGAGTCCGCGCAGATTGAAATAGGCGTCGGCCAGACTCGCCTGCAGGCTGAGACGCACGGAAGCGAGATCGGCGTCGGCTGCCTGGGCTGCCGCACGGCCCGCGCTCACTTCGTTGCGCACCTTGCCCCATAGATCGAGATCGTAGTCGATGCCCACAGCAACAGTGTTCGATCCATACACGGAGGGCTGATCGGAGCCACGCAGCGGCCGGTTATCGGATTGCCGGTTGCTCGACACATTGGCGGCCGCGCCGATGGTCGGGAAGAGGCCGGAGCGCGCCTGCGCCAGATAATCCACCGCCTCGTCATGCCGTGCGACGGCCGCCGCAACGTCGGGATTGGCCGCCGCTACCTGCACCTCGAGCCGGTCGAGCAGCGGGTCGTGATACACCTGCCACCAGGCGTCACGTGGCACCTGATCGGCGGGCTTCGCCAACTGCCATGCGCCGCCTTCCTTGAAGGCTGTCGGAATCGCCGTGGGCGGCACCTGATAGGTTGGCGCGAACGAGCAGCCGCTAAACAGCGCGCTGACCGCTAGCGCCACGCACAGGCTGCGCCTGAACTGGAACTCAGCCATGGGCGCGCTCCGCGTCGCGATGATCGGCGAGCGACGCGGCGGGCGCGTTCGCGTTCTGCGTCGCGGCGAGCCGCACTGGATCGCCTGTGGCGATCGAGTCAGGCGGATTGTCGATGACGCGATCGGTGGCGTCGAGGCCCGAGCCGATTTCGACCTGGGTGCCCAGATCGGTGGCAATGCTGACCGCTTTGAGAATCGCGTGATTGTTCTCGCCGACCACCGCCACCTGCAAGCCGTTGTGCCGGAAGATCAACGAACTGGCCGGGATCAGCAGCGCATGGGGATTGGTTGGCATGGCGAAATGAACTTCGGTGTATTCGCCGGGAATCAGCAAGCCATTCTGATTGTCGACCTCCAGTTGCACGAGCAAAGTGCCGGAGGAGGGCGTAATCGAATCGTCAGTATCGACCAGCTTCGCGTCGAACTTCATGCCGGGGCGCTCCGGCACGCTCAACGTTGCGGTCATGCCGGGATTGATGGCTGCAGCATCGCTTTGCGGCACGCTAACATAGACCCGCAACTGACGCGCATCGGATACGGTGAACAGTTCGTGACCGTCGCCGCCGCCTGCATCGATCAATGCGCCGATATCGGTCTTGCGCGCGGTCACGATGCCGTCGAACGGCGCGACGATACGCTTGAACGACTCCAGCGCGTCGAGGCGGTTCACGTTCGCTTGCGCTGCCGCCACGGTGGCCTCTTTGGCAGTGAGGTCGCTGGTCTTCTCGTCGGTGTCCTGCTGCGAGACCGAATCCTGCTTGAGCATTTCCGTCCAGCGTTTGGCGGTGGACGACGCAAGCTTTTCGTTGGCCTGAGCATTCTGCAGATCGGCCTTGGCCTGCAGCAATTGCTGATCGAGATCGGGCGTGTCGATCAGACCGAGCAATTGCCCGGCTTTCACATGCGTGCCGATATCCGCATACCAGGCGTGCAGGTAACCCGGCACGCGTGCATAGATCGGCGCGTTGACGAAGGCCGATAGATGACCCGGCAGAATCAGCGCCTGAGTAGCGCTCTGGCGGCCCGGCGTATACGCGGCTACGGTCGAAATGGCCTGCGCGGCGGACCATGTGGTCATTTCCTGTTTGGCGTGCACGCGGGTGAAGATGCCGCTTGTCACGACTCCGGCGGCGGCGAGCAGCACCACGATGCCGACCAGCTTCAGATGGCGCAGTCGCTTGGGCGAATTGATTTCGATATCAGTGGACATGAACGACTCCGGTTTCGGAAGTTGGGTGATCTTTATCTTTGGCAGGCGGATGCTTCGCCGCGTCGCGCCGGTGCACGAGACTGAACACAACCGGCACGAACAGCAGCGTCGCGAAGGTCGCGCAGATCAGGCCGCCGATCACGGCACGGCCGAGCGGCGCGTTCTGTTCGCCGCCGTCGCCGAGGCCGAGCGCCATCGGCGCCATGCCGATAATCATCGCCAACGCGGTCATCAGCACCGGCCGAAAGCGCGTGAAACCGGCTTCCATGGCCGCGACGAGCGCGTTGCCGGTCGCCGCGAGACGCTCGCGGGCGAAGCTCACCACCAGAATGCTGTTGGCGGTGGCGACACCCATGCAGAGAATTGCGCCCGTCAGTGCCGGCACCGAAAGCGGTGTATGCGTGGTGAACAACATCCAGACAATGCCGGCGAGCGCCGCAGGCAACGCGGTGACGATCACGAACGCATCGGCCCACGAGTGGAAGTTCACGACGATCAGCAGAAAGATCAGCAGGATCGCGCCGACAAGGCCGAGTGAGAGACCGAGGAACGCGCTGTTCATCGTCTGCACCTGGCCACGTAAAGTGACCACTGAACCCTTCGGCACGTCCTTGGCCGTCGCATGCAGGATGTGCCGGATGTCCGTGGCCACGGCGCCGAGATCGCGGCCTTGCGTGGTGGCGTACACGTCGTAGAGCGGCTCGATGTTGTAGTGCGAGACGACCGCATCGCCGACGCCGCGCTGGATGTCGGCGATGCCGCCGAGAATCTGCGACTGGCCGTCCTTGCCTGTGACAGGCAGATTGCTCAACGCCGAGAGCGACGTCATGCGGTATTGCGGCGTCTGCGCCACGATCGGATACGAGACGCCGTTGTGCGGATTCAGCCAGAACGTCGGCGATACCTGACTCGTACCGGACAGGCTCGCCACCACGGAATTGGTAACGTCCTGCTCGGTGATACCGAGTTGATCGGCCCGCGAGCGATCGACCGAGACCGTGAATTGCGGATACGTCGAATCCTGCTGGATGCGCGTATCGGCAATGCCCGGAATCAGGCGCATCTTGCGCATCACTTCAGTCGCATAACGCTGATTGGCGTCCTGATTGGGACCGGCCACCTGCAGATCGATCGGCGCGGGCGCGCCGAAGTTCAGAATCTGGCTGACGATATCGGCCGGCAGAAACGAGAAGCTGGTTCCCGGAAATTCCTGCGGCAAGCGTTCGCGCAATGTCTTCACGTAGCCGGCAGTCGGCGCATGATGTTTGTGCAGCGAAATCATGATGTCGCCGTCTTGTGGTCCGGTGGTGCCGCTATTGTTATAGGTCAGGTTGATACCGCTATTGGGCAGGCCGACGTTGTCGATGATGCTGGCGAGTTGATCCGGCGGCACGAGGCGGCGCACGGCGTCTTCGATGTGGTCGAACTCGTTTGCGGTGTCTTCGATACGTGTGCCGATCGGCGCGCGCACATGAAGGGTGATTTCGCCCGAATCGATGCTCGGAAAGAAATTGCGGCCCAGCCACGGCGTGAGCAGAAACGAGACGCCCACCACCAGCAGAAAGCCCGTCACGAAGCGTTTGCGATGGGTGAGTGCGAGACCGAGGACGATCCGGTAGACTCCGCGCACCCGCTCGAAGCGATGCTCGAAGCCGCGTTGCAAACGCACCAGCGGATTACGCGAGGGCGCTGCGTGATGATGACCGCCATGCGGCTCCATCATGGCCGCGAGTTCACCCGAAGCGTGACCGCCGGAGGCATGCGGGCGCAACAGGTATTGCGCGAGCATCGGTACGAAAGTGCGCGACAGCACGAACGAGGCGACCATCGCGAAGATCACCGCTTCCGCCATCGGCACGAACAGGTAGCGGGCGATGCCGTTGAGCAGCAGCATCGGCACGAACACGATACAGATGCACAACAGCGAAACGAATGCCGGTCCAACGATCTGCGCCGCGCCATCCATGATCGCGCTTCTGACGTCCTTGCCTTGCTCGAGATGCCAGTTGATGTTTTCGATGGTCACCGTGGCGTCGTCGACCAGGATCCCCACTGCGAGCGCAAGACCGCCGAGCGTCATCACGTTGAGTGTTTCGCCCATCGCCGAGAGACCGGCGATGGCCGCCAGCACGGCGAGCGGAATTGACGCCGCGATGATCAGCGTGGAGCGCCAGCTGCCGAGGAACAGCAGGATCATCAGCGAAGTCAACGCGGCGGCGATCACGCCTTCGCGCGCGACGCCGCTGACCGCGCCCTTTACGAAGGTCGATTGATCGCCCATCGTCACGAGGTGGAGTCCGGGCGGCAGCGTCTCTTCAATCAGCGGCAGTTTCGCCTTGACGCCCGCGATGATATCCAGCGTCGAGGCCGAACCGTTCTTCAGGATACTCATCAGCACGGCACGGTGACCGTCGACGCGCACGATGTTGGTCTGCGGCGGATAGCCGTCGCGCACGTGAGCGACGTCACGAATGTAAATGGTTGCGCCGTCCACCGTCTTGATCGGCAGCGCGTTCAGTTCCTGCAAGGTGAGCGGACTGTTATTCAGCTTGATGTTGTATTCGAAGCGGCCGATTTTCTCCGTGCCCGCCGGAATGATCTGGTTCTGCTGCGCGAGCGCGTTCGCCACGTCCTGCGCGGAGAGCTTCTTCTCCTGTAGCGCTTGCGGGTCGAGATCGATCTGGACTTCGCGGGTTTTTCCGCCGTACGCGGTTGGAATCGCCACGCCCGGCACGCTCAGCAATTGCGGGCGAATGAAGTTGGTCGCGTAGTCGGCGAGCTTCTGTTCATCGAGCGTGTTGCTGGTCAGTGCGAGTTGCAGCACTGGGACCGTCGAGGCGCTGTAGTTCAGGATCTGCGGCGGGGTGGTGCCCGGCGGCATCTGCTTCAGCACGGTTTGTGAAACGGAGGTGACCTGCGCGGTCGCCGTGCGAATGTCGACGCTCGGCTGAAAGAAGATCTTGACGATGCCGTAACCGCGAAACGATTGCGATTCGATGTGCTGAACGTCGTTGACGGTGGTGCCGAGCGTACGCTCATAGTAGGTGACGATGCGTCCGGCCATGTCGTCCGGTTGCAGGCCGGCGTAGTTCCACACCACACTGATCACGGGGATGCGGATGTCGGGGAAGATGTCGGTCGGCGTGCGCAGTGCGGACAGCGGGCCGATCACAAGGATCAGCAATGCCAGCACGATGAACGTGTAAGGCCGCGTTAAGGCTAGCCGGACAATTTTTAACATCGAAAGCAACTCCGTGTAAGGGGCGCACCCATGCTGGGTGACCCGATGACGGTATTCTGGGGAGCGGGGCCTAACAGGCCGTGTCTAAAAAAATGAAACAAGTTTTAGATGTTCAACATGGCGTGTGTGGCGCGTGTGGCGTAGCAGAAGCGGAGGATCGCTTGCCGCCGGCTAGCGCAAACGGCAGATAACGCGGCGTGCTGTATCCAGCACGCCGTGTCTGGCTAAATGAAAAGGGGCAGACGTGACGCTCGCGCGTCAGCCAAACAGATAGCCGGAACCGCGAATCGTGCGGATCAGCGGCCGGTCGCCGGGCACGTCGACTTTCCTGCGCAGACGGCCTACGTGGACATCGATCAGGTTGGTGCCGGGATCGAAGCGGCAGCCCCAGACCGCTTCGAAAATCATCGTGCGTGTCAGCACCTGGCCCGCATGGCGCATCATGAATTCGAGTACGCGAAATTCGGTGGGCTGCAATTCGAGTTCACGTTTGCCGTGGCTGACCCGGCGTCGCACGAGGTCGAGTTCCAGCGCGCCGGTGCGCAACAGCGTCTCCGCTTTTGCATTGCGCGGACGGCGGCGCAGCAGCACTTCGACGCGTGCAAACATCTCCTCGGGCGAGAACGGTTTGGTCAGGTAGTCGTCGCCGCCGGCGCGTAGGCCCTGAATGCGGTGATCCACATCGGACATCGCGCTCATCACCAGCACCGGTGTCTCCATGCCGACGCCGCGCATGGTGGCGACGATCGTCAGACCGTCGAGATCGGGCAACATGCGGTCCAGCGTGACGACGTCGTATTCGCCGGCCATGACCTTGGCCATGCCTTCGCGGCCGGTGCGCGCCACGTCGACGGAGAAGCCGCTCGACGTGAGCGTGCGCACGATGTCGTCCGCGATCAGTTCGTCGTCTTCGATAGTCAGTATCCTGGGCATGATTCGCGATGGTCTTTATTCGGGTACGTCAAGCCACCGCCCGCAGCGTGACCGGCTTGTCGGGCGCGCGATACTGGCTGACCGCGAAGTCGATGAAGCTGCGCACCTTCATCGAAAGATAGTTGCGGCCGGAATAGAGGATCGACACATGACGCGGGCCGCCGTTGACCTCGAACTGTTCGAGCACCGGCACGAGCGCGCCCTGGGCCAGGTCGTCGCTGACCGAAGGCAGCGGCAGCAGGGCCACCCCCATATGATTGAGCGCGGCGGCCCGCACCATCGCGCTGCTGGTGGCCGTCAATGCACTGCCGGTGTTGACGCGATAGACGCCGTTGGCATCCGCGAATTCCCAGCTGCGCGAACTGCCGTCCGATACGTTCAGCAGTCCGTGGCGATTCAGCGCGGCCGGATCGCGTGGTGTGCCGTGGCGCGCCAGATAGGCGGGTGAAGCAACCGTCACTTCTTCCATGCTGGTGAGGGTGCGACTCACCAGCGACGAGTTGGCCAGACGCCGGTCGTCGGAGAAGCACACGTCGAAGCCGCCTTCCACCATGTCGATATGCGTGTCGTAGGTCGTGACGTCGAAATCGACGCGGGGATGCAGCGTGCGATATGACGCGAGCAGTTTACCCAGCCCGGAAGTGGCAAAGGTCATCGGCGTGGCGATGCGCAGCGTGCCGCGTGGATCGCGCGTCGTCTGCAGGAGGTTCGATTCCATTTCATCGAGCTTCTCGATGATCGTGCGGCAGCCGTCCAGATACTCCTTGCCCACTTCAGTGAGCGAGAGGCTGCGTGTCGTGCGGTTGAGCAGACGCATGTTGAGGTGCGCCTCGAGCATGCTGACACTGCGCGTGACGGCGGCTGCCGACATACCCAGTTGTCGCGCGGCCAGATTGAAGCTCGCAAGATCGACTACGCGTGTAAAGACACGCATCGCTTGTAACTGGTTCATGTTCAGACACTAGGAAAGGACGATGCGTGCATCATGGGCGCTCGCAGGTAAAACGGAACTGCCAGCTTGATTAAGTCTTTTTTAATTTTGTGCAATGTTCATGAACTGCATGGCGACAGGGTGTCGGTCAGCGACGCAGCGCACACGTCACCTTGCAAAAGCGACAGGCAAAAAAAGAGCGCGGACCAGGCCGCGCTGCTAAGGAGATCTCGAAAAAGACCGCAGTGATGCGGACAACCCAGTATAGGGTGTCGCGCGCATGCGGTGGGAACGAACGCTGAAAGAGACTGCTGCGCAAAACTGAATAAAGCGCGGCACGCGCTGGACGATTTTCGTCGCGACTCACGAATCGCAAAAGACTGTGTTGCGCGACATGGCCTGAATCCGCGCGGCCTGTCCCAAGGCAGCGCGGTTCAATTCATCACGGCGTGAGCCTCTTCCAGTTCCAGCGTGTGCAGATGGTTCGTCAAGGCTTCGTTGAGCTTCGCGAGACTGGACGTGGGCAGTGCGAAGCCCGCCCAGCCCAGGCCCGAATGACGCATGAAGAGGACCGCGCCGTCGTAGAGCGGATGCTTCTCGGTGTGCCAGCAGGGATCCATCTCGATCACATATTGATGCGTACGCGATGGCTCCTTTGGCACTTCAGGGCGCATCGCCGCACGGATCAGAGTCAGGCGTTCAATGACCGCATCGATCTCGTGCGTCTCCAGCAAAGCGGACGCTTCGTCGACCGTGATCCGCACGGCAGGCGTGCCGTACTCGTTCATCATCTCAATGGTGAGTGCCATGTTCCGACTCCTGATACTTATGACGTTGGAGAAATTATGGAACGTCTGCACGCAGCGCAGGCGGAAAGTCGGTGTTCGTTTGATGAAACTTTGTTTAAGGAGGAAGGGCCGCGGTTTTGCATCGTTGCGGCACGTAGCCTTGCTTTCACGTTGCAGGTTTTCGTAACCTGACATTTGCCTTGATCCGGCGGGAAAAAGCGAACTGTTGGCAGGCGGCCGCAAAATCTGACGAATAGGCTCAGATTCAGATAGCGGGACGCGTGGCGCTGAACGTGCTCGAGTGCGAGCCGTACTGCTGCCTGTCGCGAAGCACGCAGAATTCACGGCGAACAAAAAAGGGGCTTAAGACCATGCACAACGTACACAAAGCGGTATTTCCCGTTGGCGGACTCGGGACCCGATTTCTGCCGGCCACCAAGGCGAGTCCAAAGGAGATGTTGCCGGTAGTCGACAAGCCCCTGATTCAATATGCGGTCGAAGAGGCCATCGCCGCGGGCATGACCGAACTGATCTTCGTGACGGGGCGCGGCAAGCGCGCGATCGAAGATCACTTCGACAAGTCGTACGAGATCGAAGCGGAACTGCTCGCACGCGGCAAGCAGGACCTGCTCGAACTGGTGCGCGGCATCAAGCCAAGCCATGTCGATTGCTTTTATGTGCGCCAGGCAGAGCCGCGCGGTCTCGGCCATGCGGTGCTGTGCGCGCAGAAACTGATCGCGAACGAGGCGTTTGCCGTGATACTCGCGGACGATCTGATCGACGGCCGTCCACCCGTTCTCGCGCAGATGATCGGGGTGTTCGACCATTACCACTGCTCGGTGATTGGCATCGATGAGATCGAAGCGCAGGACACGCGCTCCCACGGTGTGATAGAAGGCAAGGCCTGGGACGAGCGGATTTTCCGCGTCTCGGGCGTGATCGAGAAGCCCGCACCGGCGCAGGCACCGTCGAATCTCGGCGTGGTAGGACGTTATGTGCTGACGCCCGGCATCTTCGAGCATCTGCGCAAGACGCGCCCGGACGCCTGCGGCGAAATTCAGTTGACCGATGCGATCCAGTCGCTCTTGACCGACGAACAGGTACTCGCGTATCGGTATCGCGGCCAGCGCTTCGATTGCGGCAGCAAGATAGGCTATCTGAAAGCGACCGTGGAGTTCGCGCTCAGACATCCCGAGGTGAAAGCGGGCTTCGCGGCGTATCTGGATGAGAAGCGCGCGGCGGATCATCCGGAAATGCTCGTCTGAGCAAGCCGCAGTAAGCTCGCCGCGCCAGCGTCGCGCTGCGCTGCGCGTGGTGTTCCCGAAACGCGAATGGTCAGCGGAAATACGCTTTGGTGTTCTCGTGCACGTCGGGACACCCGAGCAATTCCGACGGCGCCATCCAGGCATAGTCGCTGTGCTGTTCGAAGCGGCCGATCGGGCCCGCGTCGCGCAACAGCAGCATATAGCCGAGCACCACATAGTGCGTAGAGATATCGGCGGCGCCGGCGAAGTTGTCGTCGTAATGATGTTCGAATACACCGCGAAAGCATGCCGTATTCTGCGAGACATTCTCCAGCCCGAGTTCTTCGCGCACGATGCGGCTGAATGCGCCGTTGAGCGACTCGTCCTTGCGGATCCGCCCGCCCGGCACGAACCAGGTGCCGCGCGCCGGACGATTGAGGCGGCGCCCGAGCAGCACGCGTCCGCGTTCGTCGACCACGATCAGGTCGATGGAGATGAGCGGCGTGAGGCGGACGACGTCGAGAAATTCAGGTCGGGCAAGCATGGTCTCGTTCATTTCCTCATTCATCTCGCTCAACACGGGCAATCCGCGACGATGCGCCCCAGAATAGCCACGCCAGTCCCGCCGCGACGAGCAGCAGCATGACAAGCGAGCCCAGCATTCCGCCAAGCAGGAGCCAATACCACGGCAGGGCATGCATGACGTCTCCGCAAGCAGGGGGAGTACGGACCGGAAGTGGAAGGAAAGGGCCGCCGTAGCGGGAGAAGCCATCTGGCGCAGCGGCCCGATCGTGACCGCATTGCCGCTGCGCTTCCAGTCTAGCGTCTGGCGCGCTGGCATCCGTGGTCCGCACCCCTGCCAAATGCGCCGAAGTTTCTGCACATCAGGACAATTTCACTGCGCGACGTAGCCGGCGGGCGGCGTGACGTTGGCTTTGGCGACGCTCGCATTGGTCGAGATGATGTAGATCGGCGCTTCGGTGAGCGTCAGCGCGGCGACGCCATCGTTATAGGGCTGGCTCGATGGGTTGCCCATCATGTCGAGTACCGTCACCTGGCCCGAGGTGCCCGGCGCGTCGACCTGCAGGTTGTACGCGACCTGATAGGTTGAGCTGAAACCCTTGCTCGCGTTCCAGACGGCATTGTTGTGCGTCCACAGTGCAGTAATCACCGCACCGTCGTTCAGTTGCTGGAACGCGTACCCGTAAACGCCTTGCGGCACACCGTTCAAGGGCCCGAGCGTATTGGTGCCGTCGACGATGCGCGCCATCGCCGCCGTGACCATCGCCGCAGGTTTCGGGCTGATTGCCGTGGGACCGAAGCTGCCTTGCGGGTCGACGAGGTTGAAGAACAGTCCGTAACCCACTTCCCCGGGAAAATCCGCTGCGTAAAACAGGTACGTGACGTCGGCGCCTTCGCCGAGCAGGATCAGATGCGTGCGTGCGACCAGCGCACCTTGGGCGTACAGCACGTTCGGGGTGGGAAAGTTGGGGCCGTATTTCGAACCGATGTCGTAGCTGATGCCGGTCTCGGTGACAAACAGACGCGCACCGGGTTTGAGCGTGGTGGCAATCTGCTGGCGCAGCGCGCGCATCGTCGCCGGCAACGACTGCGCCGCCTGCGCCGGGTCGCTGTCGCCTACGAGCCGTTCGGGCGGATGCGACGGCGAGGTGCCAACGTCGTAATAGCCATGAATCGACACGCCGTCCAGATACTGCGCGATGCCGAGCGGTTCGAGCCGTTGCAGCCACTCGGTGTTGGTGGCGACCGATGCGTTGGTGGTGCCCATGATGACGGCATCGGGATCGGTCGCGTGAATGGCCTGCCACGTGGCCTGATACAACGCGACCAGATTGGCGTCGGTATCGCGCCACG
The DNA here is from genome assembly GCF_050436545.1 of Paraburkholderia sp. GAS41. Classification (NCBI taxonomy): domain Bacteria; kingdom Pseudomonadati; phylum Pseudomonadota; class Betaproteobacteria; order Burkholderiales; family Burkholderiaceae; genus Paraburkholderia; species Paraburkholderia sp. GAS41. Next base: position 103,567 of record NZ_JBNDMK010000015.1, read on the forward strand.
GCAAGCCGCTGTTGTAATCGGGCTCCCAGGTCACCTGATAGTAGTTGCGCGATTGCCGTGGAAAACGCTGGGCGCGCACCTGATTGGACTCCTGCCCGACGCGGTTCATGAAGGCCTGATACGCCGGCAGCGACACAGGCAAATAGCTGTGGGTGGCGACGTGCGTCGGGCTCGCCCATGCGGGAATGCCGTCGAGCTGGATCAGCCGCATCAGATCGCCGGGCTTGAAAAAAGAGTCGAGCGGATAGGCGGTCGCGTTGAAGGTGTTGGGTCCATCGGGCTCCATCACATACCAGTTGCGTTTGTCGTTGACCCACCGTAAGCCGAGATCGGGATAGAGCGGGCGGAAGCCGTCGCCTCCGCAGCAACTCTGGCCCGGCGCGATATAGGCCGTACCCTGGCCGCCGAAGCGGTGCAGGTCCTCGCGTGCATAGGAGGGGGTGGCGAGGACGCCGGACAGATCGGGCAACACGCCGAAGCTCGCCATGCCTGCGGGCCGTGTTCCGCGCGCCGGCAGACCCGTTCCGGCCGAGCGCAAGCTGGCGGACACCGCGAAGTATCCGGCGAGCGTGGCAACGCAATTGAGCGCGACGACCTGTGGACCACTCGCGACTTCGAATTGCCCGGAGGCACGCACGGTGCCCCATGCGTCGAGAATCTGCCAGCTGAGCGTGTCGCTGCGGTTCGCGCGGGTAATGAGGCTTACCGTGAAGGGATGGCCGTTGGCGAACATGCGCGTGCCGTCGCTGCCTGGCGTATCCGCTTCGAGCAGGGCACCATTCGGCGCCGCGTTGGCGGGTACGGACGGGTCGCCGCAAGTGAGCGCGTTCCTGCTCGGCGTGGCGTTGAGCGAAGCTACCGTGGGTGCGGGTGCGACCCCGCTGTCGTACCAGCACTGCTTTTGCGTGCCGGGTGCGGGATCGCCGAATACGTGGTTGTCGCACGGCGTGCCGCCGCTCAAAGTCAGGATGACGTAATGTGCCTCGCTGCCGTATTTGACATCGTGCTTGCCGGAAAAAGCGCATATGGCGTGTTCGTTGGCGCAGGCGGTCCAGCGGCACAGGCCGCGCTCGGTGGCACACGCGGGCGTGGTTGCCGCACCGGCGTTCTGGACTTCTAGTGCATGTTGTGCGGCCGCGGTTTGCGGCGCGCTCTGCGTGGCGGCACTCACGTCGTCGTGATGCGGGCTGCAGGCAGCGATGCAGAGCACCACCATTAGACGAAACACGACAGCCATGCTCAGGACTGCGCAGCGCGTGGCCGGCGCCGTAGCTGCAGTGTTGGCCATGTCGACGTCATTCATGCAGACCCCTGTGCGCGACACCCTGCGTTCGCTCATTGTTCGAGCCTCTTTATGGCGCGCCACACTGAGCGATTCATCAACGTGGTGCAGCGCGTGCACCGTCATTGTTCGACCATGCTGCCATGTCGAGCATACTGGACGCATACCTGGCACGCCACGACAAAGCTTAGGTTATCGAAGCAAAAAACGTTGTGCGTTGTGCAAGCGATTTAACGCGATGAACAAACTATGCAATCGCGCGAATTCAGTCTTTTTAAATCAGTAACAGATGCCGGATTGTGTCCGGATAAATAACGAAAACTACGAAATAATTACCTGAATTACAATATGTATTCGAAATCGCCTCAGGGATGCTGTTGCAGCGTCCATAACAGGTTGCTTATGAACGGCGCTCTTTAAATGCAAAAAAACGGATAGATCAGACGTATTGCATTCACCCAGTGTTTCAGATATGAAACAGTTCTGACACTGCCGGTTTCTGTTTCATTTTGAAACAAATTGCTCTGTGTACTATAAACACGTGATTCCATCGTATTACAGGAAATAATAAATGCGGCAGCGCTTCGCAATTCAGGTTTGTTGTCGAATGCCTGACTCCGTCAAGTTCACGTTTGAAACGTTTTTGAGCGTCTGGACGCGGTGCGGGAGGCACCCCGGCCGCAATCGCCTACTACATAACCCTGGTACGACATCTGCTTGTTGCGACGCATCATAAAGTTCCGATCAGGCCATCGTACGAGGATTCTCACCAGAGACTCCTGTCACACGCAGTGCAACATTGCCGTCTCCCGGTGATTTCGCCTGTCGTACCGGTTTGCGCTCGTCCAGTAGACCGTGGGTTCGTCTGATGTTTCAAACGTCTGGCAATAGCGGGCGCGGGGAATTATCAAACGGGTCCAAAGTCGCGATAAGCCAAGCTGTTGTACATTCGCATCAAATTCAGACTTTGCGAATTTATATCTAGCGACGCAATCCGCCAACATCGCGCATATTTCGGTCACTGTCATCAACGGCGATTTTAGGCGTGGATATGATGCAGTGCGAAGATATTAAAAAGTTAGAAACTCGGGAGATTCTGCCCACAATGCATGACATGGTAGGGGAAGATCATGCCGCATTTATCCGTTGATATTGCGAGGATTACCTGGTTACATACGCCTAACGTCAACGTGCGATGTGCGGCACGCCGTGTAGGCATCCTGCTGTTCGATAAGTTCGGTTTGCTGGGCGCTGGCATGGCGGCCGAGATGTTCCACACGGCCAACGAGATTGCCACCGCGCATGGTGGCGATGAGCCGCCTTATGAAGTTCAATTCGTCTCGATGGAAGGCGGCAGCGTCTCCAGTTCATCGTCGGCGCGGATGTGGACAGATGGCATCGACGCGCGCTACAGCAACGGTTTCGATGTGCTGTTCGTAGCGGGCGGATACGGCGCCAACGCAGCGGCACGAGATGAACGTCTGCTCAACTGGCTGCGTACGGTGCGCGCCAGGATCCGCGCCATCGAAGCCATCGCGGAAGGCCGGCTGATTCTCGCGGCTGCAGGCCTCGTCGAACGCGACGACATCAGGCACACGAGTCCGTATCTGGCGCACGTCGCGAACGCGCATGTCCCCAACGCGCACGTCGCGAACGCGCACGTCGCGAACGCGCATGTCGCCAACGCGCATGTCGCCAACGCGCATGTCGCAATCGGCAGCGGACCCGGCGAAGCCAACGACCCCCATGATTCGAGCAAGAGCGCATTGATGCTCATCAAGCGCGATCTGGGTCTGGACGTTGCGCGCGGCGTCGCCGATCGCGTGATACCTGGCATGGGAGCGGCGTTGATGCCGCGACTCGCCGAAGGCGGCACGATGAGCGTCGGCGAGAAGATCCGTGCGGCGGCTCGCTGGATGGAGGCTAACTGCGACCGTCCAGTTTCGGTGGCCGACGCCGCACACGTGGCGGCGATGAGCGAACGCAATTTTCTGCGTCGCTTCAAGCATGAGATGCAGGTCACGCCATCGGATTACCTGTTGCAGGTGCGCTTGCGCATAGCCTGCAATTTCCTTACCGAAACGGAATTGCCTGTGGACAAGATTGCACGTCGCAGTGGCACCGGCAACGGCGACCGGCTGGCGAAGATCTTCCGCAAACGCATGGCGCTCTCACCCACCGAATTCCGCGCCCGCAGCCGCACGGTGACTCACGAATAGAAACACAAGCTGTCAGAGCGCGGCGGCTGTTAGCGCCGCGTGAGATCTGGGGGCGAGAGGGGGAAGCCATCCCGTGTATGCGGGTCGAATGTGCGCATAGTGCGCATCGACCCCAAAGGGAAAAACGCGTCCTATTTAATAATAGGAGTACTACAAATGGTCAATGCGTACCAGAGCAATGCAGATCAGGATGGCGGCCTCGGTGACAGCACTGCGAAGCTGGCGCAGGTTGTGCCGCAGGCGGAATGTTTGAGCATTGCCCCGGTGATTCTCGCCGGCGGTTCAGGGACCCGGCTTTGGCCGCTGTCGCGCGAACACTACCCGAAGCAGTTGATCGACGTGATCGGCACGCATTCGCTGTTGCAGGACACGGTCCAGCGCATGGCCGGGTTTCCTGCGCAATGGCCGGTGCGGTCCGCGCCGATCATCGTATGCGGCGACGAGCATCGCTTCATCACGGCCGAACAGTTGCGCGAGAGCGGTGTAGCGGCGCAACTGGTGGTCGAACCGGCGCGGCGCGATACGGCGCCCGCGTTGACGCTTGCTGCTGCACTCGCAGTGAATGGCGAGGAAGACACGATTCTGGTCGCCATGCCGGCCGATCACGCCATGCTCGACACGCCGGCCTTCCAGCAAGCGGTTGCACGCGCGGCAGAGCATGCGCAACGCGGTGCGATGGCCACGCTCGGCGTGCCGCCGACGCGGCCCGACACCGCGTTCGGCTACATCCGGCTGGGCGCCGAGATCGAACAGGGCACGCACCGGATCGACCGGTTCGTCGAGAAGCCCGCGCTTGAACTCGCAACCCAGTACGTCGCTTCAGGCGCGTACTGGTGGAATAGCGGCATCTTCGTGGTGCGTGCGTCGGTGTGGCTGGCGCTGGTCAGGCGTCTGCAACCTGCCATGGCCGATGCGTGCCTCGCCGCGGTTGCCGGCGGCAAGGCGGACGGTCCGTTCTTCCGGCCGCAGGCGGAGGCATTCGCGAAGGCGCCGTCGGATTCGATCGATTACGCGGTGATGGAACGGCTCGGCGTTGCGGGGCCGGCGGGCGAACCCTTCGAGGGCGTGGTGGTCCCGCTGGTGGCCGGCTGGTCCGATCTGGGCTCATGGGATGCGGTCTGGGATGCGCGCGATAAAGACGCCGCGGGCAATGTCGCGCGCGGCCGGGTCCTGTTCGAGGGCGCGACTTCTTCGTACGCGCATTCGGAAGGCCGTCTCGTCGCCTGCGTGGGAACTCACGACATCGTCGTGGTCGAGACGGCCGACGCCGTGCTGGTTGCCGACCGTTCGCACGTGCAGGACATCAAGGGGCTGGTCGCGCGCATCAAGGCGGATCATTCGCCCGAAGCGGACCAGCATCGCAAGGTGCGGCGTCCGTGGGGCTTTTACGATTCGATCGATCACGGTGACCGCTTCCAGGTCAAGCGCATCGTCGTCGATCCGGGTGCCACGCTCTCGCTGCAACTGCACCACCATCGCGCCGAGCACTGGGTCGTGGTGCGCGGCACCGCGATGGTCACACGTGGCGAGGAGCGCTTTCTTCTCAGCGAAAACGAGTCGACCTACATTCCGTTAGGAGTACGACATCGTCTCGAGAATCCGGGCAAGGTGCCGCTCGAAATCATCGAAGTGCAATCAGGATCGTATCTCGGCGAAGACGACATCGTGCGGTTCGACGATACGTACGGCCGCTGCAATTGAGTAGGGCGTAGTTCGCGAAACCGGTTCAATGCAGGTGCTGGGGAGAGAAAAATGATCAAGCCTGAAGAATTGGCCGCACGGCTGCTGGATGTCGTGCTGGTCGTTTCAGGGGCCGCTATTGCGTCCAACATCCGTTTCGACGAGATCGGCCGGGCTAACATCTATTACGCCTTCGTCGCGTTCGCGGCGGCGTTCGCGCTTGCGCTGTTTCCGGCTTTCGGTGTCTATGACTCATGGCGTGGCCGCTCGAAAATGGGGCTGGTCGGCCAGGTCTCGCTCGCGTGGCTGGCGGTGCAAACCTGCGCGCTGGTGCTGATGTTCACCTTGCACCGTAGCGACTTCGTGTCGCGCCTGTGGTTTGCTTACTGGACCGCCACGACAGGCGGCCTGATGATCGTCTCGCGGATCGCCGTGCACCGCGTGCTGGATCGCTTGCGGCTGGCCGGTCTGAACCTGCGCAAGGTCGCGGTGGTGGGGCGGGGCGTGCATGCGGCCGAACTGGTGCGCAAGATCGACGGTCACACGTCCGCAGGCTTTCGCACCGCCGCGGTGCTCGACGTCCAGCACGAGGGCCCCGCATTGAGCGGCGTGATTCCCGCGGTTCCGGCCTTCGCCGAACTGCATGCCTTCGCCGACTACATCCGCGCCCAGGACATTCACGAACTGTGGCTGGCGTTGCCGCTTTCCGAAGAACACACGATCTACGATTGCGTACAGGAACTGCGCGAGGACCTGGTCAACATTCGCTTCATGCCGGATCTGCGCAGTGTCGCGATGTTCGACAGCACGATGATCGATCTGCTCGGCGTGCCGGCCATCAATCTCGTCGCCTCGCCGCTGTCGCAGACCTCGCAGTTGCAAAAGGAAATGTTCGACCGCCTGTTCGCCGCTGCCGCACTGATCTCGCTGGCGCCGCTGCTGGTGGCGATTGCAATTGCCGTGAAGTTGTCCTCGCGCGGACCGGTGCTATTCAGGCAAAAGCGCAAGGGCGCCGACGGCCGCGTTTTCACGATCTACAAGTTCCGCTCGATGCGACTGCACGCGGAAACGCCCGGCGCGCTTTGCCAGGCGACCCGTCACGACGCGCGCATTACGCCCATCGGCGCGTTCCTGCGCCACACGAGTCTCGACGAGCTACCGCAATTCTTCAACGTGCTGCGCGGCGATATGTCGGTCGTCGGACCGCGCCCGCACGCGCTCGAGCATGACGATCTGTATCAGAAGGTGGTGGCCGGTTATATCCAGCGTTACCGGATCAAGCCGGGTATCACGGGTTGGGCGCAGATCAACGGCTTTCGCGGCGAGACCGATCAGATCGAAAAAATGGAGCGGCGTGTGGAGCATGATCTGTACTACCTCGGCAACTGGTCTTTTGCGTTGGACATGCGCATCATCGCAGCAACAATCGTCAAGGGTCTGGTGCACAACAATGCTTATTGACCGGTGATGGAGACTCAAATGTGTCGAATAAAAACAGCAACCTATAGGTCGGGCCTCTCGCATGTTGCTGTCCAGCATGCGCGCGTGCTCGGAATCATGGCGACGCTCGCCGTGCTGTCTGCATGCTCGCTCGCGCCCGGCGAGCGCATGGTGCAACCTCCCACGCTACCCGTCAGTAATACTGACGATGGCCAGGCAACCGGCGCGCAGCAGGTTCCGATTACCGATATCACGCTGGCGACCGTGCAGCAACTGCGCCAACAACAACCCACCGTGGTCAGCGGCGGCGCGAACGATCTGACGCCACTGTTCGGCGATGCGGGACCGTACAAGATCGGTCCCGGCGACGTGTTGCAGATCACCGTGTGGGATCACCCGGAACTCGCGGCCGCGCTTGGCCAGCCGATCGGCCCCACGCGTGCCGCGGATCCGACGCTGGGTTTCGTCGTCGATCACGAAGGCAATGTGCAGTTCCCGTATGTCGGCTCGCTGCACGTGGCGGGCGAGAGTACCGAGGAGGTGCAGCGCAGGATTTCCGGCGATCTCGGCAAGGTGATGGTGAAGCCGCAGGTCACGGTGCGCATCGCGTCGTTCCGCGCTTCGCAGATCTACATTGACGGCGAGGTGCGCGCACCTGGCTCGCAATCCATCAACGACATCCCCATGACGTTGACCGAAGCGATCAATCGTGCCGGCGGCTTCGCGCCAACCGCGGATCAGGGTCGCGTGGTGATCGTGCGCGGCGACAAGACCTATTTCGTCGATGTCGCGCAGATGCTGCATAACAACCAGAACCCCTCGAAGATCGTATTGCAGAACGGCGATCTGCTGCGCGTCGAAGCACGTGAAGACTACGGCGTCTACGTGATGGGTGAAGTCAACAAGCCGGCCACGGTGCTGCCGATGCGAAACGGCAAGCTCTCGCTGGCGGATGCCATTTCGCAGGCCGGCAGCATCAACCCGACTTCAGCGGATGCTAAGCAGCTCTACGTGATTCGCGGCGGCCCGGACAAGCAGCCACAGGTCTGGCACCTCGATGCCACTTCACCGGTGTCGATGCTGCTCGCCAAACAGTTCGAACTGGAGCCAAAGGATGTGGTGTACGTCGACGCAGGTGGTCTCGTGCGCTTTAGCCGTGTGCTGGACCTGTTGCTGCCGTTGATCAATGCAGGGCTGACCGGGGCAATCATCGCGAAGTAGGACTTTGCCGGGGACGTCGGGGCAATGACGGACCTGGTGGAACATGGCGCGGCGGGCGCGGCGCGCCGACTCAATGCACTAGTAGTACGGGATTGATGACACTATGGCTACGAACTTCGAAAACCGGTATGTCGATGTCCAGAGTGGCGACGAGTTGCGATTATCGGACTATCTGTCCGTCATTTCGCAACATTGGCGGATGATCCTGACGATCACGTTGCTTGCCTTGCTGATCGGCACCGCGGTCGCCTTCATCCAGACACCGGTGTACCGCGCCGACGCGATGATCCAGGTGGAGGATATCGCCGACGACGGCAACGGCAATTCCAGCAGCGGCAGCAAGGATACGTTGCAGACCATGGCGTCGCTGTTCGACACCAAGGCGGTGACCTCCGCGCAGATCGAACTGCTCCGCTCGCGTCTCGTGATCGACGAAACGGTGCGCAAGCTGCATCTGGATATCGCCGCCGTGCCGCGTCATTTTCCTGTAATCGGCAATCTGTTTGCGCGTTGGCACGGTAACGACGGGGTCGCGGAGGCGCTCTTCGGCATGCCGCAATACGCGTGGGGCGGTGAGCAGATCGGCGTGACGCTGTTCGATACGCCCAAGGAGATGTACGACAAGCCATTCGTGCTGACCGTGCAGCCCGACGGCTCGTTTGTGGTGAACGATGAGAATGGCGCGGAAGTGTTGCGCGCGCGGCCCGGGCAACTGGCGGTCGGCTCGACCTCGCGCGGTCCGGTGCGGCTACAGGTCGATCAGTTGACGGCGCGCCCCGGCACGCAGTTCGACCTGACCCGCTCGTCGACGCTCGATACCGTGACGAAGCTGCAAAAGAAGCTCAACGTCATCGAGACGAGCGTGCAGTCCGGCATCATCGCGGTGACGCTCGAAGGCGTCAACAGCGAGCTGACGGCGGCGATCGTCAACAGCATCGCGCGCCAGTACGTGCAGCAGGACATCGACCGCAAGTCGGCCGAAGCCGAGCACACGCTCGCGTTTCTCGACCAGCAGTTGCCGCAGCTGCGCAGCGAACTCGATCAGGCAGAGCAGCGCTATAACAACTTCCGCAACAAGCAGGGCACGGTCGATCTGAGCGAGGAAAGCCGGCTGCTGCTGCAGCAGATCGTGGAGAACAAGACCAAGCTCGTCGACCTGCAACAGCAGCGCGCCGAACTGGCCACGCGTTTCACTGCGGCCCATCCGGCGGTTGCTGCGCTCGACGCGCAGATCGCGCAATTGCAAAGCGTGCAGGGCGGCCTGACGCATAACGTATCCACGCTCCCCGATACGGAGCAGACCGCATTGCGGATGTTGCGCGACGTGCGGGTCGATACCGAGCTCTATACGAATCTGCTCAACAGTGCTCAGCAATTGCGCATCGTCAAGGCCGGGCAGGTAGGCAACGTACGTGTCGTCGACTATGCCGAGCCGGCAGATGATCCGGTGCGGCCGCAGCGCGCTCTGCTGATTCTGATCAGCACGGGGCTGGGCCTTGTCCTCGGCATTCTGGCGGCGTTCACGCGCAAGACGCTGTATGGCGGCGTGCAGAACACCACGGAAATCGAAGCGCTGCTGGGCGTGCCGGTCTGCGCGGTGGTGCCGCGCAGCAACCTGCAACTGCGGGTGCAGCGCAATGTCGGCTTGCGCCGCGCGGGCGTGCACGTGCTTGCCGCCCAGGCGCCGGACGACGTCGCAGTGGAGGGCGTGCGCAGTCTGCGCACCACGCTCCAGTACGCGTTGGTCTCGGCGCGCAACAACGTGGTCATGCTGACCGGCTCGCGGCCCGATGCAGGCAAGTCGTTCATGTCCGTCAATCTGTCGGCACTGGTTGCGTCGGCGCACAAGCGCGTGCTGCTGATCGACGGCGATATGCGCCGTGGCGATATTCATAAACATTTCGGATTGCCACACACGCCGGGCCTTGCCGATGTCCTGAATGGCTCGGAATTGCAGGACTGCGTATTGCGCGACGTGCTGCCCGGCCTCGACGTGCTGACCAAGGGCGGCCTGCCAGGCAACCCATCCGAACTGTTGATGAGCGAACGCTTTCGCACCTTGCTCGAGCACTTCTCGCGAGTCTACGACCTGGTGATCGTCGATACGCCGCCGGTGCTGGCCGTCACCGATGCAGCGCTGATCGGCAAGCACGCGGGCACGACGCTGATGGTGGTGCGGCATGGCCGGCATCCCGCGCCGGAGATATCCGAAGCGCTCAAGCGTCTAGTCAATGCGGGCGTCAATCTGCATGGCGTCCTGCTGACCGACGTGCCGCCGCCGAAGCTCAACCTGGGCGGCTACACCGGCTATTACGGGTACCAGAGCCGCGCAGACTGAGCGCGCGCGGGCAGCGCGCGTTCGTGCCGTAAAGCAGGACCGTTTCTACACGCGTGCGGTGGACCGCCGCACGCGCCGCAGGTGTCAAACGAGCAGTCAAACGCTTCGACGAGGGGAACACAATGGATCGTAAGATCGCTTTGATAACCGGAGTAACAGGACAGGACGGCTCGTATCTCGCCGATCTGCTGCTTGCCAAAGGCTACGATGTGCACGGCATCAAGCGGCGCACGTCATTGTTCAATACCGATCGGATCGATCATCTGTGCTGCGATCCGCATGTGGCCGACCGGCACTTCTTCCTGCACCACGGCGATCTGACCGATTCGTCGAGCATCGTGCGCATCATCCAGCGCGTGCAGCCGGACGAAATCTACAACCTGGCCGCGCAAAGCCACGTTGCCGTGTCGTTCGAGGAACCGGAATACACCGCCAATGCGGATGGCCTCGGCACGCTGCGAATTCTCGAAGCGATGCGCATTCTTGGGCTCGAAAAGAAAACCCGCTTCTATCAGGCCTCCACCTCCGAGTTGTACGGGCTGGTGCAGGAAATGCCGCAGAAAGAAACCACGCCGTTCTATCCGCGCAGTCCCTATGCGGTGGCGAAACTGTACGCGTACTGGATCACCGTCAACTATCGCGAAGCGTACGGCATGTATGCGTGCAACGGCATCCTGTTCAATCACGAATCGCCAGTGCGCGGCGAGACCTTCGTGACGCGCAAGATTACCCGCGCCATCGCGCGGATTGCGGTGGGCCTGCAAGACGATATGTATCTGGGCAACCTGTCCGCGCTGCGCGATTGGGGCCATGCGCGCGACTACGTCGAAATGCAATGGATGATGCTGCAGCAGGAGCAGGCGGAAGACTTCGTGATCGCGACCGGCCAGCAGTACAGTGTGCGCGAGTTCATCCAGGCGGCGGCGGGAGAGCTGGGCGTGACGGTGCGCTTCGAAGGCGAGGGCGTCGATGAAGTCGGCATTGTCGACAAGGTGGAGGGCAAGGAAACGCGCCTCTCGCCGGGCGACGTGATCGTGCGCGTCGATGCGCGCTATTTCCGGCCGACCGAAGTCCAGACCCTGCTGGGCGACCCCTCCAAGGCGCATGCCAAACTCGGCTGGAAGCCGGTGACGTCGTTCCAGACGCTGGTCAAGGAAATGGTGCGAGCCGACTTCCAGATTGCGCGCCGCGACGCGCTAGTGACGCTGGCCGGTTTCAAGGCCCTCGAACATCACGAGTAACGGCCATGGACAAGAGCGCGCGCATCTTCATAGCCGGCCATCGGGGCATGGTCGGATCGGCGTTGGTCCGCCGTCTGCAGGAGGACGGTTACTCAGACATCCTGACGAAAACGCACGCTGAACTGGATCTGCTCGACCAGGCCGGGGTGAAGCGTTTTTTCGACGCGGAGCGGGTGGATGTCGTGCTGCTGGCGGCGGCGCGCGTGGGCGGCATTCTCGCCAACGCCACGCAACCCGCGGACTTCATTTACCAGAACCTGGCGATCGAGACCAACGTCATTCACGCGGCCTGGCAGGCGGGTGTGACGCGTCTCGTGTTCTTCGGCTCGTCGTGCATCTATCCGAAGGCCTGCGCGCAGCCGATCGAAGAAGACTACCTGCTGAGTTCGGCGCTCGAATCCACCAACGAGCCTTACGCGATTGCGAAGATTGCCGGGCTCAAGCTGTGCGAGGCCTATAACCGCCAGTACGGCACGAAGTTCGTCGCGCTGATGCCGACCAATCTGTACGGCCCGAACGACAACTACGATCTGCGTAACAGTCACGTGCTGCCGGCGCTGATCCGCAAGGCTCATGAGGCGAAGCTGAACGGCGAGCGCGTGTTGACCGTATGGGGTACCGGCACGCCACGCCGCGAGTTCCTGCATGTCGACGATCTCGCCGCTGCGACGGCCTTCGTGCTCGAACGCGAGGTCGCCGATGGCCTGTTGAACGTCGGCGTCGGCGACGACCTGTCGATCCGCGAGGTGGCGGAGCGGGTCGCGGCCACGGTCGGCTTCGACGGCCAGATCGTGTTCGATACCTCGAAACCGGACGGCACGCCGCGCAAGCTGCTCGACGTGTCGCGTCTGGCGCGTATGGGCTGGCGCGCGAGCATCGGCTTGCAGGAAGGGATCGAAGCGACCTATCGGGATTTCGTTGCGCGCTTTGGCGCGGCCACGCTTTCAGAAGGGACGGTTTGACAGCGCGGGCGGCGCCGCCGCGATCGCTCATGGCGGCGCGCTGGTCAGGTCTACGAAGTGGCGGGGCAGTAAGGCACGATTGCGCCAACGCGCGCGGCGCGACGTGCGGAACAGGAGGGGTATGAAAATTCTCATCGTGGGGCTCAACTATGCGCCGGAGCTCACGGGGGTCGGCAAATACACCGCTGAAATGGCGGAAGCGCTGGTTTCCGAAGGTCACGAGGTGCGGGTCGTGTGCGGCCCGCCGTATTACCCGCATTGGCGCGTGGCCGAAGGCTTTAGCGCGTGGCGCTATCGCCGCGAGTTACGCAACGGCGTGCGCGTGAAGCGCGTCCCATTGTGGGTGCCGGCCCAGCCTACGGGCGTGGCGCGCCTGCTGCATCTGGCGAGTTTTTCACTGGCTTCGCTGCCGGTGCTTGCCGCGCAGGTGGCGTGGCGAGCCGACTTGGTCATGAGCATCGCGCCGAGCCTGATGAGCGCACCGGGCGCCTGGCTGGTCGCGCGTCTGAGCGGAGCGCGCTCGTGGCTGCACATTCAGGACTACGAGGTGGATGCCGCCTTCGACCTGGGCCTGATCCGTGGTTCGTTGGCACGCCGCGTGGCACACGCTATCGAACGGCGGCTGCTGGGTGGCTTCGACATGGTGTCGAGTCTGTCCGCGAAGATGGTGGAGCGCGCCATCGCCAAGGGCGTCGATCCGCTCAAGACCTACTGTTTGCCGAACTGGGTCGATACGCGTGCGATCGTCCCGCTCGCTCAGGCCCGCTATTACCGCAAACTGCTCGGCCTCGAACAACGGGGCTTGCCGCAGACGGTCGTGCTGTATGCCGGCAATATGGGTTCCAAGCAGGGTCTCGAAGTGCTGGCAGCGGCCGCTGCGGAACTCGTGGAGCGCCCCGACATCAGTTTCGTGTTCTGCGGCAGCGGCCCGGTTCAAGCCCTGCTCGAAGCGAGTTGCGCCGGCTTGCGCAATTGCAGCTTTATGGGGGTGCAGCCGGCGCGCCAGTTGAACCAGCTACTCAACCTTGCCGACATTCACGTGCTGCCGCAACGCGGCGGTGCCGCCGATCTGGTGATGCCGTCCAAGCTCAACGGGATGCTCGCGAGCGGCCGGGCGATCATCGCAATGGCGTGTCCGGGCACTGAGCTGTACAACGTGGTGGCGCCGCGCGGGGTGGTGGTGCCGCCGGAGAATGTCGACGCGCTGGTCGAGGCGATCGTGGCGCTCGCCGCCGATCCGGCGCGTTGTGCGGCGCTCGGCGCAGCAGGTCGCGCCTACGCTGAACGTACTTTGTCAGGTGTGAGCGTGCTGGGGGCGTTGAACGCCAGGCTAGCCGAATTGTGTGGAATGCCAGGCATTACAGTGCCGCGCCATGACCCGTCGAATCCGGAAAGCAATGCAAACGGCGCAAGCGATGCAAACGGTCCATCGTGCGAGAAGCTGACTGAGGCGCCGTTGGAGTCGACGCAGGTTGATTGAACGCGCTTACCAGGGCGACTTGTAGATGTCGTGATGGACGGCGCGGCTGGGAGTGCCGTCACCGTATAGCTGTCGCGCCGCGGCGGTGGCAGGGTCGTCACTCAGGGTGCTTCTGCCGATTCCAGTGGCGGTGGCAGCCGCTGTGGCGCGGCGCGCAGTGCCGGCGCTAGTGGTACGGACAGCGGCACCCGCCGATTGGGGCGTGCCGGGTTGCGAGAGCATATGTTCGACCGGCGTGACGCCACGGCCCTGAGGGTCGGCGGCTGCGGCGGGCACATCCTGCTGCAGGTCGTCGCCCATGGTCTGGGACCGATAGACCGCGCCGTAGGTGGCGGGCGCGCCCAGCAACGATGCGTCGCCACTGCGTGAGGTCAAACCGCCGCCGCTGCCGGCACGGTTCGAGGCGGCGGCTGCGCCCTCCGCTTCGGCCGCAGGCGCATCTCCGTACGTGGCGAGCGCCTGGGCATAGGTGACACTGCACATCGCGCTGCAAGCCAGCGCGAGAGAGAAGGAGCGCGTGATGCGCAAGGCAAGAGGATTCATGGGAAGAGGTCCATGCACGACAGGCGGCGGCGCGGAGAATCGCGCTGCGTCATGCTAATGGTAGTGTCAACCGCGTCGCGGTCCGGACGAGATGTCAGTTCAAAGCCGACAAAGCCTGGGTGCATCAAGCCAATTGACGCTGGCACGCGCGAAACGCTGTGGCGGCTGTGCACAATTTCTCAGCCGCTGCAAAAAAGCTGGGACGTGAAGCACAAAACGCGTGGCGGCAGAGGTAGGCAGGTGTTGATGCAGAAGGCAGCAGGATGCAAGTGGAGCGCAACATTCAGATGAAACGCGAACAACTCGACACAGCGCTTGAATGGCAGCCGGATCCGGCAAGCGGAGCGGCGCCTGCGTCGGCCGTCATCGATCTGAGCCTGGCGGGCAAGGGCAATTATGTGCGCCGCGCGAGCCGCCTGACCGAGGCACTGTGGTTCGTGGTCGAAGCGTGCCTGATCAACAACAAGCTGATACCGTTTTCGGCAGTGCGCGTCGGGGTGCTGCGCCTGTTCGGCGCGAAGATCGGCCCCAACTGCCGCTTCATGCATCCGTTGCGCGTAAAGGCGCCGTGGAATCTGGAAGTGGGGGCGAATTCGTGGTTTGGCGTCGATGCGTGGATTTACAACCAGGCGCCGATTCGCATCGGTTCGAATGTGTGCATTTCACAGGGCACTTTTCTTACGACCGGCTCGCACGATTACGCCACCAGCATGGATCTGCACGTAGCGCCTATCGTGATTGAAGACGGCGTATGGATCACTTCGAAGTGCGTGGTGCAGATGGGTGTGACCATTGGCCGTTCGGCGCTCGTGACGCCGCTCTCGGTGGTGCATCGCTCACTTGAAGCCGAAGGCGTCTACGGCGGCAATCCTGTGCGTTTCATCAAACCGCGCTTCGCGTCACAGGATGCGGTCCAGCGCATGCCGTAGCGTGAGCTGGGCGGCCCGCTAGCTCCGGCCGAGGGCGAGTGTGCCTTCCTCGTTGCGAGGCTTGTGGCGGTCCTGCTGCAAGATCCGCAGCAGATCGGCGGACATCGCGTCGACCGTGAAGTGCTGCTCGAAACAGTGCAGTGCCTGCGTCCGCATCGCTGCGGCCTGGATGGCGTCGAGCTGCATCCAGCGAGTCAGATTGGCGAGCGTGCCCGCGACGCTATCCGGTGCAACAAAACCCGCGCCGTCTGCCTGAACCTCGCGCCAGATATTGACCTTGTCGGAGATGAGCGCGGGCAGGCCGCAGGCGAGCGCCTCGGCCACTGCAATGCCGAAGTTCTCCTGATGCGAGGGCAGCACGAACGCGTCGCTGGCGTAGAACGCCCCCCACTTTTCGTCGCCTTGCAGCATGCCGGTCCACGTGATCCGGCTGGCGATCCCGAGTTCGTCGGCAAGCGCTTTGAGCGTCGGCACCCACGTGTCGCCATCGGGACCGGCCATCACCAGACGTGCCGCCGGCTCCAGTTCGCGCGCCGCGGCGAAGGCTTGCAAAAGCAGATCGCAACCCTTCTTGGGATGGATGCGGCCGAGAAACAGGATCAGGCGCTGGTCGCGCAACGCCGGGTGCGCGTTGTAAAACGCTTCGCGCAGGCTGGCCGCATCACTGGGCGGCCGGTTCGTGCCAAAGGCCACGACTGCCTCGTTGGCGTGATACAGGCTGAATGATTCGCGCGCGAGCCGGCACTCTTCCTGCGTGGTGAACAGCACGCGCGTGGCGTCGCGCAGCACCCGGTATTCCGCCCACGGCCAATAGAGCCACTTCTTGACATGCTTGAGCGGATAGGTGCGCTTGAACCACGGATCGAGCATGCCATGCGGAAACACGTAATACGGCACGTTCAGCCGCCGCAGGGCTTTCCACGTCGCATAGCCGGGGTATTGCCAGAGACCGTTGACGATCACCGCATCGAACGAGGTCGCATGGGCCTCGAGCCACGGCACGAGCTTCGGTGTAAAGCCGTAGAACCCTTTGGCCGGCCCGAGGGCGTGAACCGGCAGCGGAAATGCCGCAAGCCATGCCGCGGACGGATCGTCGACGGTGGCGACTTCCACCTCGTGACCGAGCGCCGTCATATTGATGCCGCTTTGCCGCACGCCTTCAGTCGGGCCGCCCGCACGCGGGTCGAGCGTTGCCAGCAGATGCAGAATCTTCATGACGGGCCCCGTCCAGAAAGGCCCGGCGGCAACTGCGCGAGACCGGGCCGGCCTTCGAGGGTGCCACGTGGCCATGGCGGCACGGGCGACATGCTCGGGGCGCGCTGCGGACGCACCACGCGGCGTGCCGCGCGCACGCGCATGGTTTGCGCGATGCGTGCATAGCTGGCGACGACGAGGCCAAGGGCGACACCGAACACGAGTCCGGAGAAGCGCGGCCCCAATGGATTGCCGCCAATCGAGATGGCCGGCACGGCGGCGAGCATCATGAGCGAACGGCCGAGCACCGGCAAATACAACAGGTTCGGCATGCGCCGCCGCCATTCGCGGTGCGCGAACACGCCCTTGATGAGCGCGTAGAGAATGGCGAGCGGCATGGCGATGCCGAACAGCAGGCCGCCGGCAAACAACTGGTACACCCAGAAGTTATGGCCTGCTACCCATTCCCGGATGGCGAAGAAATCCTTGGCGCTCATCTGCCCATGAAGGTCGGGCAGATAGCTCGGCGAATAGCGGTACATGTGCCCGTATCCTTCACCGGCTAGCAGTGCGAACGATGACGACGTCACCTGATCGTACTGGTCCTTCATTTCCGCGAGACGCGTGATGGTGGTCGGATCGACGTGGGCCTGGGTTTCCTTCGAGGCGAAAATGCGCTGGGTCCAATGTTCCGATACCGACGGGAACAGCGCGGCCGCACCCGCGACGGCCGCACCGATCAGCAGGCCGATCACGAGCGAGCGGAACGCCGCGCGCACCATATGCCGCAGCGACGGCGCGCTCAGCCAGGTGGCGAGCACGAATAGCAGCATGGTGGCGAGCATCAGCGAGCGCGTCACGCTCAGCAATTCGATCACGATCGTGGCGAGAAACACCGCAATCGAGAAGGCCCTGTAGCGCTTGGCGACGACGAATTCGTGCAGCAGGAGCCCCTGCAGGCCGAGGAAGGTGACCGAGACGATGCGGAAGCGCACGTCCTCAAGCGAGCCGATGGTCTTGAAGCCATACACGAGGGTGAATGCGAGTGACATCACCATGGCCCACAGCAGGGTCTTCTCGATCTGGGCGAGCCGTACATCGCTCCACGGATGGCAGGCCACGAGGTAGCCGAGCAGGAACAGCAGGAACGGCAGCAGCACACGCAGATAATTGCCGACGTCGTTGCCCCGCAGCGCCTGCGTGAAGGCACTGCCGAGAATCGTCATAAGCAGCGCGCAGAGGACGACCTTGCGCATGTGGGAGCGGTGCTGGAAGCGCGGGGCGATCATCAGCAGCAGCAATCCCGCGCCCACGGTAGGCACCACGAGCAGGATCTGCGCGAGATGGCTGGTGGCGTCTTCGGTGGCCTTGAAGTCGAACGCGAGCGGTATGAGGAACAGCCAGATCCAGACCGAGGTGAACTTGTTGCGCACGGCTGGGTTCTCCTTATGCTCCGAGATTCACGTCACGAGCGATACGGGCATGGAGGAGACCGGTGCGAGATGCGCGACCAGAATGCGTCAGGCGCTGCTGCAATGCGTGCTGGTGCGATTGCATGTCTGCCACGAGTGCCGCTACCGCGAAGCGTGACCGCGCGGGCAGCGTGTAACGTGGCATGTGCCGACTGTACGCGGGTTGTCGCATGGTGATTCCCATGGCCCCGCATTCCCCCAATCATGGCCTTGAATATACCAGTGCGCGTGCTGTCGGCCGGCCGCTGCGGCGTCCCGCGACTAGCCTTCGGCGTGAATCGACTGCTGCCCTGGTACAGTCCCGCGCGCGGGCGTTGGGCTTCGCCAACGGCGTCGGCGGATGGCCGTGAATGCCGTGATGTTGGCGGATCAAGGCGGACCCGTCACAACAAGATAAGAGGACAGATGGCGGAACACGTCAATTCCGTATCAGGGGGGAAATCATGCGCTGGTTCGGGAAAGACTTCGGGAAAGACCTCGGGAAAGACCTCGGGAAAGACCTCGGGAAAGAGAACGCCCACGATTCGAAGGCGCCCCAGCGTTCGATCGAGCTGGACTTCATTCGCGGCATTGCGATCATCGCCGTGATGGGCTTTCACTTCCACACCGTGCACACGGGCAGTGCGATTGTCGCGGCAATCGAGTATCCGCTGAAAAGCTTTGGCCTTGAAGGCGTCAACCTGTTCTTTACGTTGAGCGGCTTTCTGGTGGGCGGACTTCTGCTCAAGCAATATGCCAAGGCGGGGCACATCGACGCGCGGCGCTTCATCATCCGGCGGATCTTCAAGATCTGGCCGGCCTATTACGTGCTGATCCTGTTCCACGTGTTGAGCGGGCGCCATCCCACCGGCACGTTCCTCGTGCAGAATCTCACGCATATGCAGAATTATCTGGGCTCCTCAATTTCGCAGACGTGGAGCCTCGCGGTCGAAGAGCACTTCTATCTATTCCTGCCGGCGTTGCTGCTGATTGTCGCGGCCCTCAAGCTGCGCGCGAATGCGATTCTCGCCACCCTGCTGACGATCTGCGTGATCGTGCTGGCGGCGCGCTGCGTGGTGGTGGCGAACGGCGATCTGCATGCAGCGTTCTATTACACCCAGTACCGCATCGACAGCCTGCTGTTCGGCGTGATTCTGGCGACCGTTTACTGGATGAAGCCCGAACTGTACCGGCGCTTTGCCGCTCACAAGAAAACCCTGGTCGGTCTCGTGGCGGCGCTCATTGCGTGGCTCGTGCTCGCCACCGGCAACATCGCGCTCGACGAGAGCATCGGCTACACGATCCAGGCGCTGGGCTTCTGCGCGCTGATCGTGCTGACCATTGAGTATTCCCACAAGCTGCGTGAGGGTTGGTGGTTCCGCGCGGTGGCATGGATCGGTGTGTACTCGTACGGCATCTACCTGTGGCATTCGCTGGCGCTCGCCCCCGGCGACATGCTGATCCGCAAGCTCGCGGCGCTGCACGTGCCGGCGCTTGCCGCATGGGCGCCGGTGCTGATCGCGCAGTTCGTGATTGCGATCGTGATCGGCTACGTGACGACGCGCGCCATCGAGTTTCCATTCTTGCGTATCCGCGATGCGATTTTCCCGGCGCGCCGCAAAGGGCCGCAGGGCGAGGGGATACCGGAGGAAGTGGAAGTGCCGGCCGTCGGCGGACGCGTGTGGTGAGCGTGAATGTTCACGCAGGCGCCGTCACTGGCGTGGGCTGAGATGGGCGCGGACGCACCCGCGCATCACGGACCCGGCACGGCGGCTTGAGCGGGAAGCGTGGCGGCGTCGCGAGTATGACGGGCTGACGACGCCTGAATCGCCGACTGCAAAGTTTGCTTGAAGTGAGCCAGCGTATTGCGCTCCAGCAAATGCCCGTGCGCGGAGTCCGGCCGCACCCACGGCGAATCCAGTACGGCGTCCAGAGCATGATTGATCGAATCGGGCTCGAGATCGTCGATGACCGGCCCAAGCTCACCGCTGCGAGAAAGCCAGCCGATCAGTCCATCCGCCGTCGCAATCAGCGGCTTGCCGTTGCGATACGCCTGAACCAGCACACCGCTCATGCCGTAATGTCCCTTATAGCCGAGCCAGACGACGTCGCACGCTGAAAAGAGATCCTGTTCGGTGTCGGCGTCGATAAAGCGGTCGAGCACCACGGGCGCGGGTGTCAGCTGCTTCAGCGCCTTGTGCAAGGGCGCGCGCACGGGCGTGTCCTGCGCGCCTGCGATGACCAGTGTCGGCGCTTCGTCGCGCGCAGCGAGCGCGTCGATGAGTTCGAAAATGCCCTTGCGATCGCTGATTGCGCCGTACACCAGCACGAACTGGCTGTGCGCGGCGAGCCCGAGCCGCTCGCGGGCGAGCCATGGATCCCGCGGCGCTGCATCAGGGGAAGGATCGGCCAGATACTGCACAGGCGCAGCGCCGGGCTCCGGATGCCGTTCGCACCAATCGGCCAGCGTCGGGTCGATGCTCAGCAAGGCCTTCAGGCCGCTCGTGCGAACCGCGCGGCGAAACAGGTGCCGTTTGACGGCATTGACGAGCGGGCGGCGCGGTGCGCGTACTTCGACCTCGTGATGATGAAAGGTCGCGCGCATCGTAATGCCGAACCAGGGTGTCGTGCCGAACGGTGTGCCGAGCAGCGGCAGCGCGTAAAAAAAGTAGTCGACATAGGGCACGAGCACCAGCGCGACACCGTGCTCGCGGCCCACGGTGCGATAAATGTGCTGGAAATAGCGGAAGAAATGCACGTAGCTCAATGAACCGAGGCCGAGGCTCGCGCGGCGGCTGGCCTCGGCGGGCGGGTCGACGAAGCCGATCTGCAGGTCGGCCTGGGTGTTTGCGCCCCGGCCGGCAGCGAGGCGTTGCGCGAGCGGATGGGGCGCGTTGGCTGAAGCCGTCACGATCACGCATGCGTAACCCGCTTCCACGCAGGCTTGCGCGGCCCACTCGGCGTAGCGCCAACGGTGTCCGGAGAAATCGGGCTCGATAATGAGGATCGTATCTTTTGTCATGTCCCCAAGGTAACGAAAAACAGTGTCGCAGGCCCGCGCGGGGCCGATATCGGCTATGAGATGGCGGTCCCCGCATAAACAGCCGCGTTACCGTGTCAAGGATGGATTGCGAATGCTTGATAGGGGAGGGCATCGGTGAGATCGATCAGGGTACCGCTTGTCTCGATGAGGCCTGCATTTGACGGCAGCGCGGCCACCTGGGTATTGATCCAGCAGGTTGCCGTGCGCGGCCTGGCGGCGGTGAAATTCCTCGCCATCGGCCGGATGCTCGGCCCCGCCGCGATCGGCAGCGTCGGCGTTGCCTTGCTCGCGGTGGCGATTGCCGAAGCGCTGAGCGACACCGGTCTGGCGCAAGCCGTGGTGCAGGCAAAGGCCACGCCGACCCGCCCGGAACTCGGCGCGGTCTGGACCACGCTGACCGCACGCGGCTTGCTGATCGGCCTGCTGCTGATCGCGCTCGCGCCGGTGATGAACGCGCAGTTCCATCTGGGTGGTTCGCTCGTGCTGCTGCAGATGGCTGCGGCCTTGCCGCTGATCCGCGGGATTGCTTCACCTGCCTACTACATCGTTCAACGCGAGCGGCACTTTGCGCAACTGGCCGGCGTCGAAACGTTCTCGGCCTTCGCCGACTGCGCGATCTGCCTCGTGTGCGCATGGAGCGGCACGGGCGTCTTTGCCGTGCTGATCGGCATGATCGTGGGTGAAACGCTGAAGACCGTGCTGACCTGGACGACCATGGGACCACGCCCGCCGGTGCGCCTCGCGTGGCACGGTATCGGCCATTACGTGAACTTCAGCCGCTGGATCTGGGCAGGCAGCGTGGTCAATCTGCTGCTCAACCAGTTCGACAAGGTGCTTGTTGCAAAACTGCTTGGCCCGGTGGCGCTGGGTGCGTATCAGATGTCGTCGAAGCTTGCGCAGATGTTGCTCGTGGATGCGTCGGTGGCGCTGGGCCAGTATCTGTTTCCGACCTTCTCTGCGCATCATCGGCGTGAAGACGGTTCGGCATCCAGACTATTTTTCCGCTACCTCACGGTGATCGTGCTGGGCGAGGTGGCGGTGGTCCTGCTGCTGCGCTGGACTGCCGCGCCGCTCTTCATGCTGGTGCTCGGTTCCGCATGGATGTCCGCGGTGCCGCTCTTCAAGATCTTCGTCATCAACATGGCGTTCGGTGCGACGAACACAATGCTGGTCGCTTATCTGCGCGCCATCGGCGCTCCCAAGGTGGCCACGCATGCGGCGGTGCTGCAGGCCATCGCACTGGTGGTCATCGTGCCGCCCTCGACTCATCTGTGGGGAGTGACAGGCGTAGCGTGGGCGATGACGGCCGGTCTCGCCGGCAGCGCGGCCTGGATGCTCTACCGAATCGTCAAGATGCCAGCATGAACGCACGTTATCCAACATCGGCACGGCCGGGCACAACGCATCGCGCAACCAGCGGACGCGAGCGGCTTGCGAGCCGCAGCGCGAGTCCCCGTTGCGCAAAGGTAGCAACTCTTTATGGGTCGGACGGCATGAGTATGAGGGTGACGCGAACCGCGCTTCCGGAAGTCAAGATTGTCGAATCGGATCTGTTCTGCGACGAGCTGGGCAGCGCCTTCGAGACGTTCAACGCGGATGAATTTGCGAACCGTGTAGGAGCGGGCGCCGAGTTCGTGCAGGACGATCATTCACGCTCGCGGCGCGGCGTATTGCGCGGACTTCACTATCAGATCCAGCATCCGCAGGGCAAGTTGGTACGCGTCGTGGTGGGCGATGTGTTCGACGTGGCGGTGGATATCCGCCTCAGTTCGCACAACTTCGGCAAATGGATCGGGGTTCATCTGAGTGCGAGCAACCGCCGGCAGATGTGGGTGCCGCCAGGATTCGCGCATGGCTTCGTGGTGATGTCGGACACGGCCGAGTGCCTGTGCAAGGCGACCGACTACTGGTATCCCGAACACGAACGCAGCCTGCTGTGGAGCGATCCGGATATTGGCGTGGACTGGCCAATCGAGTTCGCGCCAATTCTTGCCGCCAAGGACGAAGCCGGCAAGCGCCTGTACGAGGCGGAGTATTACGCCTGAGGGCGCTCCGGCAGCCGTGCGAGTCGACGCGCCCCATGCAGTTTTTACGAGATTTTTTCTTGCGGGCGATCACCGGCCAAATCTACACTTCGACCAACCTGATGAACTTGGATGGTCAAGGTGAACACACGCGCAGCCACGCAGCAGCCCCAACGGATCGACTATGTGAGGCGCGGTCCTGGCCGCATCGAACTGCGGCGCTTCGATCCGGCGCGCGATTCTTTCGATACTCTTACGGATATGCTGCATCGGGCGTTTGCGCGGCTGGGTGGGATGGGGCTGAACTGCACCTGCGTCGATCAGAGTGCCGCCGTCACACGCTCGCGGGCCACACGCGGCGACTGCTACGTGGCGGTGTGCGATGGCCGCATCGTCGGCACGATGACCTTGTATGCACCGGATAACGATTCGTCCTGCGAACTGTATCGGCGCGACGAGATTGCCAGCATGCGCCAGTTTGGTGTCGAACCGGCCTGGCAGGCGCGCGGCATCGGCACCTTGTTGCTGGCCTTCGCGGATCATTGGGCCGCCACGCGCGGCTATGCGGAACTCGCCCTCGACACCCCGCAGCCCGCCAATCATCTGATTGCGTTCTATCGCGGTCACGGCTTTCGCATTGTCGACTTCACGCGCTTTGACGGCAAATGCTACGACAGTGCGATTCTCAGCAAACCCGCCGTCGCGGCGCGGACGCTCGCCACATGGTCGCGGCGGCTCGCGTTGCCGTGTCGGCAGATTGCCCGCGCAGCGTGAGACTGCGACGATCCATACGAGACCCCTCAAACAAACGAGTAGAAGGACTAAGGAAACAGATGGTTAGGCAAAGACCAGGGATGATGTTCCGCGGCATGCTGAAGGTCGTGCTGATTGCGATTGCGGCGAGCCAGATCCTGACCGCTGCATTTACGGTGCTCGCCCGGCAGATCGATGCGGGCCTGTCGCCGCAGATCATCTCCGTGTTCGGTTTTGTGACGTGTGGTCTGATTTCGATGTGGCTGCAGGCCGATGCGCGCCGCGCGTTTGGCTTTGCGAAGGAGAAGGGCTTCGTGGCAGCCGCGCGCGACGGACAACCGGGACTACGGATCGCCGCCGAATGTCCGCGGCGCTGGCTGGTGATGCTGCATATCGAACTGAATCCGGCAGCGGCGACGGTTTGAGGCGGCTTGCCGCGCGTTACCGGGGCCGCAACTATTGCAAGGGACAGCGGCAATTATTGCAATAGGCTGCGGCGCCGTGGCGGGTTTCGTTTGCGCGGCATCGTTACGCAGGCCGGCGGTCAGCGTCGCACTACGCCCATCAGCAAGGTCACAAGGAAGATCACAATAAAGATAAAGAACAGGACCTTGGCGATTTCGGCCGCGCCCGCGGCGATGCCGCCGAAGCCGAAGACCGCGGCAATGATGGCGATGATGAAGAAAATTGCGGCGTAGCGAAGCATGGGCGTCTCCTCGATGGATTGCTGGAATCGGTAAAACGGCGGGCTTTCCTCAGCCGCATGCGCCTGTATGTGGATACAGGTCCCGTGCGGGGTGTGCCGTCGCTTCCTGGAAGAGCAACTCGTGTGCCTGAGGGGAGGGCGGGTGTGTCGCCGGGCGCCTGCTATACGGTTGTCTATCCGCGGCGCAGCACCGCGAATCCCGCTAATAAACCTGCATCGAACGCAACGCAAACGGCGCGTCCTGCCACGCCGTCACGCGGTCGCGCCCAGCTTCCTTGGCGCAATAGAGAGCGGTGTCGGCCTGTGCGAGCAGTTCGCCTGCCGGCACCGGCGCGTGCGGTTGCGACGTGGCGACGCCGATCGACACGCTCACGCGCCCCGCCTCAGTGAAGGGCGCCGCGACGGCGAGTCGCGCGACCGCCGCATGCAGGATTTCGGCGAGGCGCGTGGCCATCTCGTGCCCACAGTCCGGCAACACGACAACGAATTCTTCGCCGCCAAAACGCGCGACAAAATCGGCGCTGCGCCGCAGACTTGCCTGCAATGCGCCCGCTACGGCACCGAGGCATTCGTCGCCGCGCAGATGGCCGCGCGTGTCGTTAAAGCGCTTGAAGTGGTCGATGTCCACCATCAGGATCGACAGCGTGCGTTGCGCCGCATTGGCTTCGGCGAGCGCGGCGGGGTAGCGCTCCTCGAAGAAACGCCGGTTGAAGATACCGGTCAGGCCGTCGCGTGAAGCGTACTCGCTCAGTCGCGCGTTGGCCGCGTGCAATTCGCGGTACAGATGACTGATCTCCCAGATCAGGACCCCGAGCACCGTGCTCGATGCCAGCACCGATTCGAGTCGCGCCACATACCAGCCAATGCTGAAACGCGAGTTCGCGACCAGCGTCACGACCACGTCGCCGAGTCCGGCGAACAGCGCCACGCCGAGCCAAAGGTCGAGCAGTGTCCGCAGTCGGGTGGTCACGACGAGATAGAGCAATGTGCAGGCGCTGACGACGGCAATGCGCAGGCCCGATGGGCTAACCGCAAGCCGCTGGTAGGTCTGGGCGTCGATCAGCTTCGGCAGCAGGGCTTCAGCATGCACGGCCAGAGAACAAAGGAGCAGTGACAGGCAAACTGGGCCGCCCACCAGGGCGAGACCGACCACGCGCGTCCTGGCGTGCGCAACCGGAACAGGAAAGCGGCGGCGGACCAACAGCGCGGCGAGGATCAGCAACGGTGAGCCGCCATGCCAGAAAGCCCAGATCCACACGGCGCCTTGCGCGCCGGTCCCGAGCAGGCCGGTCGTGGTAAACACCCCGGGAAATACCAGCAACTGGATCGCGACCGTCACCGAGGTATAGGCATAAGCGCCCGCCAGCGCGGCGAGGAACGGTCCACGCGTAATCATGAACTGCGTCCACAACAGATAGGCGGTGAGGCCCTCGGTCATAAACACGGCCATGGCAAACAGCGGCAGGAACGCCGCGACATGCGGCTCGGCAAAACCGGCGAACGGCAGGGTCGCGAGCACCACACACAGGATGAAGCCCGCCACAGCGCATGCCGCCACGCGATGTTGGCGGGTGACCGCCAGAGTCATGATGCTGCTCTTCATGCGACGCTTGATTGATGGGGTGAGGTAGGCGGCAAAAGCCGGATAAAGGAAATCGAAATTCAGGGTCGCGCCGGTTCATCGCGCATTCTATCGACGGGTTTGCGGTTTGGGCGCGCCCCGTATGCATCAAGCATTTTTTCGCGCGACCGGTGAGTTACGTGGGTGGCTCCGATCTCACTAAATGGCCATTTTAAATCGCAGTGCATAGACATCTGGCGATCGGAGAATATCACTGGATATTACGGCGATGGGTCATAAAAAAGACACCGAAAGGAGCGGCGGGTGAACCGCAATTCCCGGCTGGATATTTCGCCTTTAATGAATAATTTGCACTTTGCGAAGTCCTGGGATAACGTTTGCCACGGACGATTCACAATATAACCAGAACGACCGTGCGCTGACGCACGCCTGATATCCAAAGGCTAAAGATCGTCAAATGTGAAGTTTCGGGGTGTAGCCGGTTTCACGTCGGTAAAACGTTTGCGCGGCCTTATTGTGTCGGCTTTGTCTCATAATTGATGGCTAACTCCTTGATCTGACTCGTATCTGATTCGTGTTGGGAGGCAAAGTGTTGTAAAAATGCCGCTCGTTTTGCAGGCAGGGCGCGCTAGAATGCGCGCCGAATCACCGTCTCGGCCTGCGTCTCGCGCACTTCGATCCATCCTGTCTGCGACAGCGTGAATCGGGCCATTTGCTTTTTGCGTATCTGGAATGCTGCCGGTCGGCATCGGCAGAGTGTTTGAGTCGAATCGGTAAATTTGGCCCATCTGGACGGGTCGTGTACCGCCGGTTGCCAATAAAACATCGAGTGCGATCATAAGAAATCAGATGCTAAAGAGGATTGCGCCGATATTCGGCGTTCGAACGGAAGCCTGGGGGTTGGCGCCGTTCAATAAGCAGGAAAAAGAGCGGGGGATTATTCAGCGGTTGGCAGGGGGGATTACCCGGGAATTTCTACCGGTTGAAAACCCACGCCGCTCGATATCGCCACGGACCGGCTCGCTTGCGAACAGCACAGCGCGTTGGCGCACGGCCGTGCCCGTCGCGCTGATGGTGCTGGCGGCCAGCGTCGCGCCGTGGCAATTCGCGCGTGCTGCCGATGCACCCGCTGCTGCTGGCCACGCGTCGCAGCCGAACGTGGCGTTGTTTTACGGCGCGAATCCGCCGGTCGACCTGCTGCAGGCGTTCGACGCCGTGGTGCTCGATCCCGCGCGTGGCTTCGATCCGGCGGCATATCCGCTGCCGCATACGGTGTGGCTTGCCCGTACGCATGCCGCCGATTCCAGCATGACGCCGGCCGCTTTCGCGCAATCGCTCGCGCCGCTATGGCAGCGCGGCTACCGTGGTTTCCTGCTCGACACGCCTGCGGCGATTGCGGCTGCCGAGGCCATTCGCGCCTTGCATCCCGACGCCCGCCTCGTGGTCGCCGGCGCGGACGCGTTGCAGACGGCAGAGCCGCATGCGAAAGCGTTGTACGCCGTGCTGGGCGAAGCGCTGGTGCATGGTTTGAATAATGGCGGCACACAACCGCTCGATGTACCCGAGGCCACGCGCACGAGCCGCCTCGCTGCGGACAGCGCGTTCACGCAGCAGACCGGCGTGCCGGTCGTCTCGCTCGAATATTGCCCGTCCAATGACCGCGTCTGTGCCCGCGCGACCGCGGCGCAGGTGGTGGCGACCGGCGTGGTGCCGTACGTGACGAGCGCGGCCGCCGATGTCGTCGGTGTGGGCGCGATCGAAGTACTGCCGCGCAAGATTCTGGTGGTCCAGGACCCGGCTGCGGGTCTGCCGCTCGACGAAACGCCTGGCGTGCGCGATCTCGCGACGCCGCTCAACTATCTTGGCTACGACGTCGAGTACGCCGATGCCAACGGTCCGTTGCCCAACGACATCACGCCGGACCGGTATGCCGGTGTGGTCGCCTGGTTTCAGGGTGACGATCTGAACGACAGCAGCGCATGGCGCAGCTGGATCGAGGCGCGCATGGCGGCGCATGTCCCGGTTGCATTCATGGGGCAGTTCGGTTTCGACGCCGAGCAGGACGACGGCCGCGCGCTCGATCTGCTCGCCGTGGCGGGGCCCTTCAACGATCCGGTGCAAGTCGTATCGCGCGATCCGATGATCGGCTTCGAAATCGATCCCAAACCGGGACCGCGCGATCTGAGCGGCATCCAGGTAGGCGCAGCGAGCCGTTCGCTGCTGCGCGTGCGCTCGGGTAACGCGACGCTCGACGAAGTCGCGATCACGCCGTGGGGCGGCTTCGCGATGAACCCGTACACGATTGTGTCGCTCAACGGAATCGGCCAGGAACGCTGGGCGATCCAGCCGATGTCGTTTCTCACGGCGGCGCTGCGCCTGCAGCAGATGCCGGCGCCTAACGTGACGACCGAAAACGGCCGGCGCCTTTTCATGACGCACGTGGATGGCGACGGTTTTGCCTCGCGCGTCGAATTCCCCGGGCCGGATTATTCGGGCGAAGCGCTGTATCAGCAGATTTTCACGCGCTACAAGATTCCGATGACCTTGTCGGTGATTGAAGGCGAAGTGGGGCCGAAGGGCCTGTATCCGCAGATTTCGCCGCGGCTCGAAGAGATCGCACGCAAGATGTTCGCGCTGCCCTACGTCGAGATTGGTACGCACACCTATTCGCATCCGTTCGAGTGGGAAGATGTCGATGCAAAGACCGGTGAGCGGATCGATCGTGGCGGTGGCGACACGGCGTTCTCGCTCAACATCCCGAACTACAAGTTCAATATCGATCGCGAGGTTACCGGCTCGATCGACTACATCAACTCGCGCCTTGCGCCCCCGGGCAAGAAAACGGTGATCCTGCAGTGGCCTGGCAACTGCGAGCCACCGGCGATCGTCGTGCGCAAAGTCTACGCGGCGGGCGTCGACAACATCAATGGCGGGGACACGGTCATTACGAAGAGCGCGAATAGCTGGACCAATATCGCGCCAGTCGGTGTCGACAAAGGACCGGGTGCCTATCAGGTGTATGCGCCAAATCAGGACGAAAACGTGTACACGAACGATTGGCTCGGCCCGTTCTACGGCTTTACCCGCGTGCTCGAAACCTTCGATCTGACCGACAAGCCGCTGCGCTTCAAGCCGATCGACATTTACTACCACATGTATAGCGGCACCAAGGTCGCGTCGCTGCGCGCGCTCGACCAGATTTTTTCGACGGTGCTCAAAGAGCCGGTGCTGCCGATCAAGGTCACCGATTACACCCACAAGGTGCTCGACTGGCGTTCCTTCGCGGTTGCCCGTGCGGTCGTGCCGGCGGGCGCTGCGGCCAGTGCCGGTACCCACTGGATCGTGCGCGGCGACGGTGAAGTGCGCGAACTGCGCGCGCCTTCGGGCAGCGTGCCGGATCTGCGTGCGTCGGCTGGTGTCACCGGCTACGCGGTGGGTGCCGATGGTACCTACATCCACTTCGCCGACGGCGCCGCGGCAGTGACGCTCGCGCCGTCCAGCGCAGCACAGTCGGCGAATGCACCGCTGCCGTACATCGCGGTTGCCAATGGTTACGTCCGTCAGTTCAAGCGGACCGCGCACGGTATGGCATTTGAATTTGGCGGCTACTACCAGCCGTTCGTCGAACTCGCCAACGCTGGCACGTGCAGCGTTCAGGTCGCAGGCCGTCCGGCCGCGGTGCAACGCGATGGCGCGCTGCTGCGCTTCGAAGCGCCCGCCAGTGCGTCCCTGCAGATGAACTATCAACCGGTCGAGGTCAACTGTGCGCGCTGAGCGTCCGCGTATTGCTCCGACCTGGCTCGTCCTGCTGCTGGCAGTGGTGGTGATACTGACCATGCTCGCGTCGTCGCCGCGCGGCGGCTTGCAGCAACGGCTGGCATCGGTCGGCGAGCCGAGCGATCTGAGTGCCGCCTACCTGGAAGCCTGGTCGAAGGTCCAGCCGAAGAACGAGGAATTCCTCTCGCTGCTGGGCGCGCAGTATGCGTCGCTCGGCCGGATCGACGACGCCGTCGGCGTAGCCGAGCGCATGGAAGCGCTCGGTTCCAGTCACATGAAAATGGCCGCGATGATGCTGCGGCTGTCGATTGCCGAACAGCGTACGTTCGCGATTCCCGAGGACGATCCGCGTCGTGGGCTCGCGCTCGCGAGTCTGCGCGAGCAGTTGATCGTGGCCGCGCGGCTGCCGTGGGCGCCGAAGGATCTGGAATGGCTGGCGCAACGCAGCGCCGCGGTAGGCTTGCCGGATCTCGCGCTGCAACTCTACACGCGGCTTTCGGCGGGAGACCCGGAAGGGCGCGAACGCTGGGACACGCAGATCACGAAATACGGTTTGCAGTCGGGTGACTATCACGCTGCGGCCGACGCCTGGTTCCGCCAGCAGGCTGCTGCGACGACGCGCGACGAACAACGGCGCTGTTTCATTGCCGGGGTCCGTACGTTGCAGTCGGGCAATCTGTTGAACGAGGCGCTCACGGCAGCCGATCAACATCTCGGTACGCTGGACAGCGATCCGGCAACCCTCATCGTGTTGCTCAATCTCGCTCGGGCCGCCAATCGGCCCGCGCGCGTCGATCAATACGCGAAGATGCTCGCGCGCTACTCGCAGGCAGAGCCGCAGCCGCAAGACCAGCCGCAGCCATCGGCGCGGGCGGCGTATGCCTATATGGATGGTCCGCTGCCGTCGCGCCACGGCTTCGGAACGGTGAGCATGCGCGAAGCGTCCGAGTGGTGGGGCGCACCGCATGTGCGGTCGTCGCACGACGCAGCCGCTGTGCACGTGATCCGGGTTGCCGCGAGCACCGCAACGAACCCGGCACTGGCGGCATCGGCATCGGCTCCCGCGCCGGCACCGGCCGCGCCTGCTTCAGCAGCCAGCCCGGCGTCCGCAGACAGCGCGCCTGGCGCCGGCAAGGACCCGAAGGTCGCCGACCTCGTGTTCCAGTCGTTCGTCGAATCGGGCGATCTCGCGAATGCCCTGAAGATCGCCCAGCAGCAGGTGCAGCGCGATCCGCGTTCGGTGCTGTGGACGAAGCGTCTTGCGCAGACCGCCGAGTGGGACCGCAACCCGATGCTCGCGCTGAATGCCTGGCTCGACTACGCAAAATTGTCGAACGACCCGGTGGGTTGGCAAAACGTGCTGCGTATCGCGCCGATGCTCGACGACGACGACGCGTATCTGGCGGCTCTGGTGCATCAGGCGCAGGCGTCGCCTGACGATCTGAAGCTGGTCGACAACGTGATCGCGACGTACGAACGGCTCGGCCGCCCGGACGACGGTCTGGCGTTTCTGCGCAGCCTGCCGCGCGGCCGCAATGCCGACGCGATCGATCAGCGTATTGGCGCACTCGCCGAGCGCGCGGGTCACGACGATCAGGCGCTGGCGGCCTACCGTGCCGTGCAGGTGCGCGAGCCCGGCAACGCGGGCGCCGCGCTGCGCACGGCGAGCGTGCTGTATCGCGCGGGCGACTATCGCGCCTCGTTCGCGGCGCTGCAAACCGCCCGCAATACCGCGAAAGACAGCGATACCGAGTACTGGCGCAACTACGCCGAACTCGCGCGACTGTTGCAGCGTGACGCCGACGCGAGCGATGCTTACCGCCATCTGCTCGCGGGCGGCGACGCCACGCCGGAAGATCTCGGCGACATCACGTATTTCTTCGACCCGTATCCGATCGACGCAGGACGGGTGGCGGAATTGCAGTATCGCCGCGACCATACGCCGCGGGCGCTGCAAAACGCGATCTATTACTACACCGACGCACAGGCGCTCGACCGCGTGGCCGCGCTGCTGGCGACCCTCACGGCGCAGGAACGCAAGGACGCGCTGGCGTCGCCCGGCGTACTCGGGGTGCGGGCCGAATACTACCGGTTGACCGACCAGCCCGCGAAGGCGCTCGACGATCTGAAGCATGCGGTCGACCTGCCGGGCGCCACGGCGGACTTGCGTGCGGCCTATCTGTGGACGCTGATCGACTACGGCACCGACGCGGAACTGGATGCGACCTTGAAGCGCTGGCGTGGCACGGAAGACAGAAGTGCCGTGCTCTGGGAGCCGTACGCCGCCGCCGAGATGCGCATGAGCCGCCCGGTGCGCTCGCTCGACTATCTGCGGCGCCAGTCGGCTTCGTTGTCGCGCGATCCGCTGTGGCTGATGACTTACGCCGATGCCGAGGAAGCCGCCGGCCGGCCCGACCTCGCATGGTCGATCCGCCACAAGGTGTGGCAGCAGTTGCAGCAGGACGAAGCGGCGCTCGCCAAACTGCACGGCGCCGCACGTGCCGCGCAGCGCGGCCGGTCCGGGCAGGATGCGGAAACCCTCGCGGATATTCGCGGCCGGCGCGTGACGCTCTCGTCGGATTTCGAAACCGGCGACGACTCGGCCGCCATGCTGAACGATCTGCTGGCGGGCACCCAGGCGTCCGATAGCGTGAAGTTCGCGCGTCGAACATTGCTTGGCACGGCTAAGGGTCTGCCCGGCGCGGCACCCGAAGCCGGTATCGATACGCAGCAGAACAATCGTCTGCGTGAAGCCGTCGCCAAGGACGTGGCGATTGCATGGGCGTTGTCGCACGAAGGCAATCCGCTCGCGAAGCGCTGGCTCGCCCAGCAATACGCAGCGCGCCTCGCGCAGCCGGCCGATGCGCGCCTCACGATCGCGCTGGCCGAAAACGACACGGCCGCGATGGAACAACTGCTTGCGCAGGAGCGCTCGCGGCTGCCGCTGGACGATCGCATCGATGCCGCGGTTGCCACCGACCGGCAGGGCCGCGCGCAGCAGCTCGGATTCGAAGGACTCGACGGTGCCCCGGATAACACCGACATCCATACGCACCTCACCGAGACCGCGCTGGAGTGGCCGCAGTCGCTGGATGCAAGCGTCGTGAACAACGTCGAGCATCCGCTCGACTATGTGGCGCAGACGCTGGCCGGCAGCAAGAAAATTGCCGACCACTATCTGATCGGCGTGACGGAAGTGCAGAACTTCCAGCGTTCGACGGATTCGGGCCAGCTCATCAACGTGCCGTCCGTCGACCGTTCGCTCAGCTTCTTCCTGCAGCGTCAGACGGTAGATTCCGCGGCCAGCATCACGGCGGGCCGGCGCGACGCGCTCGCGAGTTTCTACACGCTGCAGCTGGCGGCGGAAACGGGCCGCAATTCGGATCTGCAGTTCGGTGTGCACGCTGGCCGCAACCAGGTCGCGGACGAGGATCAGTTCCTGCAGGTTGGCGGCATGAAGGACAACGTGGTCGGCGACTTCACGTGGCGTGCGACCCAGCGGATCACGCTGACGGGCAGCATCGAAGGCGATCGCTTCTACAGCCAGGCGCGCGATTACATTGGCAGCGGTTTGCTGGAGAACGGTGAAATCACTTACCGGATCCGCACGGATTACCCCGACTACACCGTGCGTCTGGTGGGCGAGCACGGCGGCTACGGTGCGAGCGGCGGCGCCGACGGCCTGATTTCGCGGCTCGAACCGGTGGCCTTGCAACCCGCGCTCGCCGGCGATTTCATACCGCAAAGCTACTGGCAGTACGGTATGTATTTTGGCTTCGGCAACGATCTGCTCGACCGGTACACGCATGCATGGCGGCCGTTCTTCGATATCGGCATCCTGCACAATTCGGTGCAAGGCTGGGGACCTGATATCAGCCTGGGCATCGCGGGTTCGGTATTCGGCGGCGATCACCTGGCGCTGTATTTCGAGCACCAGAGCGTGTCGCGACTCGGCACGCCGGTGACGGTGGTCGGCGCCCGCTACAACTGGTTTTATTGATCCGGGTTGGGGGCGCGCGGCAGGGTTGGCCGTCACGCGTATATGACGTAGATAACGTAGCCAGAAGCTACGCATTCGGCACAGAACGACGATATAACTGAGGAGTGGTTCGATGAGCAAGATGAAAGGATGGTCCCGTATGGCCGGCTGGTCCGCCGCACTGGCTGCATGCGCGCTGTTGCTCGGCGCCTGCAGTTCGATTCGTCAGACCGGCATGCCGGCTTTGACGTCGAAAGATTCGGTGGCGGTGGTGTCGCTGGCTAACTTCACCGAAACGCCGGCCGCCGGCGGCAGCGCTTCGGCAATCGCCGCCAACGTGCTGCGCGCGAACGGTTTCGCCGACGTGCGTCTCGCGCCCGCCGACGGCACGAACACCGCGATGTTCGACACCGCGCAACGCGACGCCGGCGAGAAGCAACTCGGATGGGCGCGCGACCAGCACATCAAGTACGTGCTGACGGGTGCAGTTGAAGAGTGGCGCTACAAGGTCGGTGTCGACGGTGAGCCGGTGGCGGGCCTCACGTTCGAACTGATCGATGTCGCATCGGGCCAGGTCGTTTGGAGTGCTACCGGCACGCGCAGTGGCTGGAGTCGCTCGAGTCTGTCGAGTGTCGCCACCACGCTGATCGGTGGCCTGCTTGCACCGCTGTACGCCCACTCGTGAGCGATGGCGCGCCGTCATCCGCAATCCGCCCCGTCATGAGGAACAGGCCGTGAATATCGCTACCGCGCAAACCGGCGCCAGCGCGTCGAAACCGCGCCAATCGAATCCGTTCGGCAATCTCAGCCCCGTGCGGCGCCTGGTTGCGCCCGCTGCCACGCGGCCTTTCGCGATTGTCGAAACGGTCGTCTTCATGCTCGTGGTGCTCGGTCTGTGCTGGGCGCTCGACCGTACGGATCCGCTGCTGCTGAAGTCGGGTTTTCCGTGGCTGTGGCTGGCGCCGCTCGTGATCGGGCTGCGCTATGGCACCTTGCTCGGTCTGCTCGCGAGCGCGATGACGGTCGGCGCGTGGTATCTGCCGGGCGTCAGCCACGGGCAGGCCTGGCCGCTGATGTTCTTCACCGGCGGTCTGTTGCAGACTGTCGTCGCGGGTCACTTTGGGGATACGTGGGGCAATCGCGCCGCGCGTGCTTCAACCATCAACGACTACCTGAACGACCGCCTCGTGGCGATCACCAACAGCCACTATCTGATGCGCCTGTCGCACGAGCGGCTGGAGAAGGATCTGCTGTCCCGTCCGACCACGCTGCGCGATTCGATTACCGAATTGCGGCGCCTGTCGGTGCTGGGCGAGAGCGAAAGCGCAGGCGAGGGCGCTGAGGGGACGAACGAGCCGAACGCGACGAAGGTGACGCCCCTGCGCGATTTGCCGGGCGCGCATGGTCTGCTCGAATTCGTCGCACAGGTCTGCCAGATTGAAGTGGCAGGACTGTTCCCGGTCCGCAACGGCCGGGTCGGTACCGAGGCGGCCGCGCGCGTGGGCGATGACTTCGCACTCGCGCCGGACGACGAACTGGTCACCCACGCCATCAGCACCATGAGCGTGGCGCACCTGAAAAGCGACGACATCCCCACTGCCCAGTCGCAATACCTGGTATGCGCGCCGCTGGTGAGCGCCGACGGCCAGTTGCTGGCGATGCTGGTGATCAAGCGCATGCCGTTCCTGTCGCTGAACTTCGATAACCTGCAACTGCTGCTAGTGCTGCTCGGCTACTACGCGGACGGCGTGGAGCACTCGGGACTCGTGCAGGGCATCCTCGCTACGGTGCCAGGTTGCCCGTACGACTTCGCGCTCGACCTCGGACGCCTCACACGTCTGCAGCGCGACGCCGGCATCGCGTCTTCGATGGTGGCGCTGGCGTTCCCGCGCGACGAAGCGGGCGACTCGCTATTCGAACATGTGATCCGCCGCCGCCGTGCGCTGGATCTGATGTGGCCGGTGCAAACGGCGTCGCAGTCGGTGCTGGTGAATCTGATGCCGGCCACCGACACGACCGGCATCGACGGTTATCTCGCCCGTATCGAAAGCAGCCTCTCGGCCCAGTTCAATCTTGACCTGGAGAGTGCGCGCGTCGGCGTGCACACGCTGCACCTGGGCACGATGGAGCCGGGTCCGGCGTTGCAGCGTCTTCTGAAGCGAAGCGGCCTCGATGTCTAAGCTCATGTCCGCCCTCGCCAACGTGCTGCTGTTCGCCGGCTACGTGCTGGTGGAATACTTCGCGTACCTGAGCTTTCTGCATGCGCCGGCCGGCATCGATCCGCTGCTGACGGGCTTCGTGGTCCAGGCGCTGGTGGCGCTCGTGCAGGCGTTGCTGCTGCGTCAGATGCTGCCGCGCCGATATCGCGAGCCGCGTTTCTGGACCCTGCTGCTGCTGTGGGTGCTGTGCACCTTCGTGCCGCTGGGCGCCGGTCTCGTCCTGCTGGCGAGCTGTATCTGGGCAGCCTGGTTTCCGGGCACGAAGGACAGCGATCAACTGGCCGACGTGCCGCGTCCGGAGTTCGTCACGTACCTCGTCTCGCGTGTTTCGCACGGCGGGGGAGCGCGGCTGCAGGCGCGCCTGATCAACACGCAGGTGTCGTCTACTGACCGGCTGACTGCGCTCGTCGCGATCCAGAGCATGCCCACCCGCACCACGGGCACCTTGCTGCGCGATCTGCTGGCCGATCCGATCGAGGACGTGCGCTTGATCGCCTACGGCACGCTCGACCAGGCCGAGAACGAGATCATGCAAAAGATCTTCACGACCGGTAAAGCGCTGGACCAGGCGAAGGACGACAGCGAGCGTCATGCGATCAACCGGCGCCTCGCCGAACTGTATTTCGAACTGGTCTATCAGAACCTCGTGCAGGGCGCGGTGTATCGCCATACGCTCGAGCAGGCCGACCGCTACGCGCGCGACGCGCTCGCAACCGACGACAAGGACGCGGCGCTGTGGCTGATTCGCGGCCGCCTGGCGCTTGCCGAACGGCGCCCCGATGAAGCGGGGCAGTATATGGAACGTGCCCTTGAACTGGGTTTTCCGCGCGAACGGCTGATTCCGTGGCTCGCCGAAGTGGCGTTCCTGCGCGGCGAGTACGCCCAGACCAGCCAATGGCTCGCGGCGCTCGGCAATGCCGCCGCGCTGCCGACGCTCAAACCTGTTGTGACTTACTGGTCATCATGAAAGAGTCCCTGATGCGGCGCGCCGCCGATGCCGATGTCTGCCTGTTGCTGGAAGGCACCTTCCCGTTCGTGCGCGGCGGGGTGTCGAGCTGGGTCAATGAAATGCTGCGCGCGTTCCCGCAGACGCGCTTTGCGATTGTGTTTATCGGCAGCCGCGAGCAGGACTACAACGGTGCCGCCTACGCGTTGCCCGACAACGTCGTGCACCTGGAGACGCATTATCTGTACGAGGCGTCCGCGGCAGATGCCCAGCGGCCGCGTGAGATCGAAGGCGATGCGGCGGCGTTCGCGAAGTCGGCCGAACTGCACGACGCCTTGCGCGAAGTGCGCGGTGCGGACGTCGGCGCGTTGATGGCCGAGATGGTGCCGACGCTCGGCGAACATGGCGCGCTCAACGAAGCGCAGTTTCTGGCGAGCCGCCAGTCGTGGCAGTTTATTGTCGACCAGTACGAGAAATACTGTACCGACCCGTCGTTTACCGACTACTTCTGGACTGTGCGGATCATGCACAAGCCGCTGTGGCAGTTGGCGAACGTCGCTGAAAAACTGATCCCGGCACGCGTCTATCACACGGTTTCGACGGGCTATGCGGGCTTTCTGGGCGCGTTGCTGCACCATCGCACCGGGCGTCCGCTGCTGATCTCCGAGCACGGCATCTACACGAAAGAACGCAAGATCGACCTGTTGCAAAGCCAGTGGATTCGAGACAACCGCGGTGCGTTCGAGCGCGACATTTCACGCATCAGCTATTTTCGCGAGCTATGGGTGCGCTTTTTCGAAGCGATCGGCAAGCTGGCGTATGACGCCGCCGACGAGATCGTCGCGTTGTACGAGGCGAATCGTCAGCGCCAGATCGCCGACGGCGCGGCCGCCGAGCGCACGCGTAGCATCCCGAACGGTGTCGACGTGGACGGCCTCGCGCCGCTCGTCGCGCAACGGGCCGAGGGACGGCACCGGGTGGTGGCGCTGATCGGCCGCGTGGTGCCGATCAAGGACATCAAGACGTTTATCCGCGCCATGTTCGTGGCTTCGCGCGCGATGCCCGACATCGAAGGCTGGATCATCGGACCGGAAGAAGAAGATCCGGCTTACGCGCTCGAATGCCGCGCACTGGTGGAAAGCCTGGGGCTCTCGGATAACGTGAAATTCCTCGGTTTTCAGCGCATCGACGCGG
Organism: Paraburkholderia sp. GAS41; assembly: GCF_050436545.1. NCBI lineage: Bacteria > Pseudomonadati > Pseudomonadota > Betaproteobacteria > Burkholderiales > Burkholderiaceae > Paraburkholderia > Paraburkholderia sp. GAS41. The sequence continues at coordinate 141,770 of NZ_JBNDMK010000015.1, forward strand.
TGCTGCCGAAGATCGACGTAATCGCACTGACCTCGATCAGCGAGGCGCTGCCGCTGGTGGTGCTGGAAGGGTTCGCGGCCGGCATCCCATCCATTACGACGGATGTGGGCTCGTGCCGCCAGCTGATCGAAGGCTTCACCGCCGAAGACCGTGCCCTGGGCACCGCGGGCGCGGTCGTGCCGATCGCCAATCCGGCGGCATTCGCGCAGGCCGTGGTGGCGCTGCTGAACGACGACGTTCGCTGGCAGGGCGCGCAGCAGGCCGGACTTGCGCGTGTGCGCCGTTACTACACGAAGGCACAGATGACCGATAGCTACCGGACCCTGTACGAGCAGCTCGCAGCCGCGCCCGACGTCGCGCAGCGCAAGCGCGGTAGCGTGGGCGGCGGTTGTCCGGTGAATCATGGCGCGTCAGCCGGGGCGCAGGCCGCTCAAACCGGGGAGACACGTTAATGGCCGGGATTGGTTTCGAACTGCGCAAGATCCTGAAGCAGGAGACACTGTTCGGCGTCGCGCGCGCTTATGCTTACGCCGGCCTCATCAGCTCGGGGCCGCTGATCCTGTCGATCTTCGGCATCCTGATCATCGGGGTGATGAGCCTCGCGTTCGTGATACCGAAATACGCGATCGTGCAGTTTCAGGTGTCGGTCACGTATCTGATCGCGCTGAGCCTGATCCTCACGGGGCCGCTGCAACTGTCGTTCACGCGCTTTATCTCCGATCGGCTGTTCGAAAAGCGCGACGATCTGGTGCTGTCGAACTACAACGGCGTCGTACTGGTCAGCACGATCGCGTCAGGACTGGTCGGTGTGCTTGCGATGCTGCTGGGGTTCAAGAGCGAACCCTTGGCCTATCGCGTGCTGATGGTGGCGGGGTTCGTGGTGGTCAGCAACATCTGGATCGCCGTGATCTTTCTGTCCAGCGTCAAGCAGTACCGGCAGATCCTGTTTGTGTTTCTGATCGGCTACGGCTGCACCGTGGGGTTCGCCCTGATGCTCAACCGGCATGGTCTGCCGGGCCTGCTCGGCGGCTTCGTGGCGGGGCATCTGGTGTTGCTGGGTGGACTGTCCGGGCTGATTTACCGCAATTACCGCAGCGGCCGGCTGATCTCGTTCGAAGTGTTCGACAGGCGCTTCGCCTATCCGACGCTCGCGCTGGTCGGGCTGTTCTTCAATCTCGGCGTGTGGCTCGACAAGTTGATGTTCTGGTACGCGCCCGGAACCGGCGCGCCGGTGATCGGGCCGCTGCACGCCTCGGTGATCTACGATATCCCCGTGTTTATCGCCTATGTCTGCGTGATGCCGGGCATGGCGACCTTTCTGGTGCGTATCGAGGCGGATTTCGTCGAGTACTACGACGCGTTCTACGGTGCCGTGCGTAGCGGCGCGACGCTGCGCCACATCAACGATATGCGCGACATGATGGTCGGCAGCGTGCGCGCGGGCCTGTATGAAATCATCAAGATTCAGGTGGTCGTACTGCTGCTGATTTTTGCCTTCGGCCAGAACGTGCTGGAGGCGCTGCATATCTCGCCGCTGTACATGCCGCTTTTGACCGTCGACGTGATTGCGGCCAGCCTGCAGGTGGTATTGCTGGGACTCCTGAACGTGTTCTTCTATCTGGACGCGCGGCGCACGGTGTTGAAGCTGTGCGTGGCTTTTGTGGCGCTCAACGGTGTGCTAACGTGGATCACGCTGCAGATGAGCCCCAACGCCTATGGTTACGGCTTTGCGCTGGCGCTGCTGATTCTGGTGGTGAGCGCCGTGCTGACGCTGGACCGCAAATTCGCCAAGCTCGAGTACGAAACCTACATGTTGCATAACTGACCGGTCAGGTGGGATGCGGATGTTGATGGTGCGCACGCTGTACCGCTTTTTCGCGTGGGTGGCTTGCTTCGGCACGGCCGCGGGACTGGGGCAGGCGGCGCAGGCGCAAGCGGTGGCGCCGGCCGGTGCGGACTGCAGCGCTGCGAATGCGGCCAACGGTGCGGGCATGCCAACGGTTGCGTTTTTCTATGGCGCCGAGGTGCCAGTCGAAACACTCTCGCGGTTCAACGCGGTGGTGGTGGAACCCGATAGCGGTTTCGACCCGGCAGCACAATCGGCAGCACAGCCGGAAGGATGTACGGCCTGGTTCGCGTATGTGAGCGTCGGCGAAGTGACACCGCAGCGGCAGTACTACGCGGCCATGCCGAAGACCTGGCTGGCCGGCCACAACGCGGCATGGTCATCCAGCGTGGTGGATCAGGACGCGCCCGGCTGGCCCGCGTTTTACGTGAAGCAGGTGATTGCACCGCTATGGCGCAAAGGCTATCGCGGCTTCTTTCTCGACACGCTGGATTCGTATCAACTGATCGCCAAAACCGATGCGGACCGCCAGCGTCAGCAGGCTGGACTGGTGGCGCTGATCCGCGCAATCAAGGCTCGCTATCCACGGGCCAAACTCATGTTCAACCGGGGCTTCGAGATTTTGCCGCAGGTGCACGATCTGGTGTACGCGGTTGCGCTCGAATCGCTCTACAGCGGCTGGGATCAGACGAATCAGCGCTATACGCAGGTGCCAACAGCCGATCGTGACTGGCTGCTTGGGCAGGCCAGAACGATCCGGGAGCAGTATGGTTTGCCGGTGATCTCGATCGACTACTGCGCGCCCGGCGATGAGTCGTGCGCGCGCGATACGGTGCAGAAAATCTGCAAGGATGGGCTAGTGCCGTACGTGGCGGACGGTGCGTTGCAGACCGTCGGGGTAGGGCGCGCCGGGATCTGCGACGATACGCCGGCAGCCACCCAGCCTTGACGCGCGGGGAGCCGGCGCGTGCTTCGAAAATTCATGCACATCGCCGGTCGCGGTGTTTAACGCAAGTGTTTAACGCAACTGCGTGACCGCGAGGAGCAGCACCATGCTGCCGATGGCGCCGTCCAATACGCGCCAGGCCATGGCGCGGCGAAATAGCGGGGCCAGTGCCCGCGCACCGTAGCCAAGACCGACGAACCACACGGCGCTGACCGCCATTGCCCCAAGTGCGAACGCCACCCGGCCGCTCAGCGCTTCACGCGCGCCCGCGGTACCGATCAGCAAAAAGGTGTCCAGGTACACGTGCGGATTGAGCCACGTAAAGGCCAGCGTCATCAGGATCACCGGCATGGCGCGTTGCGCGGCGGGGGCGGGGGGACTGCCCGAGGCCGCCTCGCCCGGTGCGTTTACATCCAGCACCGCATGACTCGGCCGTACTGCGCGGCGCAGCGCATTGAAGCCAAACCACCCGAGATACGCCAGCCCGACATACAGCATGGTGTGGATGAACACCGGATAGCGCTCGACCAGCACGGACGCGCCGCCGACGCCTGCGCCAATGAGGATCATGTCCGACAACGTGCACAGCAGCACGATTTTGCCGACGTGCGAGCGCATGATGCCTTGCCGCAGAACGAAGGCGTTCTGCGCGCCAATGGTCACGATCAGCGACGCGCACAGCGCCGCCCCGTGGGAGAAAGCAAGCCAATCCATAAGAGATCCAGTAGACGGGTGAGACGAATTAGCGCTAGTCTGCGGTTTCGCCGCTCATAAGAGAAGCTAATTCAGTTAATGCCGATTAAGGAACGCTAATGCTCGACTATGCCTTGCTGGATGCGCTGGCTGCCGTGGTGCGTCACGGCTCGTTCGACCGCGCGGCGAGCGCGTTGAATGTGACGCCGTCGGCGGTGTCGCAGCGCGTGAAGCTGCTGGAGGAGCGGGTGGGCAGCGTGCTCGTCAAACGCGGGCAGCCCTGCGTGGCAACCACCTCCGGCGCGCTGCTGTGCCGGCATACGGAGCGGGTGCAACTGCTTGAATCGGAGCTGAGCGGGCGCTTGCCCGCGTTGCCGGGGGCGTTGCTGGAGTCGTGGCCGACCCTGCGCGTCGCGGTCAACGACGACAGCGTGGGCACGTGGTTTATCGATGCAGTGGCGGGCTTTTGCGTGCAGCGCGAGATGCTGCTCGATCTCGTGATCGACGATCAGGATCACACCGCCCAGCGGATTCGCGACGGCAGTGTGCAGGGCGCGGTCACCACCCAGGCCGAGCCGGTGCAGGGCTGCCGCTCGGTTCGGCTTGGACGGATGCGCTATCTGGCCGTGTGCGCGCCGGATTTCTACGCGCGTTACTTCGCCGATGGCGTCACGCGCGAGTCGTTGCGGCGCACACCTTGCGTCGATTTCAATCCGAAGGACCAGTTGCAAAAGCGTTTCATGCGCCGGATTACCCGCGCGGAAATGGACCCGCCGCTGCACTGGATACCGCACGTCGCCGGCTTTTTACGGGCCTGCGTCACGGGGATGGGTTGGGGGCTGTGCCCGGAGCGGATGATCGCGCGGCATCTGGAGAGCGGCGAACTGGTGGATATGGCGCCGGGCAAGCCGGTGGATGTGGATCTTTACTGGCAGAGTTGGCGCTTGTCGATTGGCTGGCTCGATGACTTCGGCGCCGAGTTGCGCAAGCGCGCGGCGGAACTGCTGGATTGAAGAGCGGCGTGGCGAACCTACAGCAGAAGCTCGATCGAATGAAACAGCCTGCGTTGTTCCGGGTCTTTCGAACGCGCGCCCTCGTCGATCACCTCCCGCAGGCAATCGAGAAAACACGCCGCGGCGGGACTCGTCGGCGCGCCACGCCGTGACGTGATGCTGACGATGGTCTCATCCACGGTCTCGCGCAGCGGCAACGCCCAGAGATTCTCCTTCGCACTGCTGACTTCGACCAGCGGCCACGGAAAGATGCTCAGCATGTCCGTATGTGCGAGCAAACCCAACACGATGGCCAGCGAGTGCGCGAGGTGAATCGTATGCGGTACCTTCATGCCGCGATGCCGGAACAGGTTGTCCGCCATCGACTCGCGGCTCGCCGGATCCCAGTTGAGCACCCACTCGGCGTCCTCGAGTTCGAGCAAGGTCCGGCACCCGGCCTTCGGATGATCGCGCCGTGCGACCACCGCCGAGTGCGTCGAAAACAGCGGTACGTTATGAAATTCCGATTGTGGCGAAGCGGGCGGCGGCCGTCCGATCGAAAAGTCCAGACTGCCGTCGCGCAAACGCGGCTGCACGACAGCCAGCAGGCCTTCGAAGAACTCCAGTTGCACTTCGGGCATGCGCTGGCGGAAACGCTGCACGGTCTGCGGTAAAAACGTCAGCGCGATCCACGGCGTGACGCCGATCGACAATTTTCCGGCCGCTGCGCCACGCAACGCTTCGATTTCCGCCTCGGCCCGTTGCAGCTGCCCGAGCACCAACCGCACATGGACCACGAGTGCGCGGCCGAACTCGGTAAACGCGACACCGCTTGCGCCACGGATCACGAGCGGCGCCTGCAGATCCGCTTCGAGTTCGCGCACAGCCTTGGTCACGGCCGCGGGCGAGAGGCCCATCGTACGCGCTGCGGCCCGGATACTGCCGGTATCCGCAATCGCCGCCAAGGTATTGAGCTGATGCAGTTTCATGGGGTGTGAGCGAGGGGTGGGCGGCAACCTGTGGTTGCCGCCGTGACGATTCTACGCCTGCCCGTCAAAAATGCCCCTGGCTATGCTGGGCCCACGCATTCAATGATTCATTGACGGAGACAGCTACGTGAACACCATGGCCATCCCGGCGGGCATCGCCGATCTTGAAGACGAAATGATCGCTTTGCGCCGCCGCATCCACGCCCATCCGGAACTGGCGTACGAAGAGTTCGCCACTGCCGATCTGGTGGCCGAACGTCTGCAGGAGTGGGGTTATACGGTAAAACGAGGGCTCGGGCAAACCGGCGTGGTGGGTCAACTGAAAGTAGGCAAAGGCACCAGGCGCCTCGGCCTGCGCGCCGACATGGACGCCTTGCCGATCCACGAGCAGACCGGCTTGCCGCATGCCAGTACGATCCCCGGCAAGATGCACGCATGCGGTCACGACGGCCATACCGCGATGCTACTTGCCGCGGCCAAACATCTCGCCAGCGCGAAGTCGTTCGACGGCACGTTGAACCTGATTTTCCAGCCGGCTGAAGAAGGTCAGGCCGGCGCAAAGAAGATGCTCGAAGACGGCCTGTTTGATGCGTTTCCTTGCGACGCCGTGTTCGCCATGCACAACATGCCCGGATACCCGACCGGCAAATTCGGCTTTCTGCCCGGCTCGTTCATGGCGTCGTCGGATACGGTGATCGTCAACGTGACCGGGCGCGGCGGCCACGGCGCGATGCCGCACAAGGCGGTCGATCCGGTGGTTGTGTGTGCGCAGATCGTGCTCGCGTTGCAGACCATCGTCTCGCGCAACATCGCACCGCTCGACATGGCGATCGTCACCGTCGGCGCGATTCACGCCGGTGAAGCGTCGAACGTGATTCCTGAAACTGCGGAAATGCGCCTGTCGGTGCGCGCGCTCAAGCCTGAGGTTCGCGATTATCTGCAAACACGTATCACCGAAGTCGTGCAGGCGCAGGCGGCGGTGTACGGAGCACGCGCGGAGGTCGACTATCAGCGCCGTTATCCGGTGCTCGTCAACGACGCCGCCATGACTGATTTCGCGCAACAGGTCGCGCGCGACTGGCTCGGCGACGCGGGCTTGCTTCCCCATTTGCAGCCGCTCACCGGCAGCGAGGACTTTGCCTTTCTGCTCGAACGTTGCGCGGGCAGCTATCTGATCATCGGCAATGGCGACGGCGAAGGCGGGTGCATGGTGCACAACCCCGGCTACGACTTCAACGACGATTGTCTCGCCACCGGTGCAGCGTACTGGGTACGGCTGACCGAGTCGTTTCTCGCCTGAGGGCGTGACGGCGCGCCGGTCACAGCATTCGGCAGCGTGCAAAGGCGGATCCACATCCGTCGTCACGGAGCGACGCATCTGCAGCACATCTGGGAGGAGACGCACCCATGGATTATTCCGCCACACCGCAGCCGCAAGCGGGCTCGCAAGAACGGGCCCACGACAGCCTGGCGTATGACACATCGACCTGTCATGGGCTGCTCGACAGCGTGCCTGCAAAAGCGCGCGGACGCGTCAGCCACGCCAAAGCCATCGCCGCCATTACGCTCGGCAACGGTCTCGAGTTCTTCGATTTCACCATCTACAGTTTTTTCGCCACGATCATCGGCAAGCTGTATTTCCCGGTCGAAGGGCAACTCGCGCAACTGATGCTCGCAGCGGGGACGTTCGGCGTGGGCTTCATCATGCGACCGGTTGGCGGTGTGGTGCTCGGCGCCTATGCGGACCGCGCCGGCCGCAAGGCGGCGATGAGTCTCACGCTGTGGATGATGACGCTCGGCTCAGCGATCATCGCTTTCGCACCGACCTATGCGGCAATCGGCGTGGCGGCACCGCTGCTGGTGATTCTCGCGCGGCTGATTCAAGGCTTTGCGCTCGGCGGCGAGATCGGCGCGTCAACCTCGCTGTTGATGGAATATGGGCGCGACAAGTCGCGCGGCTTTTACGGCAGCTGGCAGTTCGTGAGCCAGGGCTTGAATACCGTGTGCGGGTCGCTGCTCGGCGTCGCGCTGGCGGCGAGCCTGAGCACGCTTGCTCTGGAAAGTTGGGGCTGGCGCGTGCCGTTCGTGATCGGCATGACGATGGGCCCGATCGGGGTTTACATTCGCCGTCATCTGGACGAAACCTTGCCGCTCGCCGCGCAGCCGATCGAGGCCGAAACGCGGGATAAAGCAGGGCGCGCACGCAGCGAGGGAGGCACGAGCGAAGCGTGCATCGTCGCGGCGCATGCGCAACCGGTGCGCGAGATTTTTCGCAACCACCTCGGCGTGATTGCAACGGGCGTCGTGACGACCATTGGCGGCACGGCAGCGAACTACATCGTGCTGTTCTATCTGTCCACTTATGCGATCCGCATTCTGCATCTGCCCATGTCGCTCGCGCTGTGGGCTTCGTGGGCCGCAGCATTCGTCACCGTGATCCTGTCGCCGTTTGCTGGCGCGTTATCCGACCGCGTGGGCCGCAAGCGCGTGCTGTGGATCTCGCGTGTCTTGCTGATTGCTGCCGTGTATCCGGCGTTCATGCTGATCAATGCATCGCCGACGGTCCCCGTATTGCTGGCGGTCGTCGCTGTGCTTGCGGTGTTGGTGACCTTCACCGCCGTGCCGAATATCGTGATGTTGCCGGAGATGTTTCCGCGCGAAATCCGGGCAACCGGGATGTCGATCGTGTATTGCCTCGGTGTATCGATCTTCGGCGGCTTCGCGCAATTTTTCGCGACCTGGTTGATCCAGTTGTCGGGCAGCACGCTCGCGCCGGCGTGGTATCTGATCGGTTGCGGGCTGGTGTCGTTGCTGCCGCTGCCGTTCATGCGCGAAACGGCGGGCAGACCGATTGATTGAGGGACAACTCGCGCAAAGAAAAGGCCGGTGTCGCTCGAGCGACACCGGCCTTTCACTGCGGATCATTTTGGGTGCAACCTGCAACTACGCACTATCTCGCCTCCGGCACCCCTTCCGGCCGCGCGACGGTCTCGCTCTCGCGCGTTTCCGGCATGGCCGCCCACACCAGCAGCACCGCCAGCGCGCCAGCCGCTGCGAGACCGAAGAAGCTGACCGTATTGCTGAAACGATCCGCGATAAAACCTGCCGCCGCCGTACTCAAGGTCGCGCCGATCCCGGCCGCCAGTCCGAACAGACCGATACACAGGTTGTAGCGCCCCTTGCCGCCCGCCACATCCGCGGCGATCAGGGGCAGCATGACGCCGAACACGGCAGCGCTCAGCCCGTCGAGCATTTGCACCGGCACCAGCAGATAGGGGCTGCTGATGCCCGCGAACAACAGCGCGCGCAGCGGCAACGCGGAAAAGCCGAACAGCAGAATGGGCCGGCGTCCCCAGCGTTGCGCGGAGCGTCCCACCCACGGCGACATCATCGCGACGATCGCTTGCGGCACGATGATGCAGGCTGCAATCACGAGCTGCACGTTATCGCCCATGCCGGCCGTCACTTCGCCGGCCGCGAGGTTGAGCATCGCCGCGTTCGAGAGGTGGAACAGCACGATACAGGCCGCGAAGATCAACATGCGCTTGTCGCGTAGCAACTCGCGTAGGCTTTCGCGTTTCTCGTCCGCATCGGGTTCGGCTTTGGCCTGCGGCAACGGGTCGAGCGTGCCGGTGTTCTGCACCATGCTCAGCGCGATCAGCGCGGGCATGGCAAGCGCGGCGGTCAGCCAGAACACGGCGCGCGACGAGAAGTACTCGCCGAACAGCCCCATCAACCCGGCTGCGATCGCGCTGCCGATCGACGCCCAGCGCGCATTGCGGCCAAGCCGGTCGCCGAGGTTCTGGCGTCCCACCAGTGCGAACGAAATGGCGGCCATCGCCGGCACCAGCATGCAACTGGCAAAGCCGTGGAAAACCTCCGCGGCGATCACGGGCAGCACGGTCGGACTGCTGGCGAGCAGCACGGCGGAGAGAATGATCGCGATGATCGCCCAGGCCGCCGCGCCTTTCTTGTTACGCATGGCATCGACGGCGGCGCCGGCGGGCACCTGGCTCACCATCGCGCTGATGGTGCCGACCGACAGCGCCATGCCGATTTCCCCCTGGGTCCACTTGTGCGACGCCAGATAGGACGCGATGAAGGGCCCGAAACCCGTCTGCACGTTGGCGACGAAAAAGTTCATCCAGTCGAGCGCGCGCAGGCTGCGGGCATTAACCAAAAGGCGGCCTGTCATCGGGCCGCCCGTGCGGTCGAAGCCGCCGCTGTAGACGATGACGCAGCCGCGGCGGGCGCACTAGCGGGCGCTGCGGGCGCTGCGGGTGGTGCGGGCGAGACGGCGCGGACCGGCTGGCCGGTGTCGTAGGCCGGAGATGCGGCGATCGCGGCGTCGCTGAGATCCAGCAGCGGATAGAGCGCGTGGTCCTTGGTGCCGAAGTGCAGCGCGGACCAGTTGGCGGCAATCGTGCGCCGGTCGGTGTTGACGATGCCGCCGCTGACGTCGAGCACCACGGCTTGCGGCTGCGCGTTAGCGTCGATCAGCACGTCGACCACGCGGCCCACTTTGCCGCCGTTGGGCCGCTCGACAGTGGCATCGAGCAGCGGCAAGCGCGTCGCCGTTGCGGTGCCGGCAGCCGCCGCAGCGGCTTTCGAGCGGTCGGCGGGCGGCGCCTGGCCCGGCGCGAGATTGAGCGTGATAGTCGCGGCTTTGGCGTTCGGCGTGAAGCGGAACACGTTCCACGGGAAGTTGACCTTGCGGTCGCCGACCCCAAGGAAGCCCTGCAGGTTCACGACCATTTCGATCGGCTTGCCGCTCGCGTCCGTGACGAGATCGACGGCGCGGCCCACGACCTTGCCGTCGGGCTTCTGCACTTCGCTGTCGAGCAGGCCATGCGCCTGGTTGCGGTCGATCAGCCGCGTCACGATGAGCGGCGCAGGTGCGGGCGGCGGCGGAGGCGGCGGCGCGGGCGGGGGCGGCGGCTCCTCGGGCTTGCGGGGCGGGGCAGGAGGACGTTTCGGTTTCGGCGGCGCTTCGGGTTTGGCCGCTTCCGTCTGCACGGTGGTCTCGGGCGGTCCGGCCACGAGCGTGGAGCCGTCGGGCGAGACGAGGACCGGCACGGCCTCGGTGATCGGCGCCTGCTGCGGTCCGCGCAGCAAGCTGCAACCCGACAGGGCCATGGCCGCGAGGACGAGAAGGATCGGATAACGGCAAGCTGGACGTGGAAAACCGCCACTCATCAAGAAGGACTCCATGGGCGAGAGCGGAGGGTGCGATGGGCTCGCCGCACCCGCGGCTGCTGCAATTGAAACGGCGTATGCGTCAGAGTTTAACCCGCGGCGCGCCGCGTTCCGGCCCGCATTGACAGGAAAAACCGCGGACCCGGTTCATCTGCGCGGCGGATGCGGCATCGTGCAGCGCGAAGACCGACGGCAGGCGCGTGAAGAGCCGTAGGTGTATACGCGCGGGCTGGACCCGCATGCCGCCGTGGCTTAAACGATATAAGCATCGCGACATGACCGGCATGCCATTCATGCGATGGGAGCCATATTTGTATTCGCCTACATTTCGGGACAGCAACTGATGAACGGTGTTGACGCGGGTTGTGCCCCACAGGTTTCACCCGACACGTAGGTGCCCGATTGTAAGGGATGTCGGGAATCCTCGGATGAAAGCGGAGCGGCCTGAATCACAGGCTGTCCGTCTGGATGAACGTTCAAACCTTGCTTCACCCCACTACATAAACGCAACGAGACGAACCTGATGACAGCCGGTGCCCCGGCTGTTTCGGCATGCTGATAAAGGAGGCACTCATCATGATGGAACCCCACGCCCAGCCGATTTCCGATGTCGGCGTCGAAACCTTCGACTCCAAGGGCTTTCTCGACCGGTATTTCGAAATCTCCTCGCGCGGCAGTTCGCAGCGTCAGGAAATCATCGCCGGCGTCACCACGTTTCTGGCGATGGTCTATTCGGTGTTCGTCGTGCCTGGCATGTTCGGCAAGGCAGGCTTCGACACCAGCGCGGTTTTCGTGGCCGTGTGCCTGACCACGGCGTTCGGTTCGCTGCTGATGGGCGTCTGGGCCAAGCTGCCGATCGCGATCGGCTGCGCCATCTCGCTCACCGCCTTCACGGCCTTTGGTCTCGTGCTGGGCAAGGGCCTGCATCCGACCGTCGCGCTCGGCGCGGTGTTCCTGATGGGTATTGTCTTCACCGGTATTTCGGTGACGGGCGTGCGCTCGTGGATCCTGCGCAACCTGCCCTCCGGCGTGGCGCACGGTACGGGCATCGGCATTGGTCTGTTCCTGCTGCTGATCGCGGCCAACGACGTGGGCCTCGTCGTGAAGAACCCGGGCGCCGGTCTGCCGGTCTCGCTCGGCAATATCACGGCGCTGCCGGCGTTGATGTCGGTGGCGGGCCTGGCTGCGATCTTCGGACTGGTGCGCCGTCGTGTGCCGGGCTCGATCCTGATCGTGATTGTCGCGATTTCTGCGATCGGACTCCTGATCGATCCGGCCGTGGCGTTTCACGGTGTATTTGCCTTGCCGTCGCTGAGCGCGCCGGGTCACGCTTCGCTGATCGGCGCGATGGACATCAAGGGCGCGCTCTCGCTGGCGGTGCTGCCTAGCGTGCTGGCCCTCGTGATGACGGCCGTGTTCGACGCGACCGGCACGATCCGCGCCGTCGCCGGGCAGGCCGGTCAACTCGACGCCAATGGCCGCATCATCAACGGCGGCCGTGCGCTGACCGCGGACTCGCTGAGCTCGATCTTCTCGGGCTTTCTCGGCGGTGCACCGGCTGCTGCGTATATCGAATCGACGGTCGGCGTGGCAGCGGGCGCGAAGACGGGTATGGCCGCGGCCGTGGTCGGTCTGCTGTTCCTGGTGGTGATGTTCTTCTCGCCGCTCGCCGGCCTGGTGCCTTCGTATGCGACGGCTCCCGCGCTGATGTACGTCGGCCTGCTGATGCTGTCGAGCGTGAGCAAGCTGAATATGGACGACATGGTCGACTCGATGTCGGGTCTGGTATGCGCGGTGTTCATCGTGCTCACTGCCAACATCGTGACGGGCATCATGCTGGGATTCAGCACGCTGGTGATCGGCCGCATCGTGAGTGGCGAGTATCGCAAGCTGAACGTCGGCACGGTGGCGATTGCAATCGTACTGGCCGTGTTCTACCTCGGCGGCTGGGCGATCTGATTTCAGCGGGAGCGGTTGGTGCGATCGCTGTAACGCGTGGGTGGGAGGGGACTTCGCCTGCTCATCGCGTTCTTGACATCCCGTTTCGCGCGACTACACTTAACCTCATGGTTAAGTTTTCCGAAGCCGTTCTCGACCGCACCTTTGCGGCGCTCGCCGACCCGACGCGGCGTGCGCTCCTTGCGCGCCTTTCCGATAGGCACGATCTGTCGGTGAGCGAACTCGCGCAGCCGTTCGAGATGTCGTTGCCAGCGGTGATGAAGCATCTCGATGTGCTAGCCGAGGCCGGTCTCGTCACGCGTACCAAGACAGGCCGTACGGTAGCGTGCCGTTTGTCTGCCGGGCCGATGGAGGAAGCGATGCAGTGGCTCAACCGCTATCAGCGCTTCTGGACCGAACAGCTCGATCGGCTTGCTGCGTTTGTCGAAGAGGATGAGCCATGTCCACCCAACCCAGTCTCACGCTCCAGCGCCGTCTCAACGCCGCGCCCGCGAAAGTCTTCCGTGCCTGGACGGAACCGGCGCAAATCCTGAGGTGGATGCACCCGAACGACAACCAGATGATTCACGCGGAAGTGGAAGCGTGTGTCGAGGGGCGTTTTCAACTCGTGATGCGCGGCGTGGACGGTGCCGAGCATGCGGTCAGCGGCCGTTATCTGGAAGTGGTGCCGGACGCGAAACTGGTTTTCACGTGGACGTGGCGCTCGACCCCTGAACGCGAATCGCTCGTTACGGTGACCTTAAGACCTGACGGCGACGGCACGCTGTTGACGTTGACTCACGAACAGTTGGTTGGCGAAGCCGCGCGCGACGCGCATGCAGCGGGCTGGACGTCCGCGCTCGACGGGCTTGAACGCTACCTGGTGTGACTACTGAGGAAGGAGAGAGCAGATGGAACCGCATAGCACTGTCTCGAGGGAACAATGGCTGGTTGCGCGCCGCGCGTTGCTGGCCGAAGAAAAGGCCTTCACGCATGCGCGCGATGAACTGAACCGCAAGCGCCTGGCGTTGCCGTGGGTCAAGCTCGACAAGACCTATACGTTCGATACGCCGCAAGGCCGCAAGACGCTCGCCGAACTGTTCGACGGACGCAGCCAGTTGATTGTCTACCACTTCATGCTGGGCCCCGAATGGCAGGAGGGATGCCCTGGCTGCTCATTCCTGTCGGACAGTGTCGATGGTGTGCTGGCGCATCTCGAACATCACGACGTCTCGTACATGGCCGTTTCGCGTGCGCCGCTCGACAAGATCGAGGCGTTCAGAAAGCGGATGGGGTGGCGGTTTCGCTGGGTGTCGTCGCATGACAGCGATTTCAATTTCGACTACCACGTGTCGTTCACACCGGAGGAGATCGCGCAGGGCAAGGCCTTCTACAACTTCGAGGAACAGGACATTTCCGGCGACGAAGCGCCCGGGCATAGCGCGTTTTATAAGGACGAGGCCGGCGATCTCTTTCACACCTATTCGAGCTATGCGCGTGGTGGCGAGCCGTTTATCGGCACCTATACGCATCTGGATATCGCGCCGAAGGGACGTAATGAAGTCAGGAACCTGGGCGAGTGGGTCAAGCATCACGACCGTTACGGGGACGCGCCACGCGGATGTCCGGCGTGCGGCTAGCCGGCGTCAGTGAGCAGGGGCGCTTCCGGCAGGCGCCTCGATGCTCGCATCACGACTGCGTACTGCGATGTCCCGCTTCGTAGAACAGCGCAAACAGTTCGGACTGTGAATTAATGTTGAGCTTGGTATAAATGTGTTTCTTGTGGGCCCGCACGGTTTCGAACGAGATGGCCAGCTTTTCGGCAATCGCCCGCGTGGAGAATCCGCTGAGCGTCAGCATCGCCACCTCCACTTCACGCGCCGTGAGCGGCGTGTGTCCACCGGCCTGCGCCACCTGCGTGAAGCGCTCCGCGTAGGTCGGCACATCGGCGGCGGGTGGGGAACCTGTAGCAGTTCCTTTGTTCACCTCAACGGGTTCGCCCATGCCCGGCGCGGCGGATGTGTCGAAGGTTTCATGCGGCAAGCGCTGGCGCATCAGCGCGATCACCCACGGCGCGCACAGGGCCAGCACGGCGAGGTCCCGTTCGCCATAGCCGTGGGTCGCGCCGAGTGAAAACGCCAGCGTATGCCGCGCATCGATCCTATAGTTGAAGTGCACCTCGTCGCCGACGATGTTCTTCCTGAAGTAGCGCTGATAGTACGAAGTCATCGAGAAGTTGTCGGGCGCCACATCCGCGAGCGTGACGAAGCCCGATGCGGGCCGCTCGCACGCGTCGATATAAAACGGGTCGAGCTGATAGAGCGCCGCCAGATAATCCTGGAACATGACATCGACCGTGCCGTCGGGCGTCGGCGATTCGGCGCACACGAGCGGCGCCTCGTCCGGCGTGAAACGCAGCGCCACCCAGTTGTCGAAGGCCACGTAGCGTTGCAGCGCACGGGTGAGCCGGGTCCAGAACTGCGTGCTGTCGAGCGCCTCGATGACCGCGCCAATTTCCCTGTGAAAGGCGAGGTCGCGCCATTCGAGTTCCATGCCTGCTCCGTTGAGGGTAACCCAGCCGGGTGATTCCACGATAAATATGTCTGGTGATAATAGCGCCAGGCGCTTCGGCGACGGCCGAAATAATCAGTAGACGTGGACGAAGCGGACTGGCAAAGCAAGGAGACATCAATGCAGCTCGAACTGGCGCAGATTCCGATTCAGGATGGCGCGACCGACACCAACGTGCAACGCGTGCTCGAAGTGATCGAGAAACGTGCGGACGGTACGGATCTGATCGTCTTTCCCGAAACAACGCTTTCGGGCTTCCCCACCCGCGACACGGTGGCCGATGTCGCGCAACCGCTCGACGGCGCGGCCTTGACGCGCGTGCGCAACGCCGCGCGTTCGGCTGGCGTGGCGGTTGCGGCAGGTCTCGCCGAGCGCGACGGCAGCCGCTTTTACAACACCACGGTGCTGATCGACGCGCAGGGCGAACTGGCGCTGCGCTATCGCAAGACGCATCTGTGGGCGTCGGACGTCGGTGTGTTCGAACCGGGCGATCGCTACGAAGTGTGCAGCTTCAAGGGCATGACCGTCGGGATGTTGATCTGCTACGACATCGAATTCCCCGAGACCGCGCGCGCAGTCGCCTCGCTGGGCGCCGATCTGCTGCTGGTGACCAACGGCAACATGGATCCGTTCGGCCCGGTGCATCGCCGCGCGATCGTGGCGCGGGCAATGGAAAACCAGATGTTTGCCGCGCTTGTCAACCGGACCGGCACGGGTGACGACAACCTGAGCTTCCCCGGCGAATCGGCGCTGATCGATCCGTTCGGCGAGGTCGTCTGCGAAGCAGGCGCCGCGCAGACCGTGCTGCAAGCGAGCCTCGATCCCGCTCGGCTGGAAAACGCGCGTGAACATTATCGCTACCTGCATGACGCGCGCATCGCGCTGGATCTCAAGACGCTCGACGGCGAGAACGGCCAGCGTGTCCGCGTGATCCGTTAGGCGCGTGGCACGAGGCGAGGGTCCGGCGTTCGCGCGGACCGCTCTCGCCAGACCGCGCCACGATATCTGGAGTCGCAGTACTGGACCTGTTTCATCCAGCGGGTGATGCGGCACGTCCGTAGCAAACCTGATCATTCACTAAAACCGCCCGTTCGTCCGGCCACGCTGGCCGGCGATACCCAGGAGACACTGCATGACAACCTCATCCCCCGCCGAACGAGCGGGCACGCAAACCACGCACCTCAAGCGCACACTTGGCCTGCCTTCGGTATTGCTGTTCGGCCTCGCCTATATGGCGCCGTTGATCGTTTACGGTACTTACGGCGTGCTCGCCAGCGCGAGCAACGATACGGCCGCGCTCGCCTATCTGATCGCGTTGATCGCCATCGTGTTCACCGCGTTGAGCTACGGCAAACTCGCGCGGCTCTTCCCGGTAGCGGGATCGGCCTACACGTATACGCGCAAGACCTTCAATGCGCATCTGGGTTTCATGATCGGCTGGGCGACACTGCTCGATTATTTCTTCCTGCCGATGGTGATCTGGCTGATTGGCGCCGCCTATCTGAGCGCGGCCTTTCCGACGGTGCCGAGCTGGATCTGGATCGTCGCGTTCATCGTATTGACGAGCGCGCTGAATATCCTCGGCATTGAGCTCGCGAACCGCTTCAACATCGTGCTGATGGTGGTGCAACTGGCGATCGTCGCACTGTTCGTTGTCCTGTGCTGTCACTATGTGACGGCGGCGATGGGACCGGGCGGGCTGATTTCCGCTGAACCGTTCTTCAAGCCGCACGTGCCGTTCTCCGCGACCATGGCGGGCGCCGCGATTGCCGCGTATTCGTATCTCGGCTTCGATGCGGTGTCGACGCTCACCGAAGAGACCATTGCGCCGGAGAGGACCATGCCGCGTGCGATCGTCCTGATTGCGCTGATCGGCGGGGCGATCTTCGTGATTGCGGCCTATACGGTGCAGCTTGCGCACCCGGGCGCCGTGTTCAAGGATCCGGATTCCGCTGCGTTCGAAGTGGCGCGCATGGTGGGCGGCGATATCTTCGTGACGGTGTTTCTGGCCGGGCTGATTCTCGCGCAGTTTGCTTCGGGCATTTCGGCTCAGGCAAGCGTTGGACGTCTGCTGTATGCGATGGGCCGCGATGAAGTGCTGCCGCGGCGCATTTTCGGTTTCGTGCATCCGAAGTTCAAGACGCCGGCCATCAACATCGCGATTGCGGGAGTGGTGGGTCTGATTGCGTTGAAGCTCGATGTTGCGACTTCCACTTCGTTCATCAACTTCGGCGCGTTTCTCGCGTTCACCGCGGTCAATCTGTGCGTCGTACGCCAGTATTTTCTGGCCAAAGGCAGTGCGCAAACCATGGGTGTGCTGGGCGGCCTGCTGTTCCCGTTGCTGGGTGCGCTGGCGGATCTGTGGTTGCTGGTGAGCCTGGAGAAGACGGCGCTGGTATTGGGCGCGATCTGGTTCGTGCTGGGCCTGGTTTATCTCGGCTGGCTTACACGGGGCTTCCGTCGTGCGCCGCCGGAAGTGGCGGTGATCCTGTAAGTGCTGCTTCTGCCCGGTGTGTGAACTGGCATGCCGGGGCAGGGCCGGCGGCGCTGTCTGAGTGGATGGACTGCGCCGCCTTGCTGGCTATAGTGACAACTCGAAGGCGGGTCTGAGGAACAGTTCGATGGCCATGACGACGAGTCCCATTGCCGCGGCCGCGATGGTCAAGGTGCCGTATTCGTCGTAGCGCACGTCATAGAGACATGCGACGACGAACAGGATCGCCATCAGGTTGGTCAGCCAATCGAAATTTAGCGCGAGGCTCATCGAGGGATCCGGGCTCGAAGGTCGGTTCGCGTTTGCGAAACGACGCATTAATTCGGCTGGATTTTAACGAGTTGAGCTTACGAATTCGCAACAAAATCGCTTACACAGATTACGCCCTGGAGGGCGCCGTCAGCGCCCGGAGGAAGTCCCCTTGGGGGGCGCCCTGGAGGGCGCCGTCAGCGCCCGGAGGAAGTCCCCTTGGGGGGCGCCCCAAAGGGCGCTGATCTCCTACCGCGCCACCATCTCCTTCTCGATCCACTCCACCACCGAATTCCGCTTCGGCTGCCACCCGAGCAGCTTGCGCGCCCGTTCGCCCCGTACCCGGCTATTCGAGCCGAGCCCGTAGTTCGCCATTTCATAGCCCCATTCCTTTTCGGCCTCGGCCAGCGGCCAGTCCTGCGCTGGTCCCAGGTTCATCGCGCGGGCGATAGCGGCACTCATGTCGCGGAACGATGCCTCACCGCTTTCCACGAAGTAGAACGTGCCGCCCGGCGTCTTCTCCAGCGCGAGCCGATACAGCTCGACGACGTCGTCGATATGCACGTTCGACCAGATGTTGCCGCCGCTTCCCACCTGCCGCACGACACCGCTTTTCTGCGCCTGGCGCACGAGGCGCGGCAATTGCACGCTGGCGCTACCCGCCACGGCGCCGTGGCCATAGATCAGCGTATTGCATAGCACGGCTGAGCGAATATTCTGCTGGGCCGCTTCGAGCACCAGACGGTCGATGGCAACTCGGGCCGCTTTGTCCGCAGTCGGTTCGGGCAGAGCGTCTTCGTGATAGATCGCGGCCGCGCCGGCTTCGCCACCGGATGCATCGCCGACGATGCTCGAACCGCTCGTATGCAAAAACGGCTTGCCGGAGCCAGCGAGGCCTTCGATCAGCGCTTCCACGGCCGCACGGTGGTCGCTGCTGGCCGCGTTGATGACGGCGTCCGCGGCCTGGGCTTCGGCGATCAGCAACGCGCGATCGTCGAGCGTGCCGGCGACCGCTTCGATGCCATGGCGCTGCAGCTCAGCAGCGTGTTCAGGATTCCGGATCAGGCCGCGTACGTGGTGTCTGGCGCGCACGAGGCCCGCCGCAATCGAGCCGCCAATAAAACCGCTGGCACCGGTGATGAATATGTTCAAGACGTTCTCCTAATGGCTGGGACAGCCGGGATAAGCGGGAATCGCTGGATTTCCGCTGCAGTGGAGCCAGTATCCGCCGTCTTGATTCTGGCAAAAAGCGTGTTAGTCTCAAATCAATCTTGACTTGAAATCAACAATGAAGACTTCGACCGACGAGCTGCTGGTTTTCGTGACCGTAGTCGACAGCGGCTCGATCACGGCCGCCGCCGAAAAGCTGCAACAGACGGTGTCGGGCGTGAGCCGGGCACTGACGCGGCTCGAAAAGAAGCTCGACACGGCCCTGATTCGCCGTACGACACGGCGGCTGCAACTCACGGAAGAGGGCGCATTGTTCCTCGGCCGGGCACGGGCGATTCTCGACGCCATGGAAGAGGCCGAGCAGTCCGTCGCCCGGCGGCGCGAGCGGCCCAGCGGGCGTCTGCGCGTGGATGCGGCGTCGCCCTTCATGCTTCACTGCATCGCGCCGCATATGCAGGCGTTTTCGGCGCTGTACCCGGAGATCCATCTCGAGCTGACCAGCAACGAGCGGATCGTCGATCTGCTCGAACAGACGGTGGATATCGCGATCCGGATTGGCGTACTGCAGGATTCGACGCTGCATGCGCGCTCGCTCGGCAGCAGCAAGCGGCGCGTCGTGGCGAGCCCGGGTTATCTGGCGCGGCACGGCGAGCCGGATGCTGCCGAGGCGCTGCATGCGCATCGTCTGATCGGCTTTACGGCGCCCGAGCATCTGAACCGCTGGCCGCTGCGCGACGGCGAACGTGCTGCGTTGAAGATCGCGCCCGCCATGACGGCGTCGAGCGGCGAGACGATCCGTCAACTGGCCATGGCGGATAGCGGTATCGCCTGCCTGTCCGATTTCATGACGCTCGCGGACGTACGCGATGGACGGCTCGTGCGAATTCTCGAAGACGTGCTGGTCGACGACCGGCAACCGGTCAGTGCGGTGTTTTATCAGAGCGCCACGCTGGCCGGCCGGGTGCAGGCGTTTCTGGATTTCATCGGGCCACGCCTCGACCTTTAGTCACACTTCTCCATCATTTCAAGCGGACGATCCGCTGTATATACAAGTTCTCGTGAAATGACGGCGCAGGTTGGCACGCCCTCACTGGGTGCAGCGCCACGCACCGGCCCGGTGAATTTCTGCGAAAAGCATGCCAGCAATGCGGCAGGGCTCAACCAGACCCTCGGGAAACCACTAATCACAAACGATTAAAAATAAGTTGTATATACAAGCTGGCGCCGCTAGACTTCTCTCAACTTGTATAGACAGGACTCACTTCCATGATGACGCTCAAGCCCGGCCACCTGACTCTCCCGCAACTGCGCCAGATCGCGCGTGAACAGGTCACGCTGCAACTCGATCCCGCCAGCTTTGCCGCCATCGACGCCTGCGCGCAGGCGGTCGCCGATATCGCCGCGAAGGGCGAGCCCGCTTACGGCATCAACACGGGTTTCGGGCGGCTTGCCAGCACGCATATCCCGCGTGAGCAGCTCGAGCTGCTGCAACGCAATCTGGTGTTGTCGCACGCGGTCGGCGTGGGCGAGCCCATGTCGCGTCCGG
Source organism: Paraburkholderia sp. GAS41 (assembly GCF_050436545.1). Classification (NCBI taxonomy): domain Bacteria; kingdom Pseudomonadati; phylum Pseudomonadota; class Betaproteobacteria; order Burkholderiales; family Burkholderiaceae; genus Paraburkholderia; species Paraburkholderia sp. GAS41. The sequence continues at coordinate 162,400 of NZ_JBNDMK010000015.1, forward strand.
TCGTGCGTCTTCTGATCGCGCTCAAGTTGTCGAGCCTCGGCCGCGGTCATTCCGGCATCCGCCGCGAAGTGATGGACGCGCTGATCACGCTGTTCAATGCCGACGTGCTGCCGGTGATTCCGGTCAAGGGCTCGGTGGGCGCCTCGGGCGACCTCGCGCCGCTCGCGCACATGTCGGCCACCCTGCTCGGCGTCGGCGATGTGATCGCCAAAGGCGAGCGCATGGCCGCCACCGAAGGCCTGCGCCTCGCCGGTCTCAAGCCGCTCACGCTGCAGGCGAAGGAAGGCCTGGCGCTGCTGAACGGCACGCAAGCCTCGACCGCGCTGGCGCTGTACAACATGTTCGCCATCGAAGATCTGTACCGTACGGCACTCGTGGCGGGTGCGTTATCGGTGGATGCGGCGGCCGGATCGGTCAAGCCGTTCGACCATCGCATCCATGATCTGCGCGGTCATCAAGGTCAGATCGAAGCCGCGGCGGCGTACCGTTCGCTTCTCGACGGCTCGGCCATCAATCTGTCGCACCGCGATTGCGGCAAGGTGCAGGATCCGTACAGCCTGCGCTGCCAGCCGCAGGTCATGGGCGCGTGTCTCGACCAGATGCGCCATGCGGCCGACGTGCTGCTGATCGAAGCCAATGCCGTCTCAGACAATCCGCTGATTTTCCCGGACACGGGCGAAGTGCTGTCGGGTGGCAACTTCCACGCTGAACCGGTAGCGTTTGCCGCGGACAATCTCGCGCTGGCCGCGGCCGAAATCGGTGCGCTCGCCGAACGTCGCATCGCACTGCTGATCGATTCCACGCTGTCCGGTCTGCCGCCGTTCCTCGTTCGCGACGGCGGCGTGAACTCCGGCTTCATGATCGCCCACGTCACGGCGGCTGCGCTTGCATCGGAAAACAAGACGCTCGCGCATCCGGCTTCGGTGGATTCGTTGCCGACCTCCGCGAACCAGGAAGACCACGTATCAATGGCGACGTTTGCTGCGCGCAAGCTCGGCGACATCGCCGAGAACACGGCCAACATCCTGTCGATCGAACTACTCGCCGCCGCGCAAGGCGTCGATCTGCGCGCGCCGCATGAGACCAGCCCGAGCCTGCAGAAAGTCATGCAGACCGTGCGCAAGGAAGTCGCGCATTACGAACTCGATCACTACTTTGCACCGGACATCGCCGCGATCACGCATCTCGTGCAGAACGGCACGATCGCCGCGCATAGCCCGTACGTGTTCCCGTCCGAACAGTAAGCACCGCAACGGCACTCACGGCACATCGAGCATGAACGCACCGGCCTATCAGGGGATCAAGGACTTCATCCTCGCCCGCATTCACGCGGGCGAATGGGGTGAAGGCGACCAGGTCCCTTCGGAAAACGAGCTCGCACGCGAGTTCAACGTGGCGCGCATGACGGTCAACCGTGCGCTGCGCGAGCTTACCTCCGAGCAGGTGCTCACACGCGTGCAGGGATCGGGCACCTTCGTCGCACGACCGAAGTACGAGTCGACGCTGGTGGCGATCCGCAGCATTTCCGACGAGATCGTCGCGCGCGGCCACCGCTATCAGGCGAAGGTGCTGCATGTCGGCGCCGCGATTGCCGACGAGGCGCTCGCCGACGAGATGCAGGTGAGCGCCGGCAGCCCGGTGTTCCACTCGCGCGTGCTGCATTTGGAAAACGACGAACCCGTGCAGCTCGAAGAACGCTGGGTCAACCCGGCGGTCGCTCCCGAGTATGCGTTGCAGGACTTTACCAACACCACGCCGAACCAGTATCTGGTGCACGTCGCGCCGCTGCAGCGCGTCGAGTACCGCATTGAAGCGTCGGTGACGGATGCCGATACCCGGCGCCTGCTGACCATGGATGAACTCGAACCGTGCCTCGTGCTGCATCGTCGCACGTGGTCGCAGAGCCTGGTCGCTTCGGTGGCCAATCTCTGGCATCCCGGCAGCCGTTACCGCTTCACTGGACACTTCTGATTTCGCTGATCCGCTTTGCGTTTTTTGACCTGATTCCCGAGTACTTTCCAGCCTCCGAGGGCCACCATGAACAACCCCAAGCACTTCGACCCACGTCTCGACCCGACCCGCACGATCCGCGCCCCGCGCGGTGCGGAAAAGACCTGCAAGAGCTGGCTGACGGAAGCCGCGTACCGGATGATCCAGAATAATCTGGACGCCGAAGTAGCCGAGCATCCGCATGCGCTCGTGGTATATGGCGGCATTGGCCGCGCCGCGCGTAACTGGGATTGCTTCGATCAGATTCTCACCTCGCTGAAAGATCTCAACGACGACGAAACGCTGCTGATCCAGTCGGGCAAGCCGGTTGGCGTGTTCAAAACACATGCCGACGCACCGCGCGTGCTGCTGGCCAATTCCAACCTCGTGCCACATTGGGCGACGTGGGAACATTTCCACGAACTCGACCGCAAGGGCCTGATGATGTACGGCCAGATGACGGCGGGCAGCTGGATTTACATCGGCAGCCAGGGGATTGTTCAGGGCACCTACGAAACCTTCTTCTCGGTGGCGAACCAGCATTTCAACGGCAACCCGAAGGGCCGGTGGATTCTGACGGGCGGTCTGGGCGGCATGGGCGGCGCACAGCCGCTGGCGGCGACCATGGCCGGCTTTTCGATGATCGCGGTGGAGTGCGACGAGTCGCGCATCGATTTCCGTCTGAAGACCCGTTACGTCGACCGCAAGGCGAAAACGCTGGATGAAGCGCTGGCGATCGTCGAAGACGCGAAGAAAACCGGCAAGCCGGTTTCGGTTGGGCTGCTCGGCAATGCAGCGGACGTGTTCGCCGAGTGCGTCGCACGCGGCATCACGCCGGACTGCGTGACCGACCAGACGAGCGCGCACGATCCGATCCACGGCTACCTGCCGCAAGGCTGGAGCGTGGAAGACTGGCGCGAGCGTCAAAAGACGGTGCCGGACAGCATCGTCAAACCTGCGAAACAGTCGATGGCCGAGCAGGTCAAGGCCATGCTCACGCTGCAGGAACGCGGCGCGGCGACGCTCGACTACGGTAACAACATCCGCCAGATGGCGCTGGAAATGGGCGTCGAAAACGCCTTCGATTTCCCGGGTTTCGTGCCGGCGTATATCCGCCCGCTGTTCTGCGAAGGCAAGGGCCCGTTCCGCTGGGTTGCGCTGTCGGGCGATCCTGAGGACATCTACAAGACCGATGCGAAGGTCAAGGAACTGATCCCCGACGATCCGCATCTGCACAACTGGCTCGACATGGCGCGCGAACGCATCGCGTTCCAGGGTCTGCCGGCGCGGATCTGCTGGGTGGGCGTGAAGGATCGTTATCGTCTTGGACAAGCGTTCAACGAGATGGTCAAGAACGGCGAGTTGAAGGCACCGGTCGTGATTGGCCGCGATCATCTGGATACCGGCTCGGTGGCCAGCCCGAATCGCGAAACGGAATCGATGAAGGACGGTTCGGATGCCGTCAGCGACTGGCCGTTGCTCAACGCGCTGCTGAACACGGCGGGCGGCGCGACGTGGGTGTCGCTGCACCATGGCGGCGGCGTCGGCATGGGCTTTAGCCAGCACTCCGGCGTGGTGATCGTCGCCGACGGCACCGATGAAGCCAGCAAGCGCCTCGGCCGCGTGCTGTTCAACGACCCGGCCACCGGTGTGATGCGTCACGCGGATGCCGGCTACGAACTCGCGCAGGAAACCGCGCGCGAAGTGGGGCTCAACCTGCCGATGCTGGGTCGCTGATCGTGGCGCCGTCCTTGCCGGTCGAGCCCAGCAACCCGGCGTCCACGGGTGCGGTTCCGGCCCTTGGCGTGAGGTTGCTGCGCGGTGCGGAGCGCGTGGCGGCGCCGTGGAAGAACGGCGGCGGTGTCACGCGTGAAGTGGCCGCGTTCCCGGAAGGTTCGGGACTCGACGCGTTCATCTGGCGCGTGAGCATTGCAGACGTTGCGCAGGCAGGGCCGTTCTCACACTTTGCGGGCATCGATCGCACGCTGGTGTTGTTGGCGGGCGCGGGTATGCTGCTCGATGAGGCGCAGGGGCCGACGCATGCGCTGACGCAGCCGCTCGATATCGCGCGGTTTGCGGGCGAGACGGCGATCGAAGCGCGTCTGGTCGACGGAGCGACGCGCGATTTCAACCTGATGGTGCGGCGTGGCGCGGCAACCGGCGAACTCGATGTATGGCGCAGCGACGGTGGCACGAGCGGGCCGTCAACGCGCAAACTGTCCGCTGACGTCGTGCTGCTGTTCTGCGCGGCGGGTTCGCTCGAAGTGACGTTGGGCGATGCCGCTCCGATGACGCTTGCAGTAGACGACACGCTGCAGATCGAGGCCCCGGATGCGTTGACGTGCGGGGTAAGCGGTGAGGGCGCGCTGCTCGTCATTCGCTTGCAGTACGCGTGACCTGACAAAAAGCGGCGCAGACGGGCCGCGCCGGCACGCCACGTTAGCAGGACGAACCAACCGCACTACACGCATTGCCTGAAGCACACCGCGAGTCCGGGCGCGCATCGGACTTCGCCTTCACAGACCGCAACGAGCTGCAACGAGCACGCGATGAAGCAAACCGTCTGGCATCACCTGAACCTCTGCCCACAAGGCGATCCCCGCCACACCCAGGCCGACGCCGCGATCGCCGTGCGCGACGGCCGCATTGCATGGCTCGGCGCCGCGAGCGAATTGCCGGCTGAGTACGCCACATGGCCGCGCGAAGACCTCGGCGGCGCGTGGGTCACGCCGGGCCTCGTCGATTGTCATACGCATCTCGTCTACGGTGGCCAGCGTGCCGACGAGTTCGCGCAGCGGCTTGCCGGCGTCAGCTACGAAGAGATCGCGCGGCAGGGCGGCGGCATCGTGTCGACGGTACGCGCGACGCGCGCGGCCGATGAAGCGAGCCTGTTCCGCCAATCCGCCGCGCGGCTCGAACCGCTGCTCGCCGAAGGCGTCACCGCTATCGAAATCAAATCCGGCTATGGCCTCGATCTCGCGACCGAACGCAAGATGCTGCGCGTCGCACGCCGTCTGGGCGAGCAATATCCGGTGTCGGTTTACACGACGTTTCTCGGCGCGCATGCGTTGCCGCCCGAGTTTGTCGGGCGCGCGGACGAGTACATCACCGAGGTTTGCGAGCGCATGCTGCCCGCGCTGGCCAACGAAGGCCTCGTCGACGCGGTCGATGTGTTCTGCGAACGGATCGGCTTTTCGCTGGCGCAAAGCGAGCGTGTGTTCGCCGCGGCCGAGCGCTACAAGCTGCCGGTGAAGATGCATGCCGAGCAGTTGTCCAACAGCGGCGGGACGGCGCTCGCAGCGCGGCACCACGCCTTGTCCGCGGATCATCTCGAGTTTCTCGACGAAGCGGGCGTCGCGGCGATGAAGGAAAGCGGCACGGTCGCCGTGCTGCTGCCGGGGGCCTACTACTTCATCCGCGAGACGCAGTTGCCGCCGCTCGATCTGCTGCGCCGCTACGAAGTACCCATCGCCCTTTCCACCGACAGCAATCCCGGCACGTCGCCCGCCACTTCGTTGTTATTGATGATGAACATGGCGACCACGCTGTTTCGCATGACCGTCCCCGAAGTGCTGCAGGGCGTGACGCAGCATGCGGCGCGTGCGCTCGGCCAGGCGGATCGCCACGGCGCGCTGGCAGAAGGACGTGCCGCAGATTTCGTCGTGTGGTCCGTCGATACGCTGGCTGAACTGGCCTACTGGCTCGGGCGTCCGCTGTGCGCGCGCGTGGTGCGCGCCGGCGAGACGGTTTATACGCGACGCGCTTACGCTGGCTGATTGAATCCATCAAGGTCCGAAGATGACTGAATCCACTCGAACGTCGAAGCATGCCTTGTTCGCCGACTACGCCTGGCTGCCGGATGGCTGGCGCCGTAACGTGCTGCTGGAGTGGGACGCCGACGGCACGCTCACGCACGTGACACCCGACGCGTCCGCGCGGATGGCCGGCGTTCCCCGCGCTGCCGGCCCGGTTTTGCCCGGCATGCCGAATCTGCATTCGCACGCCTTCCAGCGCGCGATGGCGGGCCTGACCGAATACCGCGCCAACGCCACCGACAACTTCTGGAGCTGGCGCGACCTGATGTACCGCTTCGCCGCGAAGATCACGCCGCAAGGGCTGGCCGCTGTCGCGCAGTGGCTCTACATCGAGATGTTGAAGGCGGGCTATACCTCGGTGTGCGAGTTCCATTACGTGCATCACATGCCGGATGGCAACCGTTATGCCAATGCAGCCGAACTGGCCGGGCAGGTGGTGGAGGCGGCCCGGACGAGCGGTATCGGCATGACGATGCTGCCGGTGCTGTACCAGTACAGCGGCTTCGGCGCGCGCGCGCCAAACGCTGATCAGCGGCGCTTCATCAATACGCCTGAGAGCCTGCTCGATCTGTTGGGCAAGCTCCGTGACGCTTATCCGGAAAGCGCCGCGCGGCGCTATGGCGTGGCGCCGCATTCGTTGCGGGCGGTTTCGGAGACATCGCTGCGCAGTCTGCTCGACGGGCTCGATCAGGATCTGCCCGGCGCGCCGGTGCATATCCACATCGCCGAACAGACTGCCGAAGTGGACGCCTGCCTCGAAATCGAGGGCGCGCGGCCGGTGCAATGGCTGCTCGATCGCTTCGCTGTCGATTCCCGCTGGTGTCTGGTGCATGCGACCCACGTCGACGCGCAGGAAACCCGTGATCTGGCCAAAAGCGGCGCGGTGGCGGGACTGTGCCTGACGACCGAAGCCAATCTCGGCGACGGCATTTTTCCGGCGCATACCTATCTCGACGAGCAAGGGCGCTTTGGCGTCGGCTCGGATAGTCATATCGGAGTGGACTGGCGGGCCGAACTGCGGCTGCTGGAATACGGCCAGCGGCTGGTACGCCGTCAACGCAATGTGCTGGCATCGGCCGAGGCGCCGTTCGTCGCCGACCGGCTCTTCGGCGCCGCGCTCGACGGTGGTGCGCACGCCACGGGCCGTGCCGTCGGCGCCTTGCGGGCAGGGCAACGGGCTGACTGGCTGGTGCTGGACGCCGAGCACGCGAGCATTGCCGAACACGCGCCGGACGCGTGGCTTTCGGGCGTTGTATTCTGCGAGCATGGCGAGACGCCGATTCGCGACGTCTATACCGGCGGCGTGAAGGTGGTCGACAATCGCCGGCATCGCGATGAAGAGCGGGCTTACGCGCAGTACCGCGTGGCGCTCGCCGAGTTGCTCAGGTAAGCCTCTCGCGCCGACGCTGCCAAGCAAAGCGGCGCCGCAAACCGGGGCGCTCAGGTAAGCTGCTGACGTGATACCCTGATTTCATGGATTCCGGACTGACATGACTGCTTCGAACACCCCAGCGGTTTTTTCGCTGCATGAGGGAAGCCTGCCGCTGCTGATCTCGATACCCCACGTCGGCACGGGCATTCCCGATGATATTGCCGCGACGATGACGCCCATCGCCCAGCGCACCGAAGATTGCGACTGGCACCTCGACCGCCTGTACAGCTTTGCTCGCGAGCTGGGCGCCTCGATCCTGATGCCGGTCAACGCGCGCTACGTGATCGACCTGAACCGCCCGCCGGACGGCGCGAATCTCTATCCGGGGCAGGACACGACGGGCCTCCTGCCCGTCGACACGTTCGACAAGGAGCCGCTCTATCTCGACGGTCATTTGCCCAGCGAGGCCGAACTCGTGCGCCGCCGCGACATCTACTGGAAGCCGTATCACGACGCGCTCGCCGCGCATCTGGCGGCGCTCAAGGCGAAGCACGGCCGGGTGCTGCTGTGGGAAGCGCATTCGATCCGCTCGCACGTGCCGCGTTTCTTCGAAGGACGGCTGCCGGATTTCAACTTCGGCACGTCGAATGGCGCGAGTGCTGCGGCGGGGCTGGCGGAGGCGCTGGCCGTGGTGGTCGAGCAGGACGGCCGCTACTCGTCGATTGCCAATGGCCGCTTCAAGGGCGGCTACATCACCCGTCAATACGGCCAGCCGGCAGAAGGCGTGCACGCGGTGCAACTCGAGTTGACGCAGATTACGTATATGGAAGAGCAGATGCCGTATGCGTACGACGAAACGCTCGCCGCGCAGGTCGAACCGCTTCTGGAAACGTTGGTGAAAACCGCATTGGCGCACGTGGCTGCGGCATAAGGCTTTAATCCGCGTTGAACGTACACGCGCCACGGCGGCCCTGATCGGCCGCCGTGGCGCGTTTTCCAGCAAGCGTTTTCCAGCAATAAAGCGTTTTTTCGACCTTCGAAGAAGCCCTGCGCCCAGCAGCCCGTCTCAGGTCTCAGCCCGCCGTCTTAGTGGCAGTGCCGCACCCAGTGCCCATGCTCGTGAACGTTATGACATACCGGGTGATGATGCTCGTCCGCATGCGCCGGGATCATGACGCACAGAGTAGTAAGCGCCGCAGCGCAGGCAAGGATCGCTTTCTTCATCGTTTTTCCCTTTTGTCCGGGTGGGTGGTAGAGCCTTTCCCTCAGCACGATCCGTACCGCAAACCTCTGAACAATGGCCTGCCGGGATTGAGCGGGTGGCCGGAACGCACCCGCTCAATGCCTGTCATCAGAAAGAACACGGCGTGCCGACAGTTACGTCGGTTACGTTACGTCACACTCTCCGGGACATACGGGTTGCGCGCGGCCCGGCGAAGCGACTACCCTTTGACGAACACAACGTGCGTGGGCCGCAGTGGCGCCCGCGCAGACGTTACTCACTAATCGGGCAAGAAAAAGATGGAAGACCCAGCAATGGAAGATTCCGACGAGTCCCTGCTTCCGATCTGGCGGGCGAATCTGGTGGTGCTGACCCAGGAGGTCGGCGCGGCAACCCGCCTCGCGCGGATGATGACGTTCTCCGCGAGCTATCTGAAGTTGATGCTGTCGGGTCAACGGGAATTCAGCGAGGAGTTCGTGCGCGGCGTCGAAGCGGTCACCGGCCTGCCAGCAGGCTGGATGGACGCGCCGCATGCCCAGCAGGAGATTCCCGCCAACGCCCGCGAGGCCATCGACAATGAAAGCCCGCTCGCGCGCTTTCGCGGCACGGCGCATCCGGTCCGCAAGCGCTCGGTGTTGCGGCCGCCGGAGCCGATCTTCGGTCAGCCGGGTCCCGCGCGCCGCCTCGAGGAGGAGACGCTCGACGCCGAGGCGCATCGGCGTCAGGCGCATTTTCGCAAGGTCCGCGATCTGGCGGTGCAGGACGTGCGCCGCTTCGAGCGGCATCTGGCGAGTCCGCCGGTCGAACTGGCCGCGTTGCGCGCCAAGGTGGAAGACGTCATGAACGCCGCTGATCTGGAGGACACGGACCACGCCGATCTCACCGGCCGGCTCGAGCAGATCGAAAAGCATCGGCATCTGCTGATGCGCCACGTGGAGAAACTGCAGGCGCTGCTGGTAAGGTTGGGCGAAGGCGAGTGAAGTCTTGCGGACGGCGCGTTGTGCGGACGCCGGGTTTTACGGATGTCGCGTTTTGCAGAAGCCGTGTTTTACGGACGCCGCGTTCTGCGGTAAAAGGGAGCGCATGACCGACCGCTCCCGACTCATTCCCCTCATCGTCGCCTGTCCGCTGTTCCTGCAAAACCTCGACACGTCGATCATGGCGACGGCCTTGCCGTCGATCGCCCGCTCGCTGCAGGTCCAGACGCTGCATCTGAACCTGGCCATCACCTCCTATCTGCTGAGTCTCGCGGTGTTTCTGCCGGCGAGCGGCTGGCTGGCGGACCGCTTCGGCGCGCGCCGGGTGTTCTGCACGGCGATCGCGCTGTTCTCGCTCGGCTCGGCGCTGTGCGGGCTGGCTCAATCGATGCCGCAACTGGTGCTGTTCCGGGTTCTGCAGGGCATGGGCGGCGCGATGATGGTGCCGGTCGGCCGGTTGATCCTGCTGCGCAGCGTGCCGCCCGCGCGGATGGTCGCGGCGATGGTCTGGTTCACCGTGCCCGGTGCGATCGGGCGGCTTGCCGGGCCGTTGCTCGGCGGGCTGGTCGTGACGATCACCTCGTGGCGCTGGATCTTCCTGCTGAATATCCCCTTCGGCGTGCTAGGCGTGCTGATGGCAATGAGCTTCATCGACGATACGCACGAGCCGCTTTACCAGCGCTTCGATCTGGCCGGTTTCATTCTGCTGTCGACCGGACTGGTCGGGCTGGTCGGCGGTCTCGATACGGCAGGCCGCGGGCTGGTGCCGCCCGAGGTCACCTTCGCGTTGGCCGGTTTCGGTCTGCTGTCGATCCTCGCTTACTGGCGCTACAGCCGCCGCCACGACGACGCCATCATCGATCCGGGTCTGCTGCGCTTCAAGGCGTATCGGACCGCCGTGGTGGGCGGCATGCCGTTGCGGATCGCGATCGGGGCATCGCCGTTCCTGTTGCCGTTGATGCTGCAACTGGGCTTCGGCCTGTCGCCGCTGCAATCCGGCTCGCTGAGCGTGGCGACGGCGGTCGGTTCGCTCAGCGTGCGGGCGGTGATGCAGCAGGCGATCCGCCGCATTGGCTTTCGCACGCTGCTGATCGGCGCAACCTCGCTCACCGGATGCTTCTACGCAGGCTACGGGCTGTTCCGGCCGAGCACGCCGCATCTGCTGATTTTCGTGGTGCTGCTGTTCGGCGGCCTGTTCAATTCGCTCGGCATGGTGACGCTCAACACGCTCGGTTACTCCGACATGCCCAAGCCGATGATGAGCCGGGCCACCGCGCTGTCGAGCATGGCGCAGCAACTGTCGATCAGCGTCGGCGTCGCGTTCGCCGCGTCGCTGCTGGCATTGACGGCGCATCTGCATGGCGGCAGCGCGGCGCATCTGACGGCGCGCGATTTCTCGCCCGCGTTTGCGGTCGTCGGCGCACTGACGTTTCTCTCGCTGCTGTTCTTTACGAAGCTTGCGCATGACGAAGGGGCGGAACTGCGCGCGCGGTAACGGAGAACGCCGTGTCATCGAAACGCAGCGTCCGCCGATGTGCTACAAACACAACACCGATCGGGACGAGGTGTCATCTTGGGGAACATCGCCGCAGATTTGCCGCCGCCGCTGGTGCCGGGCACGCTCGCTTCGTCAGGCGTTCGATGCAAGTCCGCGTGCATGGAGATCGCGCAACCCCGGCGCGCCTCGTGGCCGGGCGAGGGCATCTAGCATGAGTCGCTTTCTATGGCGCGGCTGCGCTGCTTTGGCATGGTCGATCTGCGGCGTATGCAGCGCTTCGGCCGTGCCCGCCGAACAAACGGCGCAGGCAACCCAGGTAGCGCAGGCAACCCAGACAGCGGAGGCAACGCAAACAGCGCAAGCAACCCCGGCGGCCCCAGCCGCGAGCCACGACCTCGCGCCGTCGACCGTCGAGAGCGATGTCCATTACTTCGTGATCCAGAAGGACGGCTCGGTCGAAGAACGCGACGACACGGTCCTGCGCGCCAATACGACGAGCGGTGTCGACGATATCGCGCAGCGCTACGTCTGGTTCAACAAGGACATCGAAAAGGTGCAGTTGCTCGCCGCCGAAACCATCGATCCCGATGGCACCGTGCGGCCGGTCGGCCCGGACGGTATCCGCGACGTGCAGGAGCCGCGCTCGGCCGGCGCGCCGACCTTCGAGGACGGCGTACTGCGCACGGTGATCTTTCCCGGCGTGGAGCCCGGCTCGCGGGTGCATCTGGCGTTTCGCAAGACGCGCACGAAGCCGCTGCAGGCCGGCACCTTCGCCTATCTCGTCGAACCCACGCGCGACCCGGTCGAGATGCAGCGGCTGATCTTCGATCTGCCCGCCGATGTGCCGCTCTACGCCGATGCACGCGGCTACGTGGCCGTGCCGCCGGTCACGGAGAAGGGCCGCACCCGCTACGAATTCGACTACCGGCATGGGCCGTATGCGCCTATCGAATCCGGCGCGGTGGGTTACGAGACGTGGGGCGACCGGCTCATGGTCTCGACGGTACCGGACTACGCCACCTTCGCCGCGCGCTACAAAGGCCCCGCTACCGACGCCACCATGAGCGATCCGGCCATCGTCCGGCTGGCGCAGTCGCTCACGGCCGGCACCGTCGATCCGCGCGACAAGGCGCGCATCCTGTACGACTGGATGCGCCTGAATGTGCGCTACGTGGCGCTCTTTCTCGGCGAAACCGCGGCGGTGCCGCACAAGGCGATCGACATCCTGCACAACCGCTATGGCGACTGCAAGGATCACGTCGCGCTCTACAGCGCCTTGCTGGCAGCCGTGGGCATCCAGAGCGAAGCGGTGCTGCTCAACCTCGGGCCTTACTACACCTTGCCGGACGTGCCGGGCTATGGCGACAGCGCGATCAATCACGCCATTGTCTGGATGCCGCAATTCGGGCTCTACGCCGATACCACCGCGGGCGGCATCGCGTTCGGCTACCTGCCGCTCGTGGTGATGGACCGGCCGGTCCTGCTGGTCGACGCCGGCGTGCTGGCGCGCACGCCGGCCGTCCAGCCGCGGGCTCGCTCGGTGCGCCTGCAGATCGACGTGAACGAGAACGGCGCAGGGTCGTACGCGTACCGGGTGGAAGATTCCGGTGCGACGGCGGAACTCGAGCGCAACGTGTTTCGCCGCGCCACCCATCAGCGTGCCCAGCAGATCGCGGCCACGCGCCTGTTGCAGACCGGCCTGCACGGTAGCTCGCAATTGCGTACCAGCGATGTGTCGACCACCGAAGGACCGTTCGCCACCACCATTCAGGGGACGCTCGAGCACGTCACCTGGACCGACGGCACGACGGCGCTGCCCGCTCTCACGAGTTTCGCGGGCGGCATCGCCAGTCAGGTGCAGACCTGGCTCGCCGAGCCGCAACGCACGCAGCCGTGGGTGTGCGTCGGCGGCGAATTCGACGAAACCGCGCAGATCACCTTCCCCGATACCGTGCACGTGACCGATCTGCCGGTCGACGCCTATGTCGAGGACGAATTCTTCGATTATTCATCGCACTATGTGTTCGATCCGTCCACGCGAGTTCTGCAGATCACGCGCCGCCTGCACACGAAGTTCGTCCACCAGGTCTGTTCGGCGGACATGTTCAACGAAGTGCAGGGCTCGCTCGTGAGGATCGAGCGCGATACGTCGTCGCAGGTGGTGGTGCGGGCGACGCCGCTGGTGCATCGTTTCGCGCAGACGAACCGGATCGGAGGTGCGCCGGCGAACCCGTACAGCAACACGCCGTCGCCGGGCAACCTCTCGAACACGCAAGTCGCGCCGGATGCGGCGCCGCTCGCGCCGGGCAGCGCGATCCCTGCTACGGCGGCCCCGCCAAAAGGATAGGGCGCGCCCAGACTGCGGCGCGCCCTCGTCATCTGCAGTGCTACTGCAACGTGCGGGTTGGCCTAGTTGCCGCCGCCCTTGGTCACGATCGGCACCCAGGCGCCGTTCTTGACCTGATACAGCGTCGAACCCGCGTTCTTCAGCGAGCCGTTCGCATCAAAGGCAATCGGACCGGTCACGCCGTCGAAGCTGATGGCCTTCAGCACTGGCCGATACACCGCGGGCGAAGTCGACTTGGCCTGCTGCATGGCCTTGATCGCCGCCCACGCCGCGTCGTAGCCGAACGGCGCGTACGACAGGATGTCGACGCCAAAGCGCTTCTTGAACTTCTCCGAGAAGTCCTTGCCGCCCGGCAGCTGCGAGAGCGGCCGGCCGTATTCCCACGCCATCGCACCTTCGGCGGCATCGCCTGCCAGCTTGATGAACTCCGGATCCATCACGCCGCCGCCGCCGACCAGTTGCGCGGTGAGACCGAGCTGCTTCATCCGTTTGGCGACGCCCGCGGCTTGCGTGTCGAGGCCGCCGAAGAAGATCAGATCCGCGTTGGTGGCCTTGATCGCGGTCAGCTGCGTGCTGAAATCGACCGCCTGGTTGTTGGTGTATTCGTGCGCGACGATGTTGCCGCCGTGCGCCTTCACCGCTTTCTCGAACTCGTCCGCTTCGCCCTGGCCGAAGGCGGTGCGGTCGTCGAGGATCGCGATACGCTTGGCCTTGGTCACCTCGACCGCGTAGACGCCCGCGTTGCCGGCGTTCTGCGCGTCCGTGGAGATCACCATGAAGGCGTTGGCGAAGCCGCGCCCGGTGATGATCGGATTGGTGGCCGCCGGATCGATAACCGGAATGCCGGCCGTTTCATAGAGCTGCGACGCGGGAATCGTCGTCCCCGAGTTGAAATGGCCCACCACCACCGACACGTTCGCATCCACCAGTTTCTGCGCCGCCTGCACACCGACGCGCGGGTCGGCCTGATCGTCCTCGGCGACGATCTGGAAATTGGCGACCTGGTTGCCGATCTTGATCTTTTGCGCGTTGGCTTCCTCGATGGCGAGCAGCGCGCCGTTTTCGAGGTCCTTGCCGTAACCGGCGTTGACGCCTGTCAGCGGTGCGGCGAAGCCGATCTTCACCGGCAGGTCGTCGGCAAAGCTGGACAGGGGCGCGACAGCGAGAATCGCGCCCAGCATCATGGCGAGGGGTTTCAGCGTCTTGTGAAAGCTCATGGTCTCTCCTTCATCGACAGGTTCAAGTTATGAATATCGGTCACGGTGCAGCTGGCCGTTTGCGGCCGGGTACGGCGGTCACGCTGAAGCGCTGCGCAGGCAAACGCGAAGGCGCGGGTCGCTCAGACTGTGCGATGAAAACTGGCTTGAGGCTCGATGCGTGCGGCGTGGTCTCCTTTTAAGGGTCCGACTGTTTCAGAGTACGGATGATCGTACGCCAGAAACAATGATGGAAAACACGGTGACAGCCCTGGGCGGGCAAGACCTGGTGGCGTCGTACGAAACGTGGTCGGAATACGCGCGTGCCCCGGGTCAGGCGAGCCTCGATTTGTCCATCAACGTGTCCATCGATGTGGCCGAAATATAGAAAGCCAATTTGAGGCCGTCTTGGCAGTTCGCGGCGCTTTGAATGAGGATTTCAGCATAGGCCTCGAACGGGGCGGACGGCGGGCGTGTCGCGAGCGGAGGGTGGGTGCGGATGCCAGCACATACAACGAGGGCGGGTGTGCTTCGTGAGGCAGGAGCCGGGGAGGGCGTGTGGAAGCGGGTGGCGTGTGGAAACGCAGAAACGCCCGGACGTTGCGACGCCCAGGCGGATGACCGTCGCTTACTGCTCGCCTTGCAGGCGCAGCACTTCCTCGCGCAGACGCATCAGCGGTTCCTTGGTGTCGTCGTCGGCCCAGGTGTCCAGATCGTCGATGGCGCGCTGGCAACCGTCGAGCACCAGATCGAGATCCACCGGCACGCCGTTGGCGAGCGCGAACTGGATCGTCTCCGCGAACTGCTGGCACTCGTCTTCGCCGTAGGAAATATCGAGGTTGTCCGCGATCACTTCGGCGATGTTGCTGCGGGCGCGGTCATCGGCCGTGACCAGTTCGATGATGCCGCGTGCCACCGCCGGCGAGTAGTAGAGCGCGATATCGAGCCATTGCGCCGGATCGAAATCCGCTTCGCCGAACTGCTTCTCGAAGAACTCGATGGCTTCCTGTTCGTGGGCTTCGTCGGCATCGACGCTGATGCACAACTCTTCGAAAGATTCTTCCCGCTCGCTGCGGATGTGACCGTCCATCTGTACCTCGTTTGCCTGTAGCGGGTGCTTGAAAAGGGTTGCGTGCACCACGCGGCACGCATTATAGGACGAGCGGCTGACAAGCGAGCGTCAGCGGGTGTCGCCACGCTGGCGCTGTTCAGCGGTTGCAATGGTGGCCGGACGGCGCCTCGGGCCCGCAGGTTGAGGGGCCGCCGGATTGTCCTCACCGGGTGAACAGTGTTTTCCGCCTCAGGGGGATGCGCCGCGGCGCGCGGGTCGTTAAACTCCCGCCGGCTGTCCGGCTCAGGATATACGGCAGCGTATTGGTCTGATTAAAGTGGATAAAGTGGAGAAGGATGATGAAGGGGTTCTGGTTTTCGCTGGTTGCGCTGGCACTGGGCGTGGCGGGCGTGGTGAGCGTGGTGCCGTCGATCGCGCAGGCCGCAGGGGTGACGCGCGCCGAGGTTCTGGCAGAGATCGCGGGTCATCACGCGCTGAGTCTGCAACCGGGACAACAGCCGCAGCCGCTCGGCTGGGCCAAGGCCGCGCTATAACATCCGGATCGGCTCTGGCAGCCGCAGCGGCGTGCTGCGGCTGCGCTAGACCGAATCAATGGTCCATGCGGCTGCGCTACACCGAATCGATGGTCCACGCGTCGAACCACTCGCGCGGCTTTGCGATTTCATCCTGCGCGGCGACCAGTTCCAGTTCGTAGCGGCCTGCCTGCCAGGTCGCCTTGACGACAGCGTTCACAGCGGCGAGCGCATGTTCGAACGCCACCCGGATCGGGTCGCCGAGCAGCCGGCGGGCGACGAACACCGCGCTCGTCAGATCGCCGACGCCGACCGGCTGCCGGGCGAACGGGTACAGCGGCCGTTGTCCCATCCACGCCTCGGTGGGCGTGACCACCAGCATATTGAAGTGATCCGCGGGGCTGTTGCGGTCGAGCAGGTGCTTGACCAGTATGATCTTCGGCCCGCGCCGGATGATCTCGCGGCACGCCGCGAGCGCTTCTTCCACGGTTTCGATCTCCCGCCCGACCAGCCGCTGCAATTCGCTGTGATTCGGCGCCATGCCGTCGGCCACCTCGGGCATGGTGCGCACGAGAAATTCCTGGATACCCGGTTCCACCTTGCAGCCGGTGGATGCTCCCATCACCGGATCGCAGAAATACCACGCACGCGGATTGGCCGCCTTGACGGCCTTGACGATCTCAATCACGGCCTGCGCCTGCTCGGGCGTGCCGAGATAGCCCGAGAGGACCGCATCGCAGCGCGGCAGCACGCCGATTGCGCCGATACCGTCGACCAGATCCTGCATCTGCGACGCGTCGATGGCGCTGCCGGTCCAATGACCGTATTGCGTGTGATTGGAGAACTGCACGGTATTGAGCGGCCAGACGTTCACGCCGAGACGGGACATGGGAAAGACCGCGGCGCTGTTGCCCGCGTGCCCGAATACGACATGTGACTGGATGCTCAGGACGTTTTTCATCATGTCTTTACCAGCGCTATCCGTTGAGCGCCGCAAATGGTCGCTGACAGCCACGTGAGACCACTCTGACCGTCAGTGGAGGGATGGGTTTGTGCAATGCCGCGTGAAAATCAACAATACATGAGTTTTCGTCGGACCAGGGCATGATCCGTCCCCGTCGTGTTGCGCCGAGCCGTCAGTGAGCGGTGGGTGAATCGTGAATGAGCGGTTAGTGAGCCGTTGCTCAGGCGTCAACGAGCGGTTAGTGCGCGATCAATAAGCGATCGCTCGATGGCGAAGCCACGCGCCCCTATTCGAGGCACGCGGCGGCCACGTTCAGCCGGACTGCTCAGGCCAGTTCGCGGTACAGCGTCAGATAACGCTCGGCCGACGCGCCCCAGCCGAAGTCCTGGCGCATGGCGCGCCGCTGGGTGGCTTTCCACTCGCTGTGGCGCGCGTACAGCGCAAAAGCGCGGCGGATCGCGGCGCCTAGCGCCTCAGGTTCGAAGCGCTCGAACACGAAGCCGGTCGTGAGATCGTCGGCGAGGTTTTCGAGCGACGCGTCCACCACGGTATCCGCGAGGCCGCCCACGCGATGCACGAGCGGCAGCGACCCGTAAGCCAGCGCGTAGAGTTGCGTGAGACCGCACGGCTCGAAGCGCGACGGGACGGCCACCACGTCGCTGCCGGCGATGATGGCGTGCGCCAGGGCTTCGTCGAAACCCAGTTCGACGGCCACCGATTCCGGGTGCGCATGCGCCACCCGTTGCAAGCCTTTCTCCAGGGCAGCGTCGCCCGTGCCAAACACCACCAGTTGTCCGCCGCGCTTGATGATTTCCGGCAGCGCGGCGAGCAGCAGGTCGAGGCCTTTCTGCTCGGTGAGGCGGCTCACGACGCCAAACAGCAACGCGTCGCTTTTGCCTGCAAGGCCGAAGCGCTTCTGCAGGGCGGCCTTGCAGGCATGCTTGCCCGACAGGACAGACGAGGTGTAGCGCTCGGGGAGCAGATTGTCGGTCTTCGGGTTCCACACGGTGTAATCGACGCCGTTCAGGATCCCGGACAGGTCGTGCGTGCGGTGCCGCAGCAGCGCATCGAGACCGCCGCCCTGCGCGAGCGTCTGGATCTCGCGGGCGTAGGTGGGACTCACAGTGGTGATGCGGTCGCTGTAGTACAAGCCGGCTTTGAGAAACGACAGCTGGCCGTAGAACTCCACGCCATGCATGCTGAAGAAGTCCTGCGGCAGCGCCAGCTGGCCGAACAGATGCGCCGGAAAAATGCCCTGATAAGCGAGGTTATGTACCGTGAAGATGCTGTGGGCGAAGGCTTTGCCATGCTGGCGCTCGGCCGCTTTCAGATAGGCGGGGGCGAGGCCGGCGTGCCAGTCGTGCGCATGCACGATCTGCGGCGCCCACGTCGGATCGAGCTGCTGGGCAAGCTGTGCGGCAGTCCAGCCGAGCAGCGCGAAACGCTGGGCGTTATCGCCGTAGGGCACGTGTTCGGCGTCGAGATAGGGGTTGCCGGGGCGGTCGTACAGACTGTCGGCGCGGATCACGTAGACCACGAGGTCGCTGGACGGCAGCGTGCCCTGTTCCAGCGTCACGTTGGGCGCATCGAAGCGGCGCCCCAGATGCGCCACGGTGCGCAGATCGGCGAGGCCCGCGAGAACCGCCGGGAAGCCCGGCAGCAGCACCCGGACGTCCGCGCCGCGCTCGATCAGCGCCGGTGGGAGGGCGCCGGCCACGTCGGCAAGACCGCCTGTCTTCAGGAGGGGATACAGCTCGCTTGCGACGTGCAGGGCGCGAATCGTCATGGGCAGGTTTCCGGTTGTGCGGGCGTAAGAAAATGTGCAGGCTCCCGCGCTAGTGTTGCGCCTTCTGGCCGCGCAAGGCATCCGGCGTCACGAGCACGATGCCGGTTTCGGTGCGGTAGAAGCGCTCGGCGTCGTACGCGGGGTCTTCGCCGATCACCGTGCCGTCCGGAATGGCGCAGCCGCGGTCGATCACGACGCGTCGCAGCCGGCAGCTGGCGCCGACGGTGACCTGCGGCAACAAGACTGCCTCATTGATGTTACAGAAAGAATTCACCAGCACATTCGAGGACAGCACGGAGCGCGAAATCTGCGAGCCGGAGATCACGCAGCCGCCGCACACGATCAGATTGGTGACCGCGCCCTGCAATCCATTCATGTCGCGCACGAACTTGGCGGGCGGCAACTGCTGCTGCTGCGTCCAGATCGGCCAGTCGGGCGCGTACAGGTCGAGCGTCGGGATGGTGGAGGCGAGGTCCAGGTTGGCCGCCCAATAGGCGTCGATCGTACCGACATCACGCCAGTACGGCTCCACGTTTGGATCCGACGACACGCACGACATGCTGAACGGATGGGCAATCGCATGCCCTTGCGTGACCACGCGCGGCAGGATGTCCTTGCCGAAATCGTGATCGGTGTCGGCGGTGGTGATGTTTTCTTCCAGCAGCGAATACAGGTAGTCCGCATTGAACACGTAGATGCCCATGCTGGCGAGCGCGATATCCGGGCGCCCCGGCATCGCCGGCGGGTCCGCGGGCTTTTCGACGAAGCCGGTGACGCGGCGGTCCGCGTCCACGTGCATGACGCCGAACGCCACCGCTTCCATGCGCGGCACCTCGATACAGCCCACCGTGCAGTCCGCGCCGCTGTCGACGTGGTCGGCGATCATGCGCGTGTAATCCATCTTGTAGATATGGTCGCCAGCCAGCACCACGACGTATTTCGGCCGGATCGAACGGATGATGTCGAGGTTCTGGAACACCGCGTCCGCCGTGCCGCGATACCAGTGTCCGCCTTCGACGCGTTGCTGCGCGGGCCACAGGTCGATGAACTCGTTGAACTCGCCACGCAGGAAACCCCAGCCGCGCTGCACATGCCGGATCAGCGAATGCGCCTTGTATTGCGTGACGACCGCGATGCGCCGGATGCCGGAGTTCAGGCAATTGGACAGGGCGAAGTCGATGATGCGGTACTTGCCGCCAAAGTGCACAGCCGGCTTGACGCGCTTGTTGGTGAGCGGGCCGAGCCGCGTGCCGCGTCCGCCCGCGAGGACGATGGCGAGCGTGGAGCGTTGCAGATCATTGAGGCTTGCCGGAGTTTCCATGCTGTGTCTCCATTGTCGACCGGTTTTAGCGCTTCAGCGCCGACTCCGGCTTTGAATCCCATGCAACCGGGTTGCTGGTGGTATGCCCCGAATGGTGATGCTGGCTGTCGTTCTTGTAGATGCGGTCTGGCTACTGCGCTGCGTCGCGATGGCTTGACGATAGTTCGCTATTTTTAGCACCGATATGCCATCCGCGAATAGTCTGGATTGTGTGGATTCGCGCAACTTATCGTGACGTGGCGGAAACTATCGGTGTCCTATGCAAGGTCGCAGCCGGAAAAGGGTGCGTCCGTGCGGCACGGCGCATAGCCGTGCAGTTGGCGCGACGCAATATGCGTGCCACGGGTATTGCGCTGATTGAGGGGACGTCGGTGAGGATGGCTAAGAGACTCGCCGCTGGCACGATTTCGCGTGCGACGTGGGGCGACGCGGTGCGAGTTTGCCGGACTGGGTCACGCGCCGCACAGGCGGGACCCGCAGGTGTTCGATGACGTGCTGTCCAACGGACCGGCCGGGCGGCCCGGCCGTGATGGAGCGAGACGCGGCGGCGCTTTTGTTTTTGTAATTAGCGCCGCAGCCAGATCACTTGCCGCTGATGATCGCTTCGCGCACTTGTGCGGCAATTTCAAACGACCGCAAGCGCGCGGCGTGGTCGTAGATTTGCGCGGTCAGCATCAATTCGTCTGCACCGGTTTGCTCGATCACGGATAGCAGTCCGGCGCGCACCGTATCGGGATCGCCGATCACCGAGCACGCCAGCGACTGCGCGACGCCGTTCATTTCCAGTTCCGCCGCGTCGATGTGCTCGACGGGCGGCTGCAATTGCCCGGGCGTGCCGCGCCGCAGATTGATGAACTGCTGCTGCAACGACGTGAAGAGGCGCACGGCGGCTTCGTTGGTATCCGCTGCGAACAGATTGACGCCGACGATCGCATACGGCTTGTCGAGCGCCGCCGACGGACGGAACTGCGCGCGATACAGACGCAGCGCATTGAGAATCTGGTCCGGCGCGAAATGCGAGGCGAACGCGAACGGCAGGCCGAGCGCGGCCGCCAGTTGCGCGCTGAAGAGCGAGGAGCCGAGCAGCCAGATCGGCACGTGCAGTCCGGCGCCGGGCACCGCGCGCACACGCTGGCCGGGTACCGGATCTGCGAAGTAGCGCTGCAGTTCGACGACGTCGTCCGGGAACGAATCCGCGCTGCCTTGCATATCGCGGCGCAGGGCGCGTGCGGTGGTCTGGTCCGTGCCGGGGGCACGGCCGAGCCCCAGATCGATACGGCCGGGGTAGAGAGACGCCAGTGTGCCGAACTGCTCGGCGATCACCAGCGGTGCGTGATTGGGCAGCATGATGCCGCCCGAGCCGACCCGGATGCTTTGCGTGCCGCCCGCCACATGACCGATCACGACCGAAGTGGCAGCGCTGGCGATGCCGGTCATGTTGTGATGCTCGGCGAGCCAGTAGCGCAGATAGCCCCACTTTTCGGCGTGCTGGGCGAGATCGAGCGTGTTGGCAAACGCCTGCGAGGCGCTCGCGCCAACGTTGACGGGTGAGAGGTCGAGAACCGAAAAAGGAATCATGGCAAAGTCGTCCGAGGCCTTGCTCCGCACGACCACGCATGGAGCGAAGTGCTCACACGCCGTAAGGCCGTCGACAGCAAAGGCAAAGCCGGATTGTGCCAAAGCGTGTTCATTCTCGCTGCCGGGGTGCACAAGTCCATAACTTCAGCAGGGTGTTGCAGCTGATCGTCAGTGAGGCCTGCTCGTGCCGTTGGGCCAAGGAGCGAACGGGCAGCGCGTCAGGGCGGCCGCGTTGCATTCGGCTCAATTAATTAGATCATTAACGCCGGCACGACGACGATTGCGGCAATGCTGCGATTATTGTCAGACCAGCAATGCATATTTAATGCAAGTGTAAAAAATACCAGGTGGATCAATAAAACGCTGTTTATATGACCGAAGGTGGTAAGCAAGTCTGCGCAAGCGCTGCTACAATTTTTCCGACCCATGAAGGTGCGTGCGATTGCCATTCAAAGGCGCAACTGGCTTGACGTCCATCGAACCATGAGTGCGTCTGTAAATCCTGTAATTTCAATGCCTTGCGGTTGTTGAAAGAAGCTCGGACAGATCGAATATTGCAAATCGCCGATCGATCTCTGTCTAAATGCTTTCGATTATCTGTCATATGGGCATTTGAATATTACAAAAAATTACGTTGAATGGCCTGACACGTTTTATTTGAACAATGCGACTCGGTTTAATGCGAATTGTTCTCATGAAGCAAAAGGAGTTCCGACCGTGCGAGCGAGTGTGTTGGTGCATTTCCTGTCGACTAGTCTTGTCATTGCCGGGTGGCGGGCCACCGGGAGTTGGGGTGGCGGCCAATGACAGTGCATTCGCTATCTGTTCTGGAGTGGCTGCTGGTTGCGTTGTGCTGCGCCGCCACCGTGTATGCCGGCATCGCTGCGGTGGCGATGCCGTTTTTCGGCAAGCGTGGCGGCGCGTGGCATCCCGGCTGGACCTCCGTGAGCGTGCTCAAGCCGCTGTGCGGGATCGAGCCGCGTCTGTACGAGAACCTTGTGACATTTTGCGAGCAGGCCCATCCTTGCTATCAATTGCTGTTCGGCGTGTCGTCGCCGCTCGATCCGGCGATTGGCGTGGTGCGGCGTTTGCAGGAGGCGTATCCGCGGTGTGACATCGAACTCGTGATCGATTCGCGCGTGCACGGCAGCAATCTGAAGGTCAGCAATCTGATCAATATGGCGCGGCGCGCGCGCCATGCTGTCATCGTGCTTGCCGATAGCGATATTGCCGTCGAGCCGGATTACCTCGACACCGTGACCGCGCCGCTCGCCGACCCCGATACGGGCGTCGTCACGTGTCTGTACCGGGCGCAGAGCGTGGGCGGTTTCTGGCCGCGGGTGGGAGCGATGTTTATCAACGAGTGGTTCGCGCCGTCGGTGCGCGTCGCGCATGCGGGCGGCTCGCGCCGCTTTGGTTTTGGCGCGACACTGGCGTTGCGCCGCACGACACTCGAGGACATCGGCGGCTTCGAGGCCCTCAAGGATTGCCTCGCCGACGACTATTGGCTGGCCGAGCACGCGCGCACGCTCGGGCTGAATACCGTGTTGTCACCGGTGATGGTGGCCACCGACGTGATCGAGCCGACTTTCATCACGCTATGGCTGCGCGAGATGCGTTGGCTGCGCACGATCCGCTCGGTGAATCCGTTGGGGTTCGCGGCGCTCGTCATTACGTTTACTTCGCCCTGGCTGCTGCTGGGCGCGCTGCTGGCGGCGGGGCTGTACCGCGGGTTGATCGGAGGCAGCGGCGCGGATCCCGTGATGGCGCTGACGCTCTCGGTCAGTACGACGATCGGTGTCATCGCGCGTGTCTTGCTGCATGCGCGCAGCGCCCGCGTTTCGCGCACGTTCTGGCGCGATCTGCCGCTGGTGCCGTTGCGCGATACGCTGCTGGTGCTGCAATGGCTCGGTGGGGCCTTTGGGTCGCAGGTCGTATGGCGCGGCGCGCGCATGTCGGTCGTCAATCGCGTCGCGCAGCCGCGTACCTCGATCGTGGAGATTTCCGATCGCGGTTAGCCGTGTCAGTGGATCGATGCATGGATGCGCGGTGGGTCCGGCGCATCGGTGCGGTAACACTGGATTAATCAGTCATCAGAATCAATGAAAATTGTCGGAGCATTCATGAAAACGCTGTTTTTGCAGGCCCCATCGTATGACGGCTTCGATGGCGGGGCGGGTTCACGCTATCAGGCGAAGC
>NZ_JBNDMK010000016.1:0-173808 GCF_050436545.1 Paraburkholderia sp. GAS41
GGCACTGAAGTACCGTTCCCCCCGGGAGTTCCGGCGAACCGCTGCATCATCAACTTAACGGTGTCTGCGTGTCCTGATTTACAGGGGCAACTCCAGTGGGCCAAAACGGACGTACTGTTGATGGATGACTTCGCGATGGCACCAATGCCTGACAGCGCCCGGCGCGACCTGCTCGAAATACTTGATGACCGCCACGGTCGCCGTTCAACCATCGCGACGAGTCAAATTCCTGTCGAAAACTGGCATGGCGCGCTCGGTGATCCGACACTTGCCGACGCCATTCTCGACCGGCTTGTTCACAACACGTATCGGATCAACATGAAGGGCGAATCGATGCGAAAACGAAAAATTAGTTTGACCGAAAACCTGCTGTCAGAGTAAAAACAGAAAACCCCTGCGTCGCTGCGCTCCGACTGTCCAGCTTCGCGCGAAACACCTGTCCGCCTTCACGCGAAACGCGTGTCCAGCTTCCCCGAAATACGCACATGAACGAACCGTGGTGAAATCCGTTACCCCCGGTTCGATCCCGCCGGCGCATGTCACGCTGCCGGGCGTGCATCGCGTGGCATCCCTGCTAAAACGCTGGCTACTCGGCACACACCAAGGCACGGTGAAGCCTGTCCAGCTGGATTATTATCTCGACGAGTTCGTCTCTCGCTTCAATCGACGCACGTCCCGTTCTCGCGGACTACTCCTCTACCGTCTGCTCGAACAGGCTGTGATTGCCGACCCCGTCACGTACGGCGAAGTGACACGAAAATCCAGGCCGACGAAACGCTCCCATTCCCGCAATGCGAAATTGTGGAGCTAAATGGATAGCCCTTGCGTTTACACAGCATTTTGACGAGGCCGCTATGGACGAGAGAGAACGCCTCGAGCGCAACCGTTCCCCGTACGATCCGGCCGCGCCGGGAGAGTCGGCGACATTGGTGCTTGCTCAACTTCACGGAGTTGTCGCCGAACTTCCCGATACGCGTGGCAGGCGTTCGGTCTGCATTGACGGACTTACGGTCTGTTAAGCAAGCAAGCGTGAGGTGTCTATCCTCTAAACCGGTGCATTAGTCGCTTGACCGCGCGTACTGGAGCGGTGATCTTCCAACTTGTGGACAACTCCATGTCTCGAATCTGCCGCCTGAGATCGCTAATTTCCGATTCCTTTTGCTTTAGCTTCTGATCTGTATGGACCAATTGTCTTAACACTGAAGGCGTGGCAGACGGCTCTCCGTTTTGCACGTGCAAGTGCAACTGAGGAGATTGACTCGTTGAATCAGACTGCTCAGCGTGTGCTGTGTGGAACTCGTCATGACTTTCGGAGTACTTTGACCCAGCCTCTAGATAGTGTTTGTTCCGTATCCACTGGATTCCTTGTCTTACCACGCGTGCCGGATTTCCAGCAATCGCGCAGTGCGACTCCTCAAAGCGTCGCGTAACCACGCTGCAGGCACCGACCACGCATTCGTCCGCTATTGAGGCCGATTTCGTGAGATAGCTGTTTTCGCCAACCCAAACGTGATTACCTATCGATACGCCTTTGGGGACGTCCAGGAACTTTCCGGACTCTTTCTCAAATATTAGATGCGGGGATTCCCCGCATCGCATGGTAACGTCCGAGGAGAACATGCAGTGCTCGCCAACGTCCAACGCTCCACCGGATGTGTAGAGCAAGATTCGTCCGCCGGACTCGATCGAGAGGTTGTATCCGGCCTTCAGTCGCGTATTATGCGCGGGGATATGACTGCCGATAGTAACGTTCAGGTCTTTAAGTGCATACGCATGTTCAAACTGAACGATATTGTTATCGCCACTCAGGTAAAGATGCACAACTGAGGGCTCTCGGCTTCCCGCAAAATAAACACGATTTCGGTTACCCTCGATAAACCCAACGAGGGTAACGTTCTCCCCGACAAAGATCTCGTTGTCGATACCGCGGTTATCCAGAGAATTTGCCACTTTCAGGTCGCCTCTTATTGAGTTGTGGGCAGATCTTACGTTGCGAAAAACGCCTCGGACAACGAGCCCAAAGCTGGCCCATGATAGCCGTCTTTCTGAGTTTGTAAACTTCGGCGGTGCCCTAGCCCGTTCGTTGCGGCCGGTGGCCTTCCATTTGACACACCGATCTGCGCCACCCGGTCAAGGGTTCTCGTCTGGCGGCTAACCATTTTGGGCTCTTGCGGTGTGATACGCTTCCCGCTTATTTGATTCGGCACGGGTCTGCGATGTATTGGAATTCGATTGATGGTGATCACAACCGGTTGGGCGTTCACGACCACCTAAACGTGCGTACGATCGATGATCTCAATAGTTCAATCCTCGCGCGTCTCTCCGACTTCAGGGATGTCGATTGCGTGGTCGGCGTCCCCAGAAGCGGCTTTGTACCCGCATCTATTCTTGCCTTAAACTTGAACGTGCCGCTCGTGCACTTGCACGATTTTCTGGCGGGCGATACGACGCAAACTTATACGCGCCGGATTGGTGACAAGCACGCCAAACTCGAGAGCGCTGGGCATAACGTACTCAAAGTTCTGATCGTTGACGATGCGACGTCGAACGGCGTGACATTCGGCGACATCCGTAAAAAGTTTTCGGAACGGGGGCTGGATCAACGATTCGACATCCAATACATGGCCGCTTACTGCACACCCTCAGGTCGTCAACACGTCGATCGCTTTCTGGAAGAAGTGCCAACGCCTCGTGTATTCGAGTGGAATCTTATGCATCATGTGAACACGCAGTTCTACTGCGTGGATTTGGACGGTGTGTTATGTGATGATCCAACAGTCGACGAAAATGACGACGGTCCCGGCTACGAACAATTTTGTCTGAATGCGAGGCCGAAATTCGTACCAACGGTGCCGGTCGGTGCAATCGTGACCGCCAGGCTAGAGAAATATCGTCCGCAAACGGAAGACTGGTTGAAACGAAACGGGGTTGTCTATAGGCGACTCGTTATGTGCAATCTACCAACCGGTGCCGAGCGCCGACGTTTGAAGGCACACGCTGCAATGAAAGCTGACGTGTATAAGACACTTGGTGGAATGCTTTTTGTCGAGAGTGATCCTGAGCAAGCTCGAACGATCCACCTCGCAACAGGCAAACCTGTATTTTGCTTCGGAAAAGGTCTAGTAACCGCAACCGGGCAAGAGGACAATCAAATTGCAGCACTACTGATGAAGATTTCCCGGCAGGATCAGCTGATACATGCGATGAGTCAGTCCTCGAGTTGGAGAATCACTGCGCCGCTACGAAGGTTAGTCTCCGTATGGCAGCGCCTCGTCTCATAGGAATCTGCGATGGCTCCGGAACTCATATATTGCTCATAGAAGCGGTGGATTGCGCCGAAGCTGAATTCAAGCACGGCGCGGTTGATACGGGTATTGTTTGCGTGTTTGTGGTCGATTGCCTGCGAGCTTTATAAGGCTTGTGGCTTTGTCATTCATACCGGCACAACGCGCCCGCAGGAATCGCTCTATAGCCGCTTCGCCCATTTCAACACGTCGTTAGACGATCGGATTAGGAGAACGATTCGTCACGAGATTTCGACCGGTTGCCGTTAGTCGTGGCTGGCGCGCACGCCGCCAGCTATACGGGCGAGTCCGCGCGCCATTTTTGTCGCTACCCGGTGCAACCGGGGATGTCGTTGCATGCTTTGTCGAATACGGGTGGCTAGGCGCCAGACGGCCGTCGCCTCCATGACTGATCGTTGCGCGCGTTCCTCTTCCAACTCTAACCGTTGTGCTTCCAACCGCTGGCTTTGCTCCTCCAATAACTGCTGAGCGCGTCGGCACTCTTCCTTGGTGTGATCGAGTGCAATCGTTAGTTCGGAGGTCGTGCGCTGCCTTTCAGCGAGTTGTGAAGAGACGCCTTCCAACTTGATTTGGGCGAGCCGGTGCTGAGCGATTGCCGAAATTCCTGCCATCGAAAAGTCTTTCAAGCGCTTCTGGTGTTTGCGATCGGTGGCGATAGGCCATGTATGGAACCACGACTCGTGATTACTGATTTTGATGAGGCTTACGCTAGGATTGTTCCGCGCAATTGCCGTGTTAAGTGATAGCTGATCGCGACGCGAATAGCGCATGACCTGGTTGTACCAGTCGACCATCGCGCTGCGCACCTTGGGTCGATGATGATTGCGCAGCAAAATCGCCGTCCAATAGGGCGGCTGATCCAGGACCTCGGCGTGTGTGAGTTGATAGTGATTTAGCTGTTCGAAGACCCGTGAAGGCTCATCAAGCCCGTGCTCCGCTACAGCGAGGAACTCGTCCAGCACGCAACTGTGAAAACTGTGCATAGGGACGGCCATGTCGGCGTCTTGAAGATAGGTGTTCAGGATTGCATCAATCGGTGCTTTCAGCACAACCGCATTGTCCACGTACAGCGAAACATCGAATTCGGGGACGTATTCGTGAGCCAAAATTTTCACGCGCCGCTGGCTTCGGATGGAGTCCATCGGAAACGCCGGTTCGATAAGCTTGACGGTCCATGTACTGCTTTCTAGCGCGGGATTGTCCGTGAAGCAAATGCGGGGATACTTTGTTGTGACGCTCGCGTCGAGTTCGTTGAGCGTCTCATAGTTGCCTATGATGCAGGTGTAAATGCAAATTTTTTCGTTGTTCATCTCAAAAATATACCGCAATGGGAGCAGGTTGGTGTAGCCGCGACCTCTATCCCGAGTTGGTCTTCTGGCGGTGTATGGGCCACTTGGCTCTCACACCGACCAGTGGGATGTCGAGCCCCGATTCGCGGCTCGCCCCTGATTATCTAGTGCTTTAGTAACTTTCGCTCTTTACCTGTTCGCTCTCGCTGGATGCGCTCTCATCGCGGTTGTCCACGCGGCGCGCTACCTGTCGCAGGAGACCGAGAAGATGCTCGGACTGGGTGTCGAACACGCGAATTTCGCTGGCGTGCGGATTGCGATATTCGATAAAGCGGTCCTTATCCTCCAGTAGCGCAATGATCGAGCGCTTCAAGGCCGTACCGTCATCAGCCAGCGGAATCACATCTCCGTTCACGCCCGGAGTGATATCTTCGACCACTCCTCCACCGTCGGTGGCGACAACCCAAACGTCGCGAATCAATGCTTCTCTGACCGCAAGGCCGAAACTTTCCTTCCACTGCGTTGGGAAAAGAAGTACGTCGATGCGCGCGTAGAATTCGTCGATTGTCGCTTGGGTAAAGGCTGGAATCACCTTGAGGTCGCCTTTGATCTTCCACTGCGATGCATGTATGGACGAGTGGCCTAGATTGAGTGCGTTGTCAACCAGTACCAACTCGTAATCTTTGCGATCCAGGTCACTGAAGACATCCTTAATGAGGTTGTATCCCTTAATGGGCCCAATGCCGCCAAGGAAGCCGAACCGCAACTTCCCGCCCGGCAGGGTGGTCCGCATTTCGCGCGGTTGAGTCGCCCCGACAACGCCGTTCTTGTCGATTACAATCTTCGATTCGTCGAAGCCGTTGGCGATATAGAGATCACGGAAGAATGCACTAGGCGCAAGAAGCATATCTGCGGAGTGCAGCAGTCGGGCGAGTTTGTGCTGTCGGTAGGCATTGGCGCTGCCATCGTTGCCTAGGCATTTGGCGCACACATTCAGATCGATCTTCACTTGGTTGCAGTAGCGATTCGCGCCTGTAACCATGAATTGGCGAGCGCAAATCCACCAGGCGTCATGCAATGTAACGGCAACAGGCACACCTTCTTTTTTGCAAACGTCGATAATAGTTGCGCCAATTCCCTGCACACAGTGGATATGAACAACGTCAGGGCGGGTCGCGCGAAGCACCCGCAAGAAAGGTTCGTGCATTTCGGGATTTTCGAAGTCACCGGCGCGCCGAAGGTCCGAGGGGAGGCCGACGCCAAAAACTGTTACACCGTCGGATTCATACCGCACTGTCTGGTACGGGGGAACAGTGTCGACTGAAGCGGAAGTAAACATTGCAAAACGAACACCATCCTGGTTTTGCAGGCGTTTTGCCATTTCTTCCGCGACGATCGTTGCTCCACCAAAACTGCGGGGTGCGTAAAAAATGTTGACGCCCAAAATGCAGAGTTCGGGCCTGGGGTGCCGCGCGTTCGCCAGCAGCGCATCCACTTGCGTATGCATGATCGAGCTCATGCTGTAGTGTGCGAGGGCGTGATCTCGCGCAGTATTGCCCATTTCGCGCCGCAGGGTGGAGTCCTCTATCAAACTGGAAAGCTTGGCGGTCCACTCGGTGGCATTGTCCGCGAGATAGCCGTCTACACCATCGGTGATTGCCGTCGCGAAAGCGGCGCGCGGTGAGCATACCGACGGTAGTTTCAACGCGGCGGCCTCCAGATACTTGATATTGCTCTTCGCGTCGTTGAACTCCGTATTTTCCATGGGGGCGATGTTAATGTCGCCTTGAGACAGCCACCTCATGTATTGCGGGTAGGTCGAGGCAGGTTCACGGAATACCTGCCGCTCAACCGAGGCGAAATCCGCCGGCAATGTCAGTTCGCCCGCAATGTGCAACTCGACGTGAGGATGCTGCTTGAGAGCGGCGAGCAATCCCGGGGCAGCCTCGAGAAAGTCGGCGTCGTGCGCTTTGCTTCCTGAGCCGTACACGATCCGTACGGTCTCACTTGTGCCCGCCGGGATCTTGGCTTGGACCGAGTCGTTCTCAACGTTTAGTGTGTCGGCTAACGACAAGGTTTCCACGTCGAACCCGTTTTCGATTACGTGGGTTTCCTTCACCCCGACGTCGTGCATCGCCTTCGCGATGCCGACGGTCGATGCAATGCCAGCATCGCAGGCCTTTAGTGCGCTGAGATACAGAGGGACGCCACTAAGTACCAACTGTCGGAGTTCGGGTGTCAGATGTTGGAGGTTCGTGTTCGCCAGGTATTTCTGGATGTCGAAGATCAAATCGTCGACTTCCCAGAAAGTCTTGACGCCGAGAGTCTTGGCGTTCTCGATCAGTTCCAGAACTTGCGGATAGCCTGGTACGCGATAGAAAATGGCGACGCTGTGTGTCTGTAGCGCATCCAAACAGGCCTGATAGTCACTCCATTTGATTACCGTGCAGTCGATGCCTAATGCCTGGATCATCTCCTGCTTTTGCAACACGCGATATTTCAGACATTGCGGCAAGCTGACCTCTGCGATCAGCAGGACCCGCAAGGCTAGTGTTTCCGTCGCAGGGCGTAGTGGCGGCGGCATTTTCTTTGGATCAATGCGCCGCTCTGCGCTGACTTGGCCGCCGAGTGCGGTTGATAGACCCGACAGGTGGCGTCCGATCTTTCTCATAGTCTCAACTACGCCGACGGTACGAATACTACGGTACACGATACCGGCGAAAAAACGCATGTGGCGCGGATTGACGCGAAGACGATTGAGCCGCGTGCCCACGTATCTGACGGGGGCCGAAACTCGCCAAGAAGTGGAGTTGAGTAGTTCCTGTCTCACGCTGTCGGCGCGTGCGAGTTCGACCTGGAGCTTGTGCAAGACCAGGTCTTTGCTTGCCCGTTCCTGCTCGTCTCGTGCGTGGGTTTGCAGGGTTTCCTGTTGACGAGAAATCAGCTGCTGCCTGGCGTCGTTAGCGAAGGTAAGGCTGATTGCCTTTCCTAGTCTGCCATAGGTCGCACGCACGGTGCGTTGCTTGTGCGGATCGAGGCCGATGAGTCGCTTCAGGGCGTCCGGCGTTTCTGTACCCACGGCAACGATCGTCAATCCGCCGCCATGATCAAAGTCGAATGATGCGTGTTGTGCTGTGAGCTCAGCTCGTATGCGGGCTATTTCGGGATATTTTTCTGCGTCGGATGTGCCGTGCAATAAAACCACGCCACGTGCTGACAACTTGCGGAGCCAGTCTTGGAATTCCGTATGCGCACGAGGGCCCTCGAATCTGCTATGAACGTGCAATAGGTCTATCGAGGCATCTGGAAAGCGCTGGGTCGCTTCTTCAACCGTAGACTGTATTAGCGAAGAAAATCTTGCGTAGGGGCTTGCGATGTCCAATTCTCCATACCTGACTGCCGGGGTGGGTATGGGACTCGTATCCACGCCGAAGCATTTCGCATCGTCCGCAAAGGTATCGATTGCCTGGCAGAGCGCAAGATAGGAAAAGCCGCCTTGAGTGCCCAGTTCCACCAACACCCGTGGTTGAATCTCGTTCACGAGCCAGAAGGCGAACGGGGCATGTTCGTGCCAACTAGACGCAAAGATGTGTCGTGGCCACAGTAAGGCGGCGTCGGACACAAAGCTGTCCTGCTGCGAATCCATAAATGCTCGGTTTTGCTCGTTCAAATGCATAGTTGTCTGATTGAATTCGGAAATGAAGTCGGGGGCCAAAGGCGAGGTTTGCAAATGGCGCGGTGTTGCGTACGTCAGAGCAATCTACGGCAACCCAGTCGACTGTATGGTGCCTGTATGTTCAGTTGATCCAGTCGCTGCGTCAAGGGACCGAAAACTGATCAACTTGAGGGATCTGCTCGGTCAGCGAAATGTGCCTTGGCGAATCGCGGATGACTCCGGTTGTCGGGTAGCTTGTGCCGCGATCAAACTTAGCGGTTGTGTCTATGTACAAACCTCGACGCCCTATCCGACGCACGTTGATTGACTGCTTTGGGCTTTGCGAGCCAAACTTCTTGCGTCGAGATAGCGTTCGACGGGTCGCTTTGCCGCGGCAGCGATCGCTTCTCGCGCAACAGAACGGATGCATGAAGGCGAAGCCCCGCCTGCTTTTCGGGCGCAAGCCTGTTTAAGATATTGGCTCAGGCGGGACATGGCTCCATGTGGACTGCGAATGCCCGGCAAACGCCGAAACCCCACCCGCGTCAGGCTGGCAGATAGTCGCTGGATTGAAAGCCCAAACCTTTAATCCTATTTGCCGGAACGCCTGGATGGTCTTGTGTTCAAGTCGATCTCTAAGCTAGCAGCGCGAACGAATCGATCCATCAAGGCCCGTAGGCCCGTTCCCGACAATGGCTTCTCAATGTCGCGAACCACCGAACAGAACTGCGGGGTACGGAAAGAACATAGCGGGGTATGGCCAAACCAGATGCGAGGCCGGGTATCGTCGGCCTGTGTATTCTGGACGTGATCTGCCTTTGCTTTCTTATGTTAGCCGAAAACGGTACCACATTTCCGAATCGCCTACCGGAATATGGAGGCATACTGCGGCAACGTTACGAGTCGTGGCTGTGCGCGCTTCGAGTGTTTTGCTTTTGCGGGTCGCCTAGCAGCAGGGCCCGCGTATGGGGACTTCACGCGTTTTCACTGGCGAGCATGCGTTGATTTTCAATCTAAGTCACTGTTTCAATTTGGAAATTGGCCATGGATCGCTTTCCGGGTGGCGATTCTTCGTGTTCGTTCCCGAAGACGGGTGTGCCTAGAAGCCAAACATCTAAACGGGAGGCTAAATTCTATACTTGCTGTCATTTAAACTACTTGGTAAAAAATAAGGGGCAAAGCTTGGTGCTGGCGTAACAAAAGTAAAACTAGGTTGCTTGACAGGAGCATTCTGAGCAAACTGGCGAAGCTGTTT
The DNA here is from genome assembly GCF_050436545.1 of Paraburkholderia sp. GAS41. Classification (NCBI taxonomy): domain Bacteria; kingdom Pseudomonadati; phylum Pseudomonadota; class Betaproteobacteria; order Burkholderiales; family Burkholderiaceae; genus Paraburkholderia; species Paraburkholderia sp. GAS41. Next base: position 9,505 of record NZ_JBNDMK010000016.1, read on the forward strand.
TGGCCCTCTCAAAAATTAGTGCCGCGAACAAGGCACGTTGCTATGTCCCACATGAATACTTCTGGTGTGCCAGGTCCTAAGCCCTATGACCTATCAGTATCGGTTGTTGTGTACAGACCGAACGCGGCGCAGCTAGCGCAAACCTTAGAGAGCCTGACGGTCGCATACGATGCGCTGCGAAGCGCTCAACCAACCCTTCGTGCCGGTTTCTATCTGGTTGACAATGGTGATCTGCCAGATGTCGAGGGGGCGCTGGATGATCTCCGTGCTCGAGGCGTGATATGTACTGTCATCGCCGGTCAAGGCAACGTGGGGTACGGGTGCGGGCATAACCTGGCCATTGAACGGGTGGCAAGTCGTTATCACTTGGTTTTGAATCCTGACATTGACCTCGATCGTGAGGCCTTGGTGCGTGCCTGCGAATTTTTCGACGCCCATCCGGACGCGGGCCTACTGACGCCGTGGATCGGTGACGAGCTGGGCCATCAACAGTTCCTGTGCCGCCGCTACCCGACTGTGCTGGACCTGTTTGCGCGCGGCTTTTTGCCTAGCAGTGCGCGGCGATTATTTTCCCGTCGCCTCGCCCGCTATGAGATGCGTGACTTGATCAACGACCGGGATATCGTCTGGAATCCGCCTATCGTTAGCGGCTGTTTTATGTTATTTCGAACGGATACGCTTCAGAAGCTCGGCGGCTTCGATCCACGGTACTTTCTCTATTTCGAAGACTATGACCTGAGTCTGCGGGCGCATGACGTCGCTCGGGTCGTATATGTACCGGCCGTCCGGGTCCTGCACCACGGTGGCGGGGCGGCGCGCAAAGGTACGGCGCATATTCGGATGTTCGCGGGCTCTGCTTACAAATTTTACAGCCGCTTTGGCTGGAAGTGGCTATGACGCAGATTCTCGTGACCGGGGCAAACGGTTTTGTCGGGCGCGCGCTGTGCCGTGCGCTCGCCAATGGTGGCCACGCTGTGACGGGCCTTGTGCGTCAGGCCGGCGGCTGCATAAGCGGCGTGAGCGAGTGGGTCGAGACCAGCCGGGACTTCGCGGGCCTAGAACGAGCGTGGCCTGAGGGTATGAAGCCGGAGTGCGTGATCCATCTGGCTGCGCGCGTGCATGTTGTGAATGAGGATGCGACCGATCCTGACGCGGCCTTTCGCGCCACTAACGTGGACGGAGCATTAAGGGTGGTCAAAGCGGCATTTCGCAACGGCGCGCGGCGCGTCGTGTTTGTAAGCAGCATCAAGGCGACCGCCGAGGCTGACGCAGGTCGCCCGCTGCGCGAGGATGACGCGCCCGCGCCGCAGGATCCTTATGGCCGTTCAAAGCTCGCGGCGGAGGAGGCGCTGGTCCGCTACGGTCAGGACACTGGCCTGGAGGTGGTGATCGTCCGCCCGCCGCTGGTTTATGGCCCCGAGGTTCGCGCCAACTTCCTGCGGCTGATGGACGCTGTCTGGAAAGGCCTGCCGTTGCCGCTGGCTTCCGTCAGCGCGAGGCGCAGCCTCGTCTACGTCGACAACCTGGCCGACGCGTTGGTGTGTTGCGCGATCGACCCGCGCGCGGCGAATCAATGTTTCCACGTCGCGGATCGCGACGATCCAACGGTCGCCGGCCTGGTGCGTGTGCTTGCCAAACATCTGGAGAAGCCAGCTCGGCTGTTGCCGGTTCCTGTCGGTTGGTTGCGTCTGGCAGGGCGATTGACGCATCGCTCGCCACAGATCGAGCGCCTGATCGGCGGCCTGCAGGTCGACACGAATCGGATTCGTGCCGTATTGGGTTGGCAACCGCCTCACTCCCTCGACGACGGGCTGGCTGCAACTGCGTGCTGGTACCGATCGACGCATTGAGGGTGTCCATGATTACGCAAGTTTTTGCAACTTCCCATTGGGCTACGATTGCGCTGGCCGCGCTGTTAGCTGCATGCGCGTGCGCGGCGATCTTGCTGTTTTTGCTGAAAACCGGTTTGGCCTGGCGGCTCGCGATCGACATTCCGAACGACCGTTCGCTACACGTTCGCCCGACCCCACGAGTCGGAGGCTGGGGCATCGTGCCGGTGTCGGTGTTGGCGATCCTGCTGATGGCGCCGAGCCTTTGGTGTGCGGCGCTGGCAGCGGCGTTTCTCGCCGCGTTATCGCAGATAGACGATCGTCACGGACTGCCTGCGCGCGTTCGGTTCGCCGCGCATTTGGTGGCGGTAGTGGGTTTGGTCTCCATTTATCCCGCGCCCGTTCCATGGTGGATGCTCGCCACCTTGTCGTTTTTGATGCTCTGGCTGGTCAATCTTTACAACTTCATGGACGGCGCGGACGGTCTGGCCGGCGGCATGTCGCTCTTTGGGTTTGGCGGGTACGCCGTTGCAGCGTTGCTAGGGGCCAATCCTTTGCCCGAACTGTCCTTCGCGTCTGCCGTGGTGGCAGGTACGGCATTTGGCTTCCTCCTTTTCAATTTCCATCCGGCGCGCATTTTTCTCGGCGACGCGGGGTCTATTTCATTGGGCTTTCTGGCGGGCGCTCTGGGCTACTGGGGCTGGCTGCGTGGCGTATGGCCCATTTGGTTTCCGGTGCTCGTCTTTGCGCCATTCGCCGCCGATGCAACGATCACCCTGATGCGTCGCCTTTTTCGTGGCGAAAAATTCTGGCAAGCTCACCGGGAACACTACTATCAGCGTATGGTGCGTTTGGGTATGGGTCACGCCAGAACCGCTTTTGCGTGGTATGCGGTAATGACAGCTGGCATAATGATTGCTGTCTGTTTGCTTGGCCGCTCTCCCGTTGTTCAATGGTGCGTGGGCGTCGCTTGGGTCGTCGCGTTGTGCCTCATGGGGGCTGCGGTCGATTTACGCTGGCGTCGTTTTCAGTCAACGCTGTCTGAACAAACATCTGAGGTATCACGCTGATGCTAAGAAATAAATCCACGTGGCTATCTCTCAGCGCTTTCCTGTTCGACCTCTTTGCAGTCGGCGGGGCGTGGCTTGTTGCATACGTCATCCGCTTTAATGGTTCGGTCCCCGCTGATTTCTGGGCCGGTGCCATGCGCTCGCTGATTTGGGTTTTGCCGGTATATGGTGTGATGTTCCGCGTCTTCGGTTTGTATCGAGGTATGTGGGTATTTGCCAGCTTGCCGGACTTGATGCGAATCTCCAAGTCTGTCTCGACCGGGGCGCTCGTTTCGATGGTGGTTTCGGTGATGGTTCAACCTGTACCTATCGTCCCGCGTTCGGTTCTTGTGGTCTCCCCGCTGATACTGTTCCTCGTGATGGGCGGTTCGCGCGCGCTCTATCGCGCGACCAAGGAGTTTTATCTCTACGGTGGCCTTGTGGCTCAAGGCAAGCCCGTTGTCGTGCTCGGCGCGGGCTCCGCAGGCGCGAGCCTCGCCCGCGAACTGTCGCGCTCGAGCGAGTGGCGTCTGGTTGGCCTGCTGGATGACGATGTGGCCAAGCATGGCCGCGAAATCTACGGCTACAAGGTGCTGGGCTCGATCAGCGAGTTGCCGCAACTGGCCGAGTCGCTCAAGACCGAATACGCCATCATCGCGATTCCCTCCGCTTCCGTCGAAGCGCAGCGCCGTGTGGCGACGCTGTGCGTGCGCGCCGGCGTGCGTGCCATGGTGTTGCCGGCCCTGACCACGCTGACGCAAGGTCAGGCGTTTCTGTCGCGGGTCCGGCAGATCGACCTCGAAGACCTGTTGGGGCGCGATCCGGTCAAGATCGATACGCCGCATGTCGAAGCCTTGCTGCGCAATCGTGTGGTGATGGTGACGGGGGCGGGCGGTTCGATCGGCTCGGAACTGTGCCGTCAGATCCTGCGCTTTGAACCGGCACAACTGGTCGCCTTCGATCTGTCCGAGTATGCGATGTACAAGCTCACGGAAGAACTGCACGACCGCTTCCCGGGGTTGCCGGTGGTCTCGGTGATCGGTGACGCCAAGGATTCGCTGCTGCTCGATGAGGTGTTGTCGCACCATGCGCCGCACATCGTGTTTCACGCGGCGGCCTACAAGCATGTGCCGCTGATGGAAGAGCAGAACGCGTGGCAGGCAGTCCGCAACAACGTGCTGGGGACCTACCGAGTCGCGCGAGCAGCGATCCGTCACGATGTGAAGCACTTCGTCCTGATCTCGACGGACAAGGCCGTCAACCCGACCAACGTGATGGGCGCAAGCAAGCGCCTCGCGGAGATGGCGTGCCAGGCTCTGCAGCAAACCAGCACACGCACCCAGTTCGAAACGGTGCGCTTTGGCAACGTGTTGGGCAGCGCGGGCAGCGTGATTCCAAAGTTCCAGCAGCAGATCGCCAAGGGCGGCCCCGTCACGGTAACGCATCCGGAGATCACGCGCTTCTTCATGACGATTCCCGAGGCCTCGCAATTAGTATTGCAGGCGTCGAGCATGGGTCGTGGGGGTGAGATCTTCATTCTCGATATGGGCGAGCCGGTGAAGATCGTCGATCTGGCGCGCGATCTGATCCGTCTGTATGGATTCAGCGAGGAACACATCAGGATCGTGTTCACCGGGCTGCGGCCAGGTGAGAAGCTGTACGAGGAGTTGCTTGCCGACGACGAAACCACGTCGCGTACGCCGCATCCGAAACTGCGAATCGCGCAGGCGCGCGGCGTGCCGGATAACCTGCTGGACGAGTTGCTGCCGTGGCTGATGCAGCACCGCGTATTGCCCGATCAGGACGTGCGGCGCGATCTGCGTCGCTGGGTGCCGGAATATCAGCCGACTATGGCGCCGCCGTTGCAGAGCGTGCCTTCGGTGACCAACGTTCGCGCGTCGTAGTTGTACTTCAAGGCACTGCGGTGTTCAGGCCGGGCACTTAGCGACCCCTTCGCTGCAACACGGCAGGACAAGAAAAAAGGCGCTTACTGCGCCTTTTTCTATGTGCGCCGCTTCTTCCTCACCACCAGCCATCTCGGAGACTTGAAGCGCACGATACTTACATACAGCCACACATAGGTCGCCGCAAACACCATCACGAAGCAGAACAGATGCAGCGTATTCCGCCAGAACAACGTCGCAGGGACCACGGCCACCAGACACAGCAGCCACAGATACGGCGAGGTTAGCGAATTGCGCCGCGTCAGCTCGCGCGCCGTACGCGCGCCCACGGCCCAACGCATCAGGCGCTTGTAGACCAGCATATGCAGATGCACGCCGTCGGGAATCCCCGGCGACATCCCGCGAATAAACTTCTTCCGGTAGATCGAGAAGCACGTCTCGAAGATCGGGTACATGAACAGCAGCACCGGATACCACGCCGACACGTCACGGTTGCGCATTACCAGCATGATCGACAGTTCCGCGAGCATGAAGCCGATGAAGTACGCGCCGCCATCGCCGAGAAAGATCAGGCCGGCGGGGAAATTCCAGATGAAGAAGCCCATCACCGCGCCCATCATGATGAGCGATGCGGACAGCACGATCGGATCCGACACCTCGAACGCCACATACGCCAGCGACGCGAACATCATGAACGCGACCATCGACGCAAGCCCATTGAAGCCGTCGATGATGTTGACGGCGTTCGCCAGTGCCGCGACGGCCAGCACTGTCACCGCGCAAGAAATCACCGCATAGGACAGCAGAAAATCGAGCGGCGGCACGCTAATACGCGTGACGGCGATATCCAGCAAAAAATAGGCGAGGGCGGCGGCTGCCATGGTGCAGACAAGCCGCGCGAGCGGCGAGACGCGCTTGGTCAGGTCTTCGACCAACCCAGAACCGAAGGCGGGCAGGCCGCACGCCACGAGGCCGAGAATCCCTGCGGACACGGCCGGATAGGTGTGATGCAACTGCAGGGCCGAGACCACCAGTCCGATCAGGATGCCGGTTCCGCCAATCCGAGGCACAGGCTGCGCGTGGAATTTCTGCACGCCGTCCAGATCGGTATCGGTGGGGAATTTTTCATGCAGATGCGCGTAACGCACGATCAACAAGGTGACCAGCAGTGAGACGAGAAAGCCGAGCGCGAAACTAAGCATGAAGGTGAGCCTGAGCGAAGACGCCGAATTATACAAATGAAACGGGTGGGTCTCGAAAAGTCGGCCGGGACGGACTAAAGTTAACTCAGCGGCCAGTTTGCATATGCACCTCGGGTAGTCCCAGCATGGCACCCCCCGCGCCACTGAAAAAAATTGGCCAATCCGTCATACTGCTAGATTATCGTTTCACCGAACGTCCCCCCATGTTTGGCAATCTCACCATTGCTTTCATTCTGTTTGCGATTACCGGCAGCGCCATGGCCGATGGGTATTTGCATCCCGTCGTGATGACAGGCGTCACCGAGATGGCTGACACGGCTGAACTGCACTTCGATCCCGCTCCCAAGGACACCGGCACGCTGGTGATTCTGGGCGATCACACGAAAACGCCCAAGCAAAGCTATGCTTTTGTGTACAGTGTGCCGACGCCGCGCGGCGAGGCAGATCCACCGGTCAATCTCGATTTCAGCGGCAAGCAAAAACTGACCATCCTGTGCGATCCGCGATCGGATAACTGTATGTCAACCGGCTATGTGACCCTCGGGGCCGCAACCTTTTCGATGCTGTGGAAAGTGACGCAACGGTAGGTGCCTCAGCGTAGTCGCTCCCTGCTCCCAAATAGTGCTTCTGTAACGCCCTCCAAACCTCCGCCTGTCATGGATTCCCCCTATCTAGCGCGGATTCCTGACGACCGTTAACCCAGTTGCGGCGAGGTGCGAGGGAAAGCTTTGTTCGTGCGCCGCGCGACCAGGTCGTTACGGAGAAATTATGCTAAATAACATCACCATTCGGGGCGGATTGACGCTGGTCATCTGCGTGTTTGTCGCGTTCCTGCTGACTGTGATCGGGGTCGGATACGGCGCGCTCAAGCTGGCCAGCAATGGTCTGCAGGATGTGCAGCGCAATTCGGTCGCCCTGACGCACCTGAACGAGAGTTCCGCGAAGCTGCTGCAGGCGCGCCTCGCGCTGGGCAGTTACGAAACTTTGTTCAGTGTCGGCAAGCAGACGGACGATCTTCTGCCCGCCGCACACAAGGTGCTGGTCGAGTCGAACGACGATTTCCACGCCTATTCGGCGGGCCCTTTTGGTAGCGACGAAGAGCAACGCCTCGCTCATGCCGTGGAGACCGCCCGCACGGCGCTAGTCGATCAGGCGATCGAGCCGGAATTCAAGGCGCTTGGCGATAACGACTTCAATACCTTTCGCAATATTCAGGGCGAGACCGCCAACAGTTTCTACGCCAGTTATGCGAAAACGATCGACGCGCTCGAGCAACTGGAAACCGATAACCAGAAGGTGCAGGCCGAAACGGCGGCGTCGCGTTTTCGCGTTGCCACGCTTCTGTTTGCGGCGATCGGTGTGATCTCGATCTTGATTGGCGTGCTGGCGCGCGTGGGCCTGTCGGCGGCGGTGATCCGGCCGGTCAACCAGACCATTCGCCATTTCCAGCGTATTGCGGCGGGCGATCTGACGATCGCTGTCAAAGTGCGCTCGCGCAATGAGATGGGCCAGTTGCTCGGCGCCCTGACGCAGATGCGCGATGGCCTGGTCGAAACGGTATCGAAGGTGCGCGGCAGCACGGGCGCGATTACCCAGGGCGCGAATGAGATTGCCTCGGGCAACGCCGACCTGTCGCGTCGCACGGAGCAACAGGCGGCGGCGCTGCAGGAGACCGCGGCCAGCATGGAAGAACTCTCGGCGACGGTGAAGCAGAATGCCGACAACGCGCAGCAGGCCAACCGCCTCGCTCACGGCGCGCTGGAGACCGTGACGCGCGGCGGCACTGTGGTGAGCCGCGTGACCGAAACGATGGACGGCATCACCACCTCGTCGCGCAAGGTGGCCGAGATCATCGGCATGATCGAAGGAATCGCATTCCAGACCAACATCCTGGCGTTGAACGCGGCCGTCGAAGCAGCCCGCGCAGGCGAGCAGGGGCGGGGCTTTGCCGTGGTGGCTTCGGAAGTGCGCAGTCTCGCACAACGCTCCGGCACGGCCGCGAAGGAGATTAAGGAGCTGATCGGCGAGTCGGCGGCCAAGGTCGAACAGGGTTCATCGCTCGTGGCTGAAGCAGGCAAAACGATGCGCGAAGCGATGCAATCCGTCGAGCGCGTGACCGGCATCATGGGTGAGATCGAAGCAGCGGCGCTCGAACAGAGCGAGGGCATCGCGCAGGTCAACAAGGCGATCACCCAGATCGACGAGGTCACGCAGCACAACGCGGCGCTGGTCGAAGAGGCCGCCGCAGCGGCGAAATCGCTGGAAGAGCAGGCGGCGGTGCTGAGGGAGGCGGTGTCGGTGTTCCGGCTTGAAGCGGGCGAACTGTCGTCGGGCGAGCGCGATGTCGGATCGTACGCGGCCAGCGGCCGCGAGCGAGCCTCAGGCCAACGCGGCGGCGCGGCCGCTCCGCTTCAGGCAGCCTGACGCGCGCCGCTCAGCGGTGCTTGAAGACCCACAGCTTGGCCGAGGCGAAGTTGACGACCATGCCCGCCAACGAACCGACGGCGACCCCGACGATGGGCAGAAACGGCAGCCCCTTGAGCGTGAGCACCGTCGCACTGTAGGCGGCATAGTTGACGACGCCGCCCACCGACATTGCAGCAAGATAGCGCCACCACTCGACCCAGGCCGATTCGCTACGGACTGAGGTGAAAGTGTAGCGGCGGTTGATTTGCCACGTTGCCCAGACTGCGCAGAGGAACGACACCGCGCGACCAGCGAAGTAGCCGAGGCCCACGGCGAGCGCGAGGTACAGGATGCCGGCGTCCACGATGAAACCGGCGACGCCGGCAATCACGAATCGAATCACTTGCTGGCGCATGTTATTGAGCGCTCCAGCCGAGCCCGTTCAATTTGACCAACAGGCGGCCGCATGGCCAGCCCTCAAAAAGCATGCCGGAAGGTGCGCGGAACGGCGATATTCCCGGTAATGCCGGGAGATGGGTTTTGGATAGCTTCACGATAGTCGGTGATATCACAGCAGCGATAAATAGGCCAACGGGGCCTGATGCGGGTCAACGTCGTCTGGGCGCGATTTTAACCTCTCTCGGGCGCATGCCCGTCAAATGCCCGAAGTTCAAGAATTTTGACGCGAAACACCGTTAAGCTGATTCCGCCGATACAATCGCGTTGCCGTGTTACCCGCAGTTACAGATAGCGCACATGCCCAGCCATTTGCTTCGTCGTCGATTCGTAGCGCCCGCGATCATGCTGCCTCGCACCTCGCTATGGCGTCTGGCGATGCGCAAAAGCGCGTGTCTCGCCGGTATTGGCGTCCTTTCTGCGTGCACGGCCGTATCGAACGTCGATTCGCGCCAGGATGGCCATCTGACGGTGATGAGCAGGGCGCGCTGGAGCTTCATCTCCTGGAATCACACGAGAAACGTTGGGATGAAGGAAGCCGCGGGCTACTGCAGAGACCAGAACAAGCAACTGCATGTGGTGGCTGTGCATACGCAAGGGGTATGGGGCGTCACGGATCAGGTGATCGAAGTGGTGTTCGACTGCTATTGATGCACTGCCTGGTCAACCTGCTTCGGATGCCGTCCGTCCAGGTTCCATCCCACGCCGTTCACCGATCATCCTCACGAATGGCCCTCAAATAGACGAGGGCACAAATAGAGCATACAGCCGACCCGCAGTCAGACCCCTCACCATTCCCCCGCTTACCGGCCTGATGTTGATGGCCTTCGCGCCCTTGCCGTTCTCGCCGTGATGCTGTGCCATGCCGGTTATTCAGCCTTCGCGGGCGGTTTCACTGGCGTCGACGTGTTCTTCACGATCTCAGGTTTCGTCGTCACGACTTCGATTCTCGGCGACCTCGCGAACGGCACGTTTTCGTTCAGCGGCTTTTACGCCCGCCGCGCAAAGCGCCTCGCTCCCGCGCTGTACGTGGTGCTGGCGGCGACCTTCGTGTTCAGCGTCCTCTTCTGTTTCCCGGACGACACGTTCCATCTGGCGAAAAATATTCTCGCAGTTGCCACCATGACGTCGAACATCTTCCTGTCGAAGCAGACGGGCTATTTCGATGCGGCGGCCGCCGATCAGCCGCTCCTGCACACCTGGTCGCTGTCGGTCGAGGAGCAGTTCTATGTCGTGTTGCCGCTGCTGCTTTACTGGCTGCACCGCAACGCGAGGCGCTGGCTCGTGCCCGCGATCGCCGTACTCGCCGTGGGGTCGTTTGCCTGTGCACTTGTCGAGGCGCATCGCGCCACCAACGGTGCTTACTATTTTGCCGAGAACCGGGCGTTCGAGTTTCTGCTGGGCTGCTTGCTGGCGCTGTACGAATTCGGGCGCCCGCAGGCGGCTCGATTACGCGCGTTCGATGTGCTGTTCGCAGCGGGACTTGGCCTGGTTTTGCTCGGCATCTTCGGACTCAGCACCACCTCGCAGTTTCCTGGCGTGGGCGCGATCGTGCCGTGCGGCGGGTCCTTGCTGATGATCTTTGCCGGTCTCCGTTCAGCCGATCTGGCGCGTATTCTGTCTAACCGGCCGGCGGTGTTTATCGGTCGCATTTCTTACCCGATGTACCTGTGGCACTGGCCGCTGTACTACGCGTTGCGTCAGCTCGGTCTGGCGACGCCCGTCGGCTACGCTGTAACGATGCTGATCGCGACGGCGCTGTCCGTGCTGACCTATCTGTACGTCGAAAGCACTGCACGACGCACCAGACTGCCGACGCGCACCGTGCTGCTAGGCTTCCTCGCTATTCCGCTGGTCGCTTCGGGCGCGCTGGCGGGCACCGCCAAAATAACGGACGGCTTTTTGTTTGCGTACCCGGCGAAGATTCGCAATGACGTGCGCTGGTCAGGCGACTCGCTGTTCGACATGCCACGTGGCAAGCAATGCTGGTCGCAGGTCGCCGTCACCGATGAAAAGACCTGTAAGCTCGGCGATCCCAAATCGAACGACAAAGCGATTCTATGGGGCGATTCGCACGCGTATCACCTCGTCTACTTCTTCGACGCGTTGGGAAAGGCGAAGCAACTGGCCATTCACGATGTTGGCTTTACGCTCTGCCCGCCGATCGAAAACGAACCCGCGAAGCCGGGCTATATGCCCTATCTGGAGGATCATCTGCATTGCGTCGCGCACGACAAGGCGGTGATGGACTACGTCATGTCCCGGCCTGACATTCGCACGGTTTTCATGGCGGCGGCGTGGCAAAACTATCTCAACCTCGCCACGAAGCCGGATGCGGGACCGAACGGACATGGCTTCCATCCCGGCGAGCTCGAGAACGATCTGAGCGACACGATCGGCAAGCTGACGGCCGCTGGCAAACAGGTCGTGCTGATGAACGACGTGCCGATGATCCCGATGGATCTGGTCAACTGCGACTTCAAGAACGATTTGCTGTTCCCGGTGCATCGTCGTGCGTGTCAGTTCGACGCGAGCATTGCACGCGATCAGCACGTACCGATCAAGGCGATGCTGCTGCGGTTGAAGGCGAGGCATGCGCAGGTCGAAATCATGCATACCTACGATGTCTCCTGCACGACGGCGGTGTGCTCGCTTAACTTCGATGGCTTGCCGATCTATCGATTCGACGACTATCACCACTTGAGCGTGGCGGGGAGTGCGCTACTCTTCCCGAAATATATGGCGCGCCATCCCGGTGAATTGGACGCCATTCTGAATAGAGGGGTGGAGTAGAGCGTGTTACGCACTTTTCATAATCGGTGCAGCATGAACGAGCATGAGCATGGCGAAGACAACGAAGTGCAGGCCTGCCATGGTTTCAGGTAGGCGCTCGTAGTCGCAAGCCAAACGCTGGAGGCCGTTGAGCCAGCCGAAGCTGCGCTCGATCACCCAGCGGCGGTGCAGCAGCACAAAACCCTTCTTCGCCTCCGACAGCTTGATGACCTGCAGTTCTATGCCTTCCGTCACGTGCGGCCTGTGCAGCAGCGCCACCCGTATAGCCCTGGTCAGCAAACGCAAGTTTCACCGTCTGACCGGTGACGTGCTGAACCTGACGCGCAAGCTCGGCCACCTGCGCGCTCCTGCCCGTCGGCCGGCGTAATGTGTACCGTGAGCAGCATCGCCAGCGTGTGGGCAGCCATGTGAACTTTGCTGCCTCGCTTGCGTTTGTAACCGTCGTAGCCAGCACACGGACCACTTTCGCACGTGGACTACAACGTGCGTCCATCCAGAATAACCGCACTGGACTGGCCCTCACGCGGTTGCGCCACGCGCAGCACCGAGCGCAAATCGTTGACCATCGCCTTGAAGCAACCTGCGCTCAGCCAACGGTGTGTTTGCCGGTAGGCCAGTTCCCACGGCGGGAAGTTGGTCGGCAGCATCCGCCACGATGCATCGGCTCGCGCCGTGCAGCGCGTTAAACATTTCGCGCAACTCGTATCGGCGCTGCGGTGCGTCTTCGTTCATCAAGGTCAGATACAGAGCGGCGAAGCTCCATTCCTCGTCCGAAACATCTGTCGGGTATGGCTTGCGTTCTATCATCCCGCTCGGCTACCAGGTCTGACAGAAAGTGCCTAACACCCTAAGGGAGAGGATATGGCTTCCCGCGGTAGCCCGGCGAGTCATGTGCATATCCACCACTACAACGACGCGCGTTTGAACATAAACCGAGGTACCAGCCGGATGATCAGCATGATGATCGCCCAGAACCATCGCGTGTAAAGCATGTCTTTGCGCTTTTCGACGGCGCGTACGATGTCGCTCGCGACTTGCTCAGGCGTTGCCACAAGCGGCCCCGGCAACGGCAGGCCGGCCGTCATCGGAGTGGCGACAAAACCTGGCTTGATTGTCACCACGTGTACGCCGGCCTTGAAAAGCCGGGCGTTTAGACCTTCGCAGAACGCGGAAAGGGCCGCTTTTGCACTCCCGTACAGATAGTTCGAAGGCCGCCCGCGGTCACCCGCCACGGACGAGATCACGGCTAGCGCGCCACGCTTCTGCGTTTCGAGTATGTTGGCGATCGGAGTCAGCAATGCTATGACCGACACCGCATTCGTATTGAACTCACGTACAGCCAAAGCCGGATCGGCCTGGCAGGCTGCCTGGTCCGGCAAGGTGCCGGGCGCTACGAGGACGATATCGAGCGCGCCGAGTTCGCTCGCACAGCGCTCGAGCATGCCGGAATGCCTTTCCAGGGAATCGATGTCGAGTTGGTAGCAAGCGGCGAGCGGCGCGCCACGTGCCGTCAGATCGTTCGCGACCTGCTCGAGACGTTCGCCGTTGCGGGCGACGAGGAAGAATCGTGCGCCTTCTTTGGCCCATTGGCGGGCACAGGCGATGGCAATTGCCGAGGTGGCGCCGACTATGAGGACATTTTTCATGTGAGAGTGGTCCGTTCCCAGAAGCGTGACAGCAGGGCAGGGTCGCGTAGCGCTTCGAGTTCCTGCCATTGAGGGTAAGCGGCGCGAAAGTCGGCGCCCGGCATGTGGGCGTCTTTGGCCGGATAGATACGGCCGCCCGCTTCGCGCACGATCGCATCGAGCTGGGCAAAAAGCCTTGTGTTCAATGCGTCGCGTTGCGGAAAATCGAGCGCCAGCGATGTGCCTTCCAGCGGGAATGACAGAAGCCCCGGCGAACGTGCATCACCGCAGCGCTTGAGCACGGCCAGAAATGAACCTGTACCGCTCCGGGCGATAGCGTCAAGAATTACGCGCGTCGCATCGCGCGCAGCGTCAGGAGGGATGACGCATTGGTACTGTTGAAACCCCGCGCGGCCGTAGATGCGATTCCATTCCAGCAGACTATCGAGCGGATAGAAGTACGAGTCGTAGCTGACCGTCGAGCGTACTTTGTCGCGGTGCTGCTTCTGGTAATAAAGCTCATTGAATGCGCGCAAAGTCATCCGGTTGAACACGGGAACGGGGAGCGTAAACGGCACCGTGCGCTTCTTGCGGGTTGCGACTTCAAGTGGTCCGTCGACTGCATGGTCACCTACCATGAAGATCCCGCGCCCGAGCCCGGCGCCGCGGCTCTGGCAGTCCACCCACGCCACGCTGTACTCATGCAGTGGGTCTAGCCGTTCCGACAGCGCGAAGAATTCGTCGAGATTAGCGAAGCGGATGCTCGTTACGCCGATCATGCTCGAGCGGATCGGCATCAACTGGATCTCTGCCCACAGGATGAGCCCCGTGAGCCCGAGGCCGCCGATGGTGGCGCGATAAAACTCGGGATGGTCGTCCGGCGCGCATTCGAACTGACTGCCGTCGCTGCGCGCGAGTGCGAAGCGCCGTACATGTCGGCCGAAGGTGCCTCTGACGTGGTGATTCTTGCCATGAACGTCATTGGCGATTGCGCCGCCCAAAGTTGCGTATTTTGTGCCGGGTGTCACGGGCAGCATCCAGCCTCGCGGAATTGCAACGTTCAGAATCTGTTCGAGCGTGACGCCCGGCTCGGCGCGCAGCACACCAGTCTGCCAGTCTGCCGCGATCAGGCGGTTAAGCGGCAAGGTTTGTACGACGTGGCCTGAAGCGGCGAGACAACTGTCGCCATAACTGCGGCCATTGCCGAAAGCGAGGGTGGTTCCGTGTTCACGACTGGCGTCGAGCCAAGCAGCGCGAGCCGCGTCACGCCATGCAACGGGGTGCACTTCCTGTGGCGAGTTGGGGTAGCGTCCCCATGACAGCACGGTAGTCATCGCCTAGATCTCCGCCCGGAACACCCGCTAACGAGTGCAAGGACGGCAGGGCCAACGCGATTGCGCGTGTCGACGATACCGGCCTTCAATCCGGCCTTGCCGCCGCGCGCGAGGCACAGCAGCGGCTCGTAAAAACGGTGCGGCGTGGCCTTCAGATAGGCAAACCCCGATTCGATCAGTACGTCCGAGCGAATCAAGGCGCCATCCAGATCGGCAACAAGCGGTCTGCAGCGCATTCAGTCTGCCTTGGCAACGGGTTGTGATGATGACGATCGGCGGCCCGCTGCAGCTAATTCCGTTGCTGCGCGTATCCGTCTGAACTCCTTGGGTCCGAATTTTTGCGGCTCTACGCTACGAATTCACGATATTGCACACAATCTTACACGTATGAGTGCGTTGATTTTGCAGCACATCTTTCCGTTCAGGAAGAATAAATTGAGTTGATTTGAGCGCATCCACACGCAACAAAAAGAAAGGCTGGTTGTAGTGGTCTAATTTCCTCGGACAGGTCGATAGGAGGACAATCCGGAATCGACGAGGAAAAACGATAGATGACAAGAAGGCGCCGAAAATTTGACGCCAGCTTCAAGCTGGAAGTGGTACGGATGGTTCGAGACCAGGGCTTATCGATTGGCGAAGTCTGCCGGTCGATGGACCTTGTTGAGACAGCCGTGCGGCGCTGGGTAGCCCAGTACGATGCGGAACGTGCTGGCGGCCCCGGCGAGGGCAAGCCGCTAACGGCGGAACAGCAGCGCATCCGGCAACTTGAAGCTGAGAACCGGCAATTGCGAGAGGACAACGCGCTGCTAAAAAACATCCAAAGGGCCACGCCCTCCCCAAGGAGCAGAAACTCCGGGCAAGTCCTACACTGGCCATGCCGAAGGGAGCGGCCGTCCGCTTACTGGTGACTGATCCCGTTAAAAAACATGGTCCAGGGACTGATGCGGCCCCGGCATTGGTGACACCGTGAGGTGATCCCGTTCAGGAAAGTGATTGATACCGCAGTCCCGCCCTTTGGCACTTCCATGACCAGGAGGGCCAGACATGGCACAGCCCAAACCGAGGCGAACCGTCGGTCGCCGCACCGATATGTCCGTTGTCAATCCACACGCCGCAGGCATCGATGTTGGCGCACAGTTTCACGTGGTCGCGGTTGGACCCGAATGCGCCGAGGAGCCAGTGCGTTCGTTCCGCAGCTTCACGGCCGATCTTCACGAACTTGCCAGGTGGCTCAGGCAGGTCAAGGTCACGACTGTTGTGATGGAGTCGACCGGGATTTACTGGCTTCCCGTGTTCGAAATCCTTGAGTCTTATGGTTTCGAGGTATTGCTGGTCAACGCCCGGGAGGCGAAGAGCGTGCCGGGACGCAAGAGCGACGTGAACGATGCCCAGTGGCTGCAGAAGCTGCACCGGTACGGACTGCTGCGCGCCAGCTTCCGCCCCCGACAGGACGTCGTCACGCTACGCTCCTATCTGCGGCAGCGGGAGCGCCTGCTGGAATATGCGGCGTCCCATATCCAGCATATGCAGAAGGCAATGATGCAGATGAATGTACAGTTGCATCACGTTGTTCAGGACATCACAGGCGTCACCGGCATGAAGATCATCCGGGCGATTGTCGCTGGCGAGCGCGATACCGATGTCCTCGCACAGCATCGCGACAGACGTTGCAAGGCCTCCATCGAGACAATCCGTGAAGCGCTGGGCGGTCATTACCAGCCCGAACACGTGTTCGAGCTCACCCAGGCCGTGGCCCTGTACGACTTCTACCAGACCCAGGTGACGCAATGCGATCAGCGGATCGAAATCGTGCTCAGGCAGTTGCAGGCCGGCATTGAACCCGTCGCCGCGCCACTTCCGGCAGCGCGACATCGAGGCAAGCAGTCAAACGACTTCTCATTCGACGTGCGTGCTGCACTGTATGGGATGCTTGGTGTCGACCTGACGCAAATTCACGGCCTGGGACCCTACGTGGCGCTCAAGCTCATTGCCGAATGCGGCAACGACATGTCCCGCTGGCCGAGCGTGAAGCACTTCACGTCATGGCTGTGCCTCGCACCTGGCAACAAGATCTCGGGCGGCAAGATCCTGTCCTCGAAAACGCGCCGCTCCTCCAGCAAGGCCGCTGCCACGTTGCGGCTCGCTGCGGTCACGGTCGGTAAGACCGACACTGCTCTGGGCGGCTTCTATCGACGCCTGTCAGCCCGCATCGGCAAGGCGAAGGCTGTCACTGCCACCGCACGCAAGATCGCGGCACTGTTCTACAACACGCTGCGCTACGGCATGGAATATGTCGATCCAGGCGCTGCCTATTATGAGGAACGTTACCGGCAGCGGGTTCTGAACAACCTGACGCGCCGGGCCGAGTCCCTAGGCTATGTCCTTCAGGCTAAAACGACCTGACTCAGGGGAGTTTCTCAGGAAAGCGTCGGCCTTCTTTGCCCGGGAACTGAAGTGATTTACCGCGTGGTAACTCATTTGCAACAGGAGGCCGTATCGGTCAGTGACGCGTGCCGCGTTTTGCAGGTGAGCCGCTCTGGCTACTATGCACACCGGGGCGCAAAGCCGAGCACAAAGAGTCTGCAGGAACAGACCCACGTCAAGGCAGCATTCGCGGCCAGCGGCGCGAGCTATGGCAGCCGGCGTGTGATGCATGCGCTACGGCAGCAAGGGCTACGTATTGGTCGTTATCGGGTACGTACGCTGATGCGCGAAGCGGGCCTGCGCACGAGCTGGAAGCGCAAGTTCATCTCGACGACCGACAGCAGGCATACGCTACCTGTGGCAGAGAACGTGCTCGACCGGCAGTTTGACGTGGCCGGACCCAATCGCGCGTGGGTTTCAGACATCACGTATAGTACGCCCAGCCAGCGTAGCCCGCCTGTATGGGAGTGAAGCTGCTTGAGCATGTTTGGAATGCAGGACTCCGGAGGAGTTGAAGTTGCAGTACCGGGGTATGCCCTTCCTCTGCTGTGAGAGGAAGTGAGCCGAAGCGGCGGTGACTTGCTGACACTGGCAAGGTGACGTAGTCCGTGGGAAAAGGGGCTTGCGGCGAAGCGGTTACGCCAAGATGAGCCTCCAGGCTGAGCGTGGGAAGGTTGAGGAACACGAACCTGTTAAACCGCATCTGAGGGTTGAAATGTCACCCCTGCCCACACCGCTTTATGGGCAGGACGCGGACTGACGTCGGTCACACGTATGGACCGGTGGCACGAGCGCCGACTGGATATGTATGCTGGTCGGCATGGAACCACGGGGAGCGCGCAGCTAGACCGTGGTGTTCGCGACGACTTGCGGCAAGCAAGGATAAAGACTGCGACAGGCAGCCTCGCCCATGCGTTGAGTCCAGCATGTGGACTGGGGAAGGTCTGCACGGATGCCAAGGGAGTGTGTCCCCGATGACGTGCAGGCTGGCGGAGCCTCCGTAGTAGTCCGAGGTCGGGAAAGCCGGCTACATGGCGAAGGGGGGCAGTTTAAGTGGTTTGCTGGGTTAATTAACTGACCATAGTGAGGTGAAGACCTTTGATAATCAGTGAAATGCAAAGCAAACTGGCGACATGGTCGACGGAGAACAAAGAGCGCAAGTTCGATCGACTCCTGAGACTGATTGCCGACAGGGATTGGCTGAGCGAAGCGGCTCGCATTACGCTGGCATCCAGCGGAGCCCGGACACCTGGAGTGGACGGTGTTGACAGGCGCATGATGGAGGCGAATCTCCAGCATGAACTGGCGACGATACGCGACGAACTGTTGGCGGGCTCGTATAGTCCGCTGCCTGCGCGACGCGTGTACATACCGAAAGCGAACGGCAAGCTCAGACCACTCGGCATCCCTAGTCTACGGGATCGAATCGTGCAAAGGGCAATGCTGATGGCGATGGAGCCTATCTGGGAGAGTGATTTCCATCCGGCTTCGTATGGCTTCAGACCTGCCCGTAGCGTACACCACGCGATTCGCACGGTGAAGCTTCAGTTGCAGGATAGTGGTGAGCAAAGTGTCGCTGGACGCTGGGTTATTGAGGGCGACCTCGCCAGCTACTTCGACACAGTTCACCATCGCCTGCTTCTGAAGGGAATCCGCAAGCGGATCGCCGATCAGCGCTTCCTTGCCCTGCTCTGGAAGTTCATCAAGGCGGGCTGTGTTGATCGCGATTTGTTTCGCGCCGCGAGTGAAGGCGTTCCTCAGGGTGGTGTCATCTCGCCCCTGTTATCCAACATCATGCCGCACGAATTCGATGTTTGGATGGAAAAGAACTACCTGAACAAGAAAGTGCGGAAGGATCGGTGGGCGTGGAACTTCGCCATTCTCAAGCAGCGTCCGATTACTGTGCGAGAGAACCGGCAGTGGAAACCAGCCATCGCCTATTGTCGGTATGCAGATGACTTTGTGATCGTGGTCAAGGGGACTCGCGAACATGCTGAGGCGGTACGCGAAGCGTGCCGTGGCTTCCTCGAAGGCGAACTGAAGCTCACGCTGAATATGGAGAAGACCCATATCACGCATGTGAACGATGGCTTCGTCTTCCTCGGTCACCGGATCATCCGCAAGCGAGGGTCACGCGGTCGCATGAGACCTGTGACGATGATTCCGTGGGAGAAGTATCGGGGCTTTGCTGGGAGGCTCGTCAAGCAACTGTCGGGTAACTATGGCATGAACCGGATGGACCTGATGGAAAGCCTGAATCGGCAGCTTGCGGGCTGGGCTGCCTTCTATCAATTCACCGACTTTACGGCCACCATGTTTAGAAAAGTAGACCGAACCGTCTTCTGGAAATTCGGCTACTGGCTCGCACGCAGGTATCGGCGTGGGTTCCGGTCGCTGATGCGCGAATACATCCGGGCACCAGAGCCGGGTCAGACTAAAACATGGGTGCTGCACGGCCAGAACAGTCGAGGGTGGTATGGGGCGGTGGCGCTTCGGCGGCTTGTTACCAGTCGCAAGGGTCAATTCAGGTGGCGTTCTCCGTCGGAAAATCCGTACATCCTTCGCGATGAGAACCGCAGTACCATCGAGTCGCGCTATGCCGATGTCGCCTTTGCTATGAGCAACGCTTGAATGGAGAGCCGGATGCGCTGAGAGGTGCAAGTCCGGTTCGGGGAGGAGAGGCCGGGAAATAGCTCGACTACGCCCGGTCTCTTACTCCACTCCGCACGGCACAGGGCTGGTTGTATCTCGCGGTCGTGTTGGACCTGTACTCACGCAAGGTGGTCGGCTGGTCGATGGCGCCGACCATGCCGGCCGGGCTGGTCATGTCGGCACTGACCATGGCGCTGCAGCAGCGTCGGCCAGCGCCGGGACTGGTTCTGCATTCGGACAGGGGCAGCCAGTACGCAAGTGATGAATACCAGGCCTTGTTGAAGCAGCATCACGTAGTTTGCAGCATGAGCCGCAAGGGAAATTGCTGGGACAATTCGGTGATGGAGAGATTCTTCCTGAACCTGAAAATGGAGCGTGTATGGCAGCGTCAGTACGCCAACCACGGCGAGGCACGGCGTGACATCAACCAGTACATCGTCGGCTTCTACAATGCCGTACGCTTGCATTCGACTTTGGGCTATCTGTCGCCCGCTGCCTACGAGGCGAAACTGACAGCGAAAGAACCTATCTGCCTGTCCGAAACAACTTGACCACTACAGTCCGGGGCAGTCATGCTGCCAATTTGATCGCAGGCAGGGTCGCGAAGTATGCCTCATCCGGCGTGCGGTCTTCCAGACTCGAATGAGGTCGTCTCTGGTTGTACAAGCCGTCAACACAACACCCATATCACCGAGTCAAGGGAAGTTCTCTATCGTTGGCACCCATGGTACGGGCACACGGTATGGATTTTCACCACGATAGAAAGGAAAAACGGCGAGTCAGTGCTGCGCTGTGCGCGAGAGCCGTTCGACACGGCGGGCTTGCTGGAGGTGCCCCCGGCGTCAGACTACTTGTCGGCCAACTGCAGCGCCTTCTGTTGATAATAGAAAGTGCTGCGCGCCAATCGCGATACGAGGCATTTGGTGAATGCTAAACGCGTTTACCGCGTGATGCGCGTGCACGATTTGCTGCTTCACAGGCGGCGTGCGGGGCCGAGTATCGAGCGGCAGCATGACGGCAAAGCGGCTGTGTCGAAGAGCAACCAGCGGTGGTGCTCTGACGGCTTCGAGTTTCGCTGCGATAACGGCGAGCCACTGCGTGTGACCTTGCGCTTGACTGCTGTGACCGCGAGGCTATGAGCTGGGCTGCGACGAACGGCGGTCACAACGGTGACGTTGCGCGTGACGTCATGCTAGCGGCTGTCGAACATCGTTTCGGCAACGTTCGGAAAGCGCATGCGCAAATAGAAGGGCTCAACGATAACGGTTGGGGCTACATTGCCGAAAAGACTCGCGCGTTCGCCTCGGACATAGGTCTGAAGCCGCTAACGACGCCCGTGTGTAGTCCACAGAGCAAGGAGTAGGTTTCACATTGCACCTTGTCCGGGAGTTGGAGCGGCAATGAAGATGGGCCGCGTTGCTTTGCGTCCACCAATACCTCTGACGAGCACGACATTGCCCAGAGGTTCGTATAGGCACCGGTGATCATGCCCGTAAACGTGCCGTCGTAGAAGCCCTTGCCGTCCCCATTGGTGGATCGTGGTTTGGCTAACCTTGAGCTGCGTGGCGAGTTCGGCGCCGGTGAGCAGACCACGCGAGCGCAGTCGCTCAAATCGACTCGGCAGCCCATGGTGGTCCGTACCAACGCCACCTTCCTGGCGGTGAATGTCTGGTGCTGCCAGTTTGTATATCCGAGCTCGTTGAGTCGGGTGGCGACCTGCTGATCGGTGCACGTTTCCAGAAGCCCATCGATGACGGTTACGACCGGCGGTTGTGTCTTGCGTACAAGTGCCATCGACCTGGGTTTGTCGACTGTGAGTGAGGTCGTGCGGCCGCCGCGGAAGCGCACATGGATTGAGACCTTCTCCGACTTCACAAGGGTGGCGTCTTCAATGAGCAGTCTTAGCATACGCTTGCGCTCGACCGATTCGATACGTCTGTCGTTCCACACAATGGCGAAGTCATCCGCGAGATCCCGAATGCGCGCGCGAGCCTGGTCGCCAAGCAGATCCTGATCCGATCGGCGTTGGCGTTCGTGATCATGCTGTAGTACGTCCAGTCGACGAAGGCGATCATTCCAGTCCGCTTCAAGCGCATCGGCAACCATCCGGTTTGCTGGATCAACATTCATGTAGCGACGGCGGGCGAGCTCGGCTTCGTAACGCGCGCTCCAGTTGCTTCAGGCGCATGGAGTTGGCCTGTTCAATACGTCCGGCGATCTCGTCCTCGACCGCGAGCGCCACTTCGATGGCTGCCGGCCCAACCGTCTGAAGCAGTAATGCGCTAATGGCATCATCAATTGCGCGTCCACGCACCGACTGGCACGGTTTGCCAGCGTAATGGGCAGCGACGTCATGACATACGTAGTACGGTTCAAGCCTGCCGCTTACCTTCTGGTAGCGCACGCGCATTCGATTTCCGCACAACCCGCAGATGACTCGCCCTTGTAGCAGTCCATCGCCTTCGCGAGGAACGGTGCCTCGTACGAGCGAACCGAATCCGTTTGCGCTTTGCCTGAGCGTAGCCTGATTGCGCTCGAATTCGTCCCAGTCGATATAACCGACGTGGGCGCCGCGGATGAGCACTTGCCAGTCGGATTCCGACCGCCATTCACACAACCCACGATCATCCACGTCGAATCTGACCTCCCCCAAAAAAGACCCTAAATTCCTTCCGTATTTTACCGATAGGGGAAAGTGCAGGGATTAGGGCCGGTTCTCCGTACGCGGAAGCCCGGAGTTCGAATGCCTGGTTGAGATTGGTCGCTTCCGATTTGCAGTTACTCAAAACCTTACGAAGGAGTTGACATGGCAACTTACATTCCGAAGAAATTGCATCGTATGCTTAAGGAGTTCATTCCGATCTTTCGAGGACTCGCCGAAGCAGTGATAGACGATCCCGCAGATATGGCGATGTTCGATTTGGCAGCCAATGAGGCGTTAGATATTCTGCAGCGCCAGGCGGACGCCCGAACTTGCCCAGCATTGGAGGACCGTTTTGCGCAGATGGCCGTTCTCTTCGTCGAGGCACCTTTACTCAAGTCAAAGCCCCGGAATCAGGTACAAATGGTCATAGACGAAATCGAGCGTCTTGGTGCCGCTCTGGGCTTACTTAACTGCTCTACATCGAGGCACTGAGCTGCGAATCGTTCAGGACAGGTGTTTGCAACCTCGAAGTTGGAGAGGGGCGCCGACCAGGCTCGCGGAGGAGGAAAGCGCGAAATATGCGACAACGCCCCGCTTCCTCCTTCCTGGTGTGGCGATCCTGAAAGTCGCCCTGTAGTGGTCAAGCCCCTTTGGACACCTACAAAGGGGCTTTCAGTAAATCGAAGCCTCATAGCGCGCCGGCGGTGAGTCATTTGCCGCCGAATGGATGCGCCGGTAGTTGCAAAAGTAAGTCACGTAACGCGCTATATCGCGCCGGGCCTGTTCGTGACTGCAGTACTCCTGTGCACCGATCCATTCGCTCTTCACGCTTCTGATGAACCGCTCGACTACCGCGTAGATGCTCCTATTTCAAGCGAGGCACGTCAAATCTGCCGGATCGGCCAGGATGGGCGGGTTCAGTTCCCGGACGATATGGCGCTCGAGGCAGCGGTGGATCCCTGCGAGAACGCTTGACACTCTGAATTGATCGCCTATGCCCGCTGTACTACGTCGCGGCCTGGCCCGCGAGGAAATCTGACGTAGTGCGGGCCCGCGTCGGGCCAGCCGCGATCTTCCTATGTCTTCAAGTTGCACTGACGCAATGAGGTCTCCCGGTGGTCTCCCCTGTGGCAACCGGATCTCTTGCATTCCATGCATCACTGTGTCGCTCTGCGCAATTTCGTTGCCGACTTGCATTGGTTACCGCGTAGCTGAAACTGGATTCGCAAGTTCGATCTACGAGTACCCGATTCAAGTCCTAACGCTAACCAAGGAGAACTCAAATGCAGAACCGTAAACGATGCTCCCGCTTTTCAGCCGTGAACGCCATTTACGCCGATTTGCCACGCCCCGTTCATTGGGCGCTCAACAGCCTGGGCGCGTTCGCGTTCGCGGCCCCGCACGTTTTCTCGCTGCTGTTCTGGTTCCTGATCACGTGGAGCCTTGACGCCATGCTCTCATCCTTTGGGGCGAAAGCGGGTCCAGTCTTCGCGCTTCTCGATATGTTGAAACTCGGTGCGTCGCTGTTTGCGTTGATTCTTGCTCTTGAACTCTGGTCAAGCCGGGCTGAATGGGCCGAGATCGTCTACGAGATTATCGACGACAGTTCCGAAGACTTTGTAAGGCTGCTGCGCCGATAGCCGGAATGCGGAATTACGCTCAGTTGTCCTGTGACCGCGCAAGAACATATGTGCGATCGTTGGCAGCGATGCCTGACGTTTTTGCGACGTTTCAACTTGTCCCGAGCCGGCTTCTTGTTCCGGTTCGGGACTGCTTGAATTGTCAACCACACATGATATTGCGGCACGTGCGCCAACGACTGCGCGCGTGCCGTCTAGGCAGAAGGGAGTGATCATGAGCTTTCTCATCCTCGCAAATGTTCCGTTCGATGGCGCGCAGGAAAGACTTGCGGCAGGCGGCAACGACCAGTTACACGGCTCGAGATTCTTATTCTTCGATGATCCGGGACGGCTTCTAGAAGCTACGAGTCCCGAGCGGATGGAAATTGTCAGGCTGCTTGGCGAGGCAGGTCCGATGACAATGGATTCGATTTCGTTGTTCCTTGCTCGTGAAAAACTGGCGGTCATGCGTGATCTTGAAATCCTCCTTGATCTGGAAATCATCGACCTGGATTGTGATGCAAGCTACCTGTTTGGTTTCAGCGGGATTTGCATGGTATTGCAATATCCGCTTTCCAGCTCAATGGGAAGGAAGACCTGATGAACGCGCCACAGGAACCGGCAGAGACGCAGCAGGAACCGGCCAGAGTGGTGATTGTGCATCTGGAGTACGAGTCAGTGCTGGACGATGGCCTGCTGCCAACGGGAGCGCTCATCGAGGTTGATGGTGTGTGTCGCGTCGGCGCGGTGGGGGACGGATTTGGTGTTGACGGTGCCGAATCCGGCGCTACTCACTGGGCGCTCTTTCTCTTTCCGCGTGACGCGCTTGGTAACGTCACAGGATGGTTCTTCCTGTTTTTTGACCCGTGCCCGTTTGCATTGAATGAAATATATCTTGCTGGCCCGCTGAGGCTCCATTGACGCGAGCGATGGCGGGTCAGACGCGGTGGTCAGACCCAGGTACGGGTGTTCCGACCCAGATACGTCGCGGTGAGGCTGGCGTTTAGTGCCTGCCAGACTGAAGCTGCCAAGGCAGGGCTGACTCGGTAACGCGTGCCTTTAGCAGCGACTCCAGAGTGTTGAGGGTCGGGATGCAGCAGGGCGCCGTTCATCGGCAACGGCATCGCCATACGAGTTTCGGCAGATGTCGCACCGGTCCCCCCCTTCGATTCCCGTGATTTGCACAAGCTGGATCCGATGGCATCCTGGTTATGTCGATACGAGAAAAGCGGATGCGGCAACACCGCAGGAAGAATGTGTGCATCAAACGGTTGGACTACCCGATCCGCGCAACAGCGTGCATCCGGACCCCGGCGAGCTTTCGCTCGTGTCTGGCCGACTGGTTGGGCCGAAGTCGATCCACAAGGATGGTTCACACACATGGCTGCATTTCAGAGCATCGTTTTAACGAGGAGGGAATGAAGCAGAACATCGAACGCGGCGGCATGGATTTCTAATGAAGTTTGCGTATTCACCAGGGCTCAGGCGCGGTTCCTGATGTCGGTGTTACGTTGCATGCACAGACGGACTCGATGCGGCGAGTGGTCCCATCCTTTAAAGGAGACCCTGTCAGCACGCCCGATCCAGAGACGTCTATCAACATGACATTGTAAGGATAACGAATGAAAAAAGAGCGTTTTAATTCTTATCAAAATGATGCGGATCTCACGGTAGTCGTGAACCGTAACCTCACCGTCTTTGTCCCGCCGTCGATCCCCGTAGAAGTCATTGAACTCTGGTGCCGGCGACTTGCAAGCCAGCTGGGGCGCCGGATTGGCCGCCTGCGGCACGCTGAACGGCGCTGGAGGCGGCGGCGCTTCGTACCGGTGCGTGTCACGACGCACATACGCATCGTCAGAAAACGCACCAGAGAGCCAGTGCGACGTTGGGACCCAAAGCCACAACGCTAACGCTGGAGTGGCACAACGTGCGTTGGCTCCAGATATCTATCGGTGGTACCAGTGGCGCCTACATCGCAGGCGCTGGTCCTCGGCCTACAACATACAAATTGAGGTGAATCAATGAACGGGTTCAATCACCCCGCGGCGTTTGTCGTACGCTGGATTCTCGTGGGACTTTTTCTGCTTGGCATCATGAATTCATTTGCGACGGGGTATCGGCTGGCTCCTGATGCCTGTGCCGTCCTGCTGGCACTTGCTTTAGCCGCGGCGGCGGCCGTGTGGGTGCAGAACCGGCACAGCTGGCGCTGGACTCAAGCGGCATTTCTCATACTCGGTATGGGGATGCTGCGACTCCTCATCGCCTGCAACGAGTTTAGCCGGTACGGTGCAGTAATCCTGATTGTGGCTGCCATCGCCATGAAGTCCCGGCATTACTGGCTTAACGGGCGAGCCAGTGCAGGCCGGTCCACCGGGAATATCGCGGCCGAGGCAGAGACGTCACGCCATGCGGTGCAGCCCGCTCAGCCGACATATTCGTTTGACCAGAACGTGCAGTACCCACGCTACCGTTTTGCGGACGTGGTTGGCATGAGCGAGACCAAGAAGCGGTTGCTGGCAGCCGGCGAGGAGATCGTGCGCGGCGGCAGCAAGCGCAATGGCGTGATCCTGTTCGGTGAGCCGGGCAACGGCAAGACCCTCTTTGCCGAGGCGCTGGCTGGCGAGTTGAAGGTACCGTTCATGGCGATCACCTACGGCGACCTCGCGTCGAAGTGGATCAACGAAACGCCGCAGAAGATCGAAGCAATGTTCCGGACGGCGCGCCGTGTCGGCGTCTGCGTGCTGTTCCTGGATGAAGCTGATTCGCCGTTAAAAAAGCGCGACGACGATGGCTCGCATTCCATGGATCGTGACATGGCCAATGTGATGCTCACGAATATCAATAACCTGCACGGCACGCGGGTAGTGCTGGTGGTGGCCACGAACTTCATCGACAAACTCGATGCTGCCGCGATCCGCGAGGGGCGCTTTGACTTCAAGATTGAAGTCCCGGCGCCTGATATGGAAGCGCGCGAGGCTATCCTGCGCAAGACGATCGGCGACAGTCTCGGTTTCTCGGTGGTTGACCGGGTCGCTGTCACGAGCCTGGCGGAACGTTGGGCCGGCTTCAGCGCGAGCCGTCTTGCGAGCATTGGCGGCCAACTGGCAGAAATGCGCAGGGATGGCAAGTTCGGGGCGGGCAAGGTGACGTTCGACCTGGGTATGCAGGCGATGCGTCTCCTTCAGGGTCGCAAGGGCAAGCTGCCGGAAGGTGTGAAGTCGATCGACGAAATCATCATGCCGGCTGAGTCGCGCGATGCCCTGCGTGATATGGCTTATAAGATGAAAAATGTCCACAACCTGGAGAAGATGGGGGGCAGCCTTCCGCCGGGCGTAATCTACTTCGGGCCACCGGGTACGGGCAAGACAGAGGCAGCAATGGCACTCGCCAAGGCAAGCGGCTGGGCGTTCCTGTCGACCACAGGTGCGAACCTCATGGCCAGACCCGACGCGTGGGGAAAGCTGGTGCGCGAGGCCCAGGATATCCGTCCGGCGATTGTGTTCATTGACGAGTCGGATACGGTTCTGCAGGATCGCCGACACTCGAACGTCGAGCTACTGACCAACGAAATCCTCGTGACCGTGAGCGGCACCGGGGGGAAGGTTCGTGACGTGATGTATATCGCGGCGACGAACCACTACGATCGTCTGGATAAGGCGGTGCTGCGCGGTGGACGCTTCGAGGAGAAAGTTCGTTTCGGTGTTCCGCAGCAGGAGGATATGCGTCTGTACGTGAGCCGGAAGCTCGCAAGCGTCACGCGCGACAGGTATGCCGTCGCTTCAGGTGTGCTCGATCGCTGCATAGCCGAGCTGGCCGGGAGGTCGATCGCCGATGCCGACGCGCTGATCCACAAGTCCATCAACACCGCCGCCGTACGCGCCCTGCGGGAGAACGTCGCGCACTTGTGCGTGGCCGACGTGATCGCTGCGGCACGCCTTGTATTTGCCAAGCAATCCGACACAACGGCACGGCGGTAATATGGACCGTGGTGCTTCGTCCGTCGGGGCTTGCCGCCCAGCGTGACAATTGGCCGGAGTCATTTGGGTCAGGCGTCATCGCACCGCATGGATGGCCGCCGGTTCTGGCGGTTCATGAGAACCTCCAGCGTCGGCGATACAGGCGCGGCAAGACAATGCACCCCCGCCGCATGGCGAGTGTGGCCGTCACATAAATCCAGTTGACTGTGCTGTGACTGAATGCCGTGCGGGCAGCAACCGATCGATGCAGGATCGTTGTGACCGGGGCCGATGGGGCGGTCCTCACTATCCCGGTTACTACGGACAGATGGTGCTATGGCACGTGCAGGATCTTGGTGCCAGATTGCCGATCGCTTCATCTGGGTCGCCATACATTTCCTGCGTGTGAGATTGCAGGTCGACCGCCTCGGTCTTGAATCCTGGCGCGCTGCGCATGAGTTTGCCTTTCACAGTCTGCAAGAGACACTGGGTTTGCGGCAAACAGAAACTCAGCTATCTGGTGTTCGCATTCACATGAAAATTAAACTGGAGTACTTATGAAATATATTCGCGGTATGTACAGGCGTTTCTTTGACCATGAAGGTCACGATATCTCGCTCGTGATTCTGGCGGCCGCGGCTGCGGCTTCTGGAAGCGGCATCGTTGCCGCAGGGTTATGGATTGTGCATGCGCCTGTGGCGATGACCGCAAAAGGGGCATCCCAGACCTGCCTTGAAAGCTGCCGGGCCCAGTGTGCCGGATATATCCGGTAATAGCAGTGTCTTGGGTACTTTTTCAATCCGGCGAGGATATATTATGCGAGACGTTAAAAAATACTGGTATGTCTTCTGGACGGAGTGTCGCGATATGTTTCTTGATCTCGTCCAGCCCGTGATTGCGCTTGCGCGCTGGGTGTGTGGTAAGCGATAGCACGTCGCCTGCCGCAGCCTAAACCCCGCACCGCACCTGGTGCGGGCGCTACGACGGTCGGTCTTGACTCCAGTTCTACCGAGGCGGCATTTGAGCAGCAACACGCCGCGCTACTTGAAGTGATCTGAGGAGTTGCGACTAGATCCGCGGCCGTCCTCTGGGCACACTTTCCCCGTGTGCCTATCTGAAAGACTTTCCAACTCGGTTGCCGACGTGCAAATGAAGCCACAGTATCGCTTCGACATCGATGGCAGGCGACCTGACCGCTGCACTGGCGGCCCGCGTTGGGCAAAAAAATTGTTCAGACAAATTGCTATGATTGACCCCCCCTCCAAACTGGGGTGCTACACATTTTCACGTTTTGCTGAACAGGCGCGCAAAGAATTTCATTTTAAAAACAATGACGTACGAAAAAATAGATAAGGCTTTTGTCGCATCGTGCGACAAAAGATGACGTTTGGAATATGGGTGGCGCATCGAGCGTCACTTGCCGGCGGGGGCGCGATGATCAAAAGGACGTGAAAGCAGGCCCGCATTCAAAAAGGTGGGCGCGTGTTTTCCCGGGATACTGGTTGTGACCGCAAAACAGGTTGCGGTCACAACCAAAGGAAAAACAATGCGGATCACAACAAGTTTGTTGAATGCCATCCTCAAATACCTGTGGCGAGCGCATCGGCTTCGCTGCATCGAGAAGCGTGACGCGACGATCCTCGCATTCGGGATTCTGCTTGAGCATGTAGAGGCTCTCCCGCGGACATTGTCGGAGTTTCGAGTGGTTTTGTCCCGCGCCATGGAGAAGGTGCAACTCCTGGCATACGCTGAAACGCTCGACCACCATGCAGTGGCCGACGTCATCAGTGATCTTGTAACACTGGCGGACGCCGGATGGCAGGAATTTCGCAAACGCGAGGAACTGATCCAGTCGATCCTTCCGCTGTTCCACCTCCATGCCGAGCGGCGAAACTGCGTCAACTGGCGTGGTGAATTGCGCACAATCCTGAAGTTTGGAGGATGTGTGCTTTGCGTGGCATGTGTGCTTCCCTTGATCCTGCGCTTCGTGCACGGATAGCTGAGGCTCGCCGACGCCCCTCGGCGGTATACCGCCACATGGACGGCGTGACGCGACAGTATGTGATGGCGGGAGAAAGCAGCTTGTCGCCACGCCGGACCAGTTCAAAACTGATCCGGCCGACCGGTTTTTGCCGCGAATTAATTGCTCGACGAGGCGGTGACGAGTCACACGCCCCAGTTCACACCGCTGCAGGGCCCCTCGGAGCCCGGGGGCGCCAGGGGCGCCGCGACAATGTATTCGGAGCCATTTGGCACGGCTTGCCAAATGGCTCCGAACCTTATGCAAACGCGATTGAGAAGCTGCCATCGCATTGCATCAACGGCGTGAACGAACTGTTGCTACTTGTCCGATAAACACCCTACCGCTCATGGAGATTCGCGACTCGCTTCGACAGGCGCCCAGCACAAAGTTGTATCGCCTATATCTCTCCATTGGCAAACTGCTGGATGACCCACGACGTATTCCTGATCTGAGTCAGCACGTGCATTTGGGCATGGAGGTCAGCTATATCAGGATATCAGGAGCGATCCAATCGGTTCACCTACGCAGGGAATAGTGGTGGAACTGAGGCAAACCCAGGCGGTGATCCAGGATAAACCAAGCCGTCAGCTTTGGTCGGTACCATGCGCGGGGGTTACGCCTGGCAGTGCGAACCGCCCAACTCACGCACCTGCACCGTCAGCTCGCGCCCAGCGAGAGGAATTCTTCATTGGCGACACCGTTGGATTCATCGACAAACATCTGAGCGAGCGAGTCGGCATTATCGTCCGACTGAATGCGAAAGCCGCGTCTATCACCGGGAATGATTCTGAAGGTCATTGGCGCGTCCCGTACGCTATGCTGCGAAAGACTGTCGACAGCGAACCGCGCAGGCTCCTCAACGCGGGTTCCACGGATGGAGACGCTTTCAACCCTTATGCATCAAAGTGCGTCGCTTTAAGCTATGACGCGACATACCAATTCGGTGTTGATCACCCATCACCTAGGTTCGCGCTGATACTACCAGACGTCTCCCCCGCAGGCATGCCTGACGACGTCAGTCGCACGGTTAGAAACGGGGTCTCTGATTTTTAAAGGATTTTTGGTGTCCTGGCTTCCCATTCGGGGTGAGAGCCGCATAGCAGGGGGGTTTGGTATGCCCCCTCACAGCATCATCGATACACGAAAAACCTGTCACTGCTGAAATTTCACGTCGCACGCGTCATGGATTTGCTGCCGATGCTCGGCACAGTTCGGATCATGAACTGCTGCAGTACGCGGATCGGTGCAGCGTTTCCCGGTGGTGCGAAGACAAGCCGGACCGGGCGCCCGTCACGGCGCCGCTACATCACGGCTTGCGCCGGGCATCGCGCAGTCATCCGACCGTCCGCGATATCCAGAACTGTAACGTCATCGCGCACCTGCGTGAGCGTGCCAGCGTGGACCCGGGTACCAAGGCCTCTGGCTCCCCCACACCTGTCCCAGCAAACGCACACCGAACCGTCCCCGGTTCGCCAATGCGTAGTCGGACGTAGCAAGCAACTTCGTCAGCGCCTTGTTGTCGATGGCGTGGCCTGTCATGGTCGCCGGCATCCGTTTTGCGACCGGCCATGACAGACAGAACAAAAAGTGCCAGTGATCGAGGGATGGCCATCGGCGCCCCCTGGCTTGCGTGCTGTCAAGGTCGGAATCCCGCGTTCTGCCAGAGCGTTGCCGCTAGCGCGAGCTGGGGCGTGGGCAGCCGGGCGCATCAGATAGCTGGACTGGGATGATCCATCCCGATCACCAGGTTTTACGACGGCCAATCGGCCGACGGCAGCGGCATTTGTGCGGGCGCCCATTGGCGAACCGCCCAGCGAAGCGCAGCAGCGCAGCAGGAGAATGCCATGACGGCACGAGCGACCGCCTCATAGACCACGGTATTCCGCAAAAGATGCGAGTCGCAAACGTGCTCCGCGACATCCCCGGGCGCGGTTCGATTCCATAGCTTACCAGCGTCGTTTCCAAAATTGGGTTCAAAAGACCCCCCAAAATCGCGTGATTTTCGAGCCCAACGGCGCCCCTGCCCCTTGTAACCTGTGTGTGTCGGCAACTCATTTGAAGGAGATACAGATGGTCTACCAGGTGCGAGTTTTCCGGCTGCCAAATGGCGCGCTAGCAATTGCATTTTTGCTAGCGAGAACGCTGATCCTTGTCGTCCCCAGCGCAGTAAAGGATCTTGTCGATTCGGTACTGGGTGGCGTTTCAGGTGATCGTGCTTCACTTGACCAGATCCTGTCGGGGCCACACAAAGGGCGTTGGACTCTGACCATCCTCGGAAGTGTGTTCCGCGTGGACGAATGCGACGTCATCGCCCTCCGGGCCGAACTTGGACGTGAATTCTCTCGCTGAGGATTGCCAGGTTGGTCTGAGCGCCTACTTTGAGCTTCGTCCAGAGCAGGCGTTCAATTGGCGCGGCTATAGAACGATCGATCCCGTAAGCAAGTGGCGTTCTTTTGCGTATTCGCGTCATTTTCCCGGAGGGTAGACTCGACTCCAGGGTTTCAGTCAACAGCACGAATCTGCGCGTGCTACGGCCCTCTCCAGGGGATGGACTTGCATCTTGATCAGATTTTTATATACACAGGATAACGAAGCATTATGAATCGCACGGGTAAACACCAATTTTATCGGACTGATTGCCGTGACGACGTCCATGCCCGACGGCGCATCGCACCGCGGCATCCGGGTCTGTCGCAATCCAAACGATTCCGATAGTCTTTGACCAGCCCGAAACACACGTCTGGTTCACCGTACTTCCCGCAACGCACACGATATCTGGCTAACAGGAGAAAGCAGATGGAAAACTCACACCTCATCCTTTTGAGCGGCAGTGATATGCAGGAAACTGTATCCGGCGAACTCGTTCACTCACGCCTCGGCGGAATGCTCGTGCGAGTGGACGCCCAACGAAAAACGCCGGGACTTTCTGAATCCGACGTTGTCCGCCTCCACCCCAACCAGCTTGAGCAGCTTTACTACCAGTTGCCGGCTTCGCGCCGTGTCTGCACCGTCGTCGTCTCCGCAAATGCTGTTCCCGCGACACTCGAATTCCTGGAGCAACATCAGGGTACGGTAAGTGACTTCGGATCCGTAATTTGCACCACCACTCCCAATGCGTCATCGCAGCAGAGCGTTGCCGACAGGCTCCCGCGCCTATCCCGCATGGGTGTAAATCAGAGTCAGCTTGGCGTCCTTTTTACTCAGGCACCGCGCACAGCGACCGTGGACGAAGCTTATGGGCATCTGGTGGCCTTTATCCGCGACAATTTTCCCCGCATCAGCCTCGAGGCGGTTCTGCACCATTCGTCCATTTTTACCCGGATTCGTGAGCTCCAGTTGCCCGTTGCCACAGTGTTGCGCGGCGAAGTGGACTATAAAGCCGCGCTTGACCAGGCACACAAGAATTGTGAGCCTGAGGACGTGCTGAACCAGCTGGCCCGGCAGCTGATGATGCAAAGGGCCCTGTCTGGCTGTAAAGCCGAGATTTCCCGGGCACTCAATACATTGCGCGTACCCGATCTGTTTGAACGCAACCGGCAGCCCCCGGTGCTGACGGAGGGGGCGTTGCTTCTTCCGCAAGCGCCCGTAGCTACGGAAGAGATTATGTCCGAGCAGACCACCGGATCCTAACAGTAATCAGTGCCGTGCCAGACAGCATGTGCACTGGTGGAAGACGGGCAATCCTTGATGACGCTCGGCACAAGTCTCCGGATCGCCCGCCCACGCACCTGGAATCAATCTTCTGCGTTGTCACAACCGCGTGCTTACGGCCGAACATTGGCCATTCATTTATTTGCATCCACCGGGGAGAATTCAATTGAAAGTCGACTTTGTCACACCCGTCAGGCAGAAAATCACCAGGCTCGATCAGGTCGGCGTGCTGCGGCTTCAGGCCCAGCATCTCGGAGTTGCCTACTTTCCGCAAGCCGACGAGACGGTGGTCGACTCGTTGCTCACCCAGCGTCTTTGGGATGAGCGGGGGGTGCAGGCGCACTGGATGCCCAAATTCGGGTTGGCCGCAGGCGCCTTCGTGAATTTAAACGGCGCTGAGCTGCAAATTATGGCTATGCAAGAGGCAAGTCACAGCGAATTTGAAAATGCCTTCGAAGAGGCGCTTGCAGACCCGTTGTGGGTGGCAAGACACGCGGAGATTGCACGCGAATCGATGCTCTCGAAGGTTCAGTTTGCGGCCATGTGCATGGAATTTGCGTGGCAAAGGGCCATGAAAATTCCTGAAACCCGTCCCCTGGAACGTTGGCGGGCGATGTCCATATCCGGGTTCCTGCGCAGAGCCTCGTATTCGCGTACAAAGGGTACATTGCGCGCAGATCGACTTCATCAAGGTTGACACCCGAACGCCCATTGCGAAAGCCGGAACCGGCTGCCCGCGTCGTAAGGTCGAAAGTTGCCGACCTTACACAGGAGCCGACGATTGCTAGCAGGCAACTCAGGGTGGACACTCTTCTATCGGCGTCGATCCTCGCCGCTCAGGCGATGATCGTACGCACGCAGGAACGTTTCTGCAAGACGGACCACACGCGCCTGGACCAAGGTCTTCCTCGATTGAAACATCCGCACGAAGCACCTACGCACAGTCGCGACCACGTTTCTGCATAGGATCTCTTCGCCAAAGCTTTCCCGGGGGGATAGCGCTGCTTTGAGGTAGCAACCTGCCCTGTCCGGGTGGAGAATGATCGAACTGAACGTCTGCTTTCCGGGTCGCGGCAGTCACTTAATAAGGTATACCAATCAATCAGGCAACACAACGTACCGGTAACATATCCGCCAATTTTGGGTAAGCCGTCAATTAACGACACCCTTCCAGTGACGAGCGGGAGGTCGGAAGCTAAGTGTCCGCGTGGACACATGCACTCAGACCTCAATGACAGAGAAACAAGACCTTCGAAGCAGACTGGTGGTCGGGCGAAAGCGGGATGGCCGACGGGAGTTTATTAAGACGCGGTGGCGGAGTTAGTCGCACTGTGCTTGAAGCCGGGCGTGTCGATTGCGCGAACGGCAATGGATCACGACGTCAATCGGAACCAGTTGCGTCGATGGATCGCGCGCCATCAGCAAGGGCAGATTCTGCACGCGCCGGGAGTTCCGGACCCGATGGTAATCGACGATGTCTCGATCGACATCTCCGCTGCGACAGCCCCAAGCCCGATGTATGTGAGTACCGCACCGGCGTTTGTCGCTCTCGTTTCTGCGCCACCTGCGTCGTTGTTACCGCCGACACCAGCCTCTCCAGGTTGTCGATAACATTCGCGCTCCATGTGCGGTTACCCAACGGTGTCGAATTCGATCTTGGCGAAGCTAACGTCAGAGAGCAGCCGACGATCGTGCAAAATGCTCGGGAGACCGGAATGTTCCAGTTCGACGAAGGACTAAAAGGTCTTTGTGCACCGCGAACGCGTTGACTTCCGGATGGACATCAGCGGTCTGTCGAGTCTCGTCGAACAGGCAATGTCACTCAATCCAATGGCGCAGGCGACCCGCTGTGGCGAGTCGATAGACGAACGATCCAATGCTTGAGCGTACCGAAGACATGCTCGACGGTACTTCGGCGGATGGCCATTTCATCGGGTGTCGATCAAGCCAGCGCCGCATGGCTTCCAGTATATTTTCGTGCTCCCATCGTCGAATGCGGCACGCGCCCCGTGTTCGCCGATTGGTCGCTGTCTAACTAGGAGAGGCTAGAGCCGGAGCGACGTCATTTTCGGGCGTCGCCACATCCGGTCCGGGCAACGCGCCGCTTAGTTTTGTCTCATCGTGCGACAACGAGTTTTCCAAATATTATAAAAATCAAGGACTTGAAAGTGGGTGCCATGCGAGTGAATACCGATTTTGTATAGCAGGGGGGAATTTTG
Organism: Paraburkholderia sp. GAS41; assembly: GCF_050436545.1. Lineage (NCBI taxonomy): Bacteria > Pseudomonadati > Pseudomonadota > Betaproteobacteria > Burkholderiales > Burkholderiaceae > Paraburkholderia > Paraburkholderia sp. GAS41. Next base: position 45,291 of record NZ_JBNDMK010000016.1, read on the forward strand.
GAGTCGCGCGGCGCGAGAAGATTGTGGTGGTACCGGCTGCGCACAGGCGATGATCCGGTACGACCCGAGGCGCGAACTCTCTACTCGGACCTACCCTTGGCAAAAATACAATGAGCGCTCACGCCAAGGCCGTACTGGCGCATCCAATGCTCCTGCACCCCAGGTTCACGCAACAGATGCGGTGTGAGCAGAGGGTCGACCACCGTCCTGCCTTTAAGAGGGAAATGCATCATCCCAGATTGATTAGCGGCTAGTTTCAGCGTGTTGACCGGATCGAGTGCGCAAATTGTCGTATCGGTCGCGGTGGCATAGTCGGTGTTCATTCGTGTTCTCCCGGTGAGTGCATTTGAAGAGAGGGTTAATGTTTGCCCGGAAGCGCGCGGTCGCTTAAGGGCGGTTGCCAGCGGGCGGAAAGAGGGCGGAAGGGCGCCCCTCGTAGTTGCGCTTTCACGTTGCCACCGGGCGAGCCTTCTGCACGTTTTCAGACCTCGTTTCCTGAATCGGTATACGGTCCTGAAGCCGGCTCGACGAGCCGGCGCTCATACATGCGTTTGCCGTTGCGGGCATTCTGGATGCGCATTCTCCGGACAGCAGTTGTCAACACAGCGAGCACACCCGGGTTATGCCCGGCATACACCAGGAGGGTGCCCAGCATGGTCAGCATCGTGAGGAGCGCATCGATATCCTTTTGGACAGATCGGGCGTGGACGACGAACCGGGTCAGCTCGTCGGGACCGATGTCTCCAAGCCGTGCGGGCAGCGTGCCATGCTCTCCAGCGAACGTGCTGTATGCAACCCAGGTATCAAGCAGGAGTGCGCCCACGTGTGCATTGCAGCCTGTGCTGTTGATGACAGTCTGTACCTCTACATGTATCTGCGGTTGCAGCGATGTGGAGCCGGTGTCTGCGGCACCAGTGCCAGCAGATAGCGCTGCCTCGGAGCATGTGGGCGTCCCGGACATCACCGGTGTCCCGGGCGTCGTCTGGATCGCGTTGATCGTGGAGGGCGTGACGGGCGTGGCGCCCGACGTCAGTCCTTGCACGAGCAATGGCGTGCTGGCCGGTTCGACGGAGACTCGTTTATCGTACTGTTTCATAAAAATATCGGTATCCTATCTATGTGAATGGGTGGTCGGGATGTAGATCCATCAGATCGTCTGTGTGCAGTTGGTGAGATCGTGAGCCATGCGTCAAACTTTTCAAAGCACGGGCTGGCGCCGGCTTCCACCGGTACGCCTGCGGACAGCGGATGCATCCACCACAGGTAAGGCGTTCGTTGGGAAATCCATCCGACCGATGGGAAATCCACTCAGGCGCGCGTGCTTCAGCTTTGCCTCGCGCCGTGCATTTGCGCGAGGTACTTTCGTTGCCGGACTGCGGCGATGCGCCTCGCTTTTACGAAGCTTCATGCAGCCCTTGAAGCGCTCCGCGATCGGCTGACAGTAGTAGGCACAAATCATGGCCGCACGACTTGGACCATGGCCCATGGAGCCGCTCAGGCGAACCAGTGTCTCGTAGGGAGCTATGCCGCTATCCAGAAGCTGATGTGCCAGATCGAGCGCATAGGTGTAGCGGAGGCTATGGAAAGATAGTTCTCCGACCATCCCTAATCGTTGCAGCAGACTTTTAAGTCGGTTGAGCGCTGACTCCAACGTCCTGCCGCGCCCCGTAATGAGTTCATAGTTATGCGCGACGGCATACTGCAGAGCGGCTTCAATCGCCGCGAGGGTCTCGGCACGGTGGCTCTCCAGCACTTCCACTTCCCGGGGGCGCAGGTTCTTGGCCCCCCTCATCACGTGGAGTGTGGTTTTGCCGTTGAGCAGCGCATCGCGCCACATGCGCAGATCCCGGGCGCACATGAGGGCTTCCATCCTGCGCAGCCCCAGGAGGCGAGCGAGGGCAATCAGGTGCACAAGACCGCGGTCGATGCGGGCGGCACGCTCAAGCAGCGCCTTGATTTCTTCCTGCGACTGGGCGCGGCGGGCGCCCTTGCGAATGCGAAGAGGCAGGCCGAGCTGCTGGTTGCTGCAGCTCCTGCTGATGTTGTTCCCCAGTGCCCCGCAAACGACGCGGATGGCCGAGAATTCGTTCGTCATATGCTCAGGCGTCGCACCTGCAACAATGCGATGGACCGCATACATCTTCACATGCCAGGGCCTGATGTCGGCCAACGAACGCGTCAGAGCCTTCAATAGATCACGCAGGAAGCGCAGAAACGGCGTAACCAGATAACGCCGGTTTTTCTGATGTTTGACACTACCACCCAAAATGGCATTCGCCTCGGAGATCTGGTGGATGGCGTCGGCAAGCATGGCCATAGGTATATCCTCCTCTTAAAGCAGCAAGCCAGGCGGTGGCAAATGTGCGTCGCGTGCCGGCGGAAGGCGCGAGCGCACCCCCAGGGGGCGCGGGCGTGCCGCGCCATATGACTACGGCCTTTTAGCCGTGTTGAATCACGCTGGTCATGCAGGGGCGGACGGCCAGCTGTGGTGCCTGGGAGGCGTTGCTGGTTCATGGGGAAGCGGGGTAGAAGACACACCAGAAAAAAGGCGTTGAGTTGGGAGATCCGATGTTTTGGATAGGGGTGGTCTGCTTGCTTGGGAGTGTGGCACCCGGAAGTGGCTCTGCCTTACATGCGGCGGCTGGCGCCGATCGCATGTGTCAAGGTAGAAGGCCGGCGCGCATGCAGCGCGCGTGGGCTATTGATGTGCCAGGAAGCGGCACGATTGATCGAATGCGCGGGTAGCTGAGGGGACGCTGGCGCCAGACGTGGCGCGAAGCAGACCAATCGATCCTCGAGAGGCACACCGACGGCGGCCCATGAACAACAACTCGAAATCAACAGGCAATGGCTTGCCTGTCTTTTGGATCGATGCCCAAGGCACATGGCCGAAGGCAGAACAGCGCTTGCTGTTAATACCCTGAAGATCAGGGGGTGGTTCATGCCGAAAACGGCGAGTAAGCGCAGTGATACTACCGTATGGAACTGTCCGCGCGCAAGTGGTCGAGAATTTATTTTCAGTTGCTGCTTCCAGGGCAGCGTCGGAACCCAGGGCAGCGCCCAAAAGCGCCAGTTGTTGCCCCGGGCCAGCGAGCCGACGCATCCCGGGGCCTGCCGGGACGCATCGGCGTGGTGACATCCAGACGTTACGCTGCAAACCCCCGCGGATTCTTTTCCTGCCACCGCCAGTGGTCCACACACATGCGCTCGATGCCAAACTGTGCCTGCCACCCGAGCAGCTTCGCCGCCGCAGCCGGGTCGGCATAACACGACGCCACATCACCGGGGCGCCGCGCCACGATCTCATACGGCACTGGCCGGCCTGACGCCCGTTGGAACGAGCGCACCACGTCGAGCACGCTATACCCATGACCTGTCCCCAGGTTCACCACAAAGCTCGCATCGTGTTTGACGAGCGCATCGAGTGCCGCGATGTGCCCACGCGCCAGATCGACCACATGAATGTAATCGCGCACGCCGGTGCCATCCGGCGTGTCATAGTCGCCACCGAACACGCGCAGCTTCTCGAGCTTGCCCACCGCCACCTGCGCGACATACGGCATCAGGTTGTTCGGCACGCCACCCGGATCTTCACCGATCAACCCGCTTTCGTGCGCGCCGACCGGATTGAAATAGCGCAGCGTGGCGATGCGCCAGCTCGGGTCCGACAGCTCGAGATCGCGCAGCACCTGTTCGGCGATCAGCTTCGACTGTCCGTACGGATTGGTCGCCGACAGCGGAAATGATTCGTCGATCGGCGAGCTCTTCGGCACGCCATACACGGTGGCCGACGAGCTGAACACGAACTGCTTCACGTTGCGATCGCGCATCACGGCGAGCAACGCGAGCAGGCTGCCGACGTTGTTGCTGTAGTACTCGATCGGCTTCGCCACCGATTCGCCCACCGCCTTCAACGCTGCAAAATGGATCCCGCCCGTCACTGGATGCGCATCGAAAATCCGGTGCAGCACTGCTTCGTCGCGCGCATCGGCTTCGTAGAACGTCACGGACTTGCCCGTGATGCGTTCGACGCGCGCGAGCGATTCGCGATTGCTGTTCACGAGATTGTCGATCACGACGACGTCGTAGCCATCGTTCAACAGTTCGACGCACGTATGCGAGCCGATAAAACCCGCGCCGCCCGTTACCAGAATCGTGCCCTTCGTGGCCATGCTGTGCTCCGTTAGAGTGAAACGCCCGTCAAGTTGCGAACCAGGTCCTTATATTTTTCTATCACTACGCGCTCGTCGAATTCGGCTGCGACTTTCTGCCGGCCGCGTTCGCCCATGGCGCGGCGTGCCTCGCCGCTCATGTCGAGCATCTGCGCGAGCCGCTCTGCCAGACTGTCGGCATTGCGGACTTCGCACAGCAAACCATTGACGCCCTCTGCAACCACTTCCCGGCAACCGGGCACGTCGGTCGCGACGATCGGCCGGCCCATCGCCGAGGCTTCCATCAGCGTACGCGGCACCCCCTCGCGGTACGAGGGCAAGACGACGCAGTCCGCCGCGGCGATAAACGGCCGCACATCGTGCGCCTCGCCGAGGTATTCGATCACGCCTTCCTGCTCCCATGCGGCCACTTCTGCACGTGAAATCGCACTGGGATTATCCACACCCACCGGCCCCAGCAGACGAAAGCGCGCGTGCGGGTAGCGTGCGCGCAAGCGTCGCGCGGCCTCTACGTACTCTGCCACGCCCTTGTCCCACAGCAGCCGGCCAATCAGCACGAAGTCGAAATGCGGCTTGTCCGTCAATGGCGTGAAAGCGAATTGCTCGAGGTCCACGCCTTCGCCGTGCAGCAAGCGGGCGCGTTCCGGATGCACGAGCAGCTTCTGATCGACGAAGGCAGCTTGATCGTCGCGGTTCAGAAACCACACTTCGCGCGGGAAGCGGAACGCGAAACGGTACAGCTTTTTTGCCACCTGGGCCGCGCGGCTCTGCTGGATGAAGACGTAGCCGAGCCCCGTGGTGACCGCGACCGAATCGACGCCCGCTAGCTTAGCCGCAATCGAACCGTAAATGTTCGGCTTGATCGTGTAGTGAAACACGATGTGCGGCCGGATAGCCCGATAGTGGCGGTACAGCGCCCACAGCGTGCGCAGGTCGTGGCGCGGATCGGTGCCTTTCGATGCCACGGGCAGATCGATGCAGTTGCAGCCCATCGCGCTCAGCAGTTCGAAGGTACGGTCGCGCGGCGCCAGCACCGTCACCTCGACGCCGCGCAAGACGAGTTCGCGAATCAGCCCTTGCCGGTAGGTATAGATTGCCCAGGCAGTGTTGCAGACAAGTGTAATGCGCAGCGAAACATGGGAAACATCGGAAACATTCGAAACGCGGGAACCGTGGTGACCGTTGGGCTTCATCGTGGTTTGACAGGAGCTTCAGTTTCAGTGACCGGCACGCGGCGCGAACAGCCGGCGTTTGACGGCCTGTAGCGTGCGATAGGGGGTGACGAAATGCAGCAGGTTCTTCGCGAGTCCCAGCCAGTCGTACAGATTGCCCGCATTGAAGTAATGCAGTTGCAACCGTAGCGTCGAGCCCACCTGACGGCGCCGTCTGGTCGCGCTGATGCCGCCTTCGTTCAACTCGTAGTACAGGCCCAGTTCGGGCAGGTTGGCGCAGTCATAGCGTTCCATCAGACGCAGGAACAGATCCAGGTCTTCGGCCGAGCGGTAGTCCGCGCGATAGTTGCCCACCTCGCGCACCGCGTCGATGCGCAGCGTCATGGATGGGTGCGCGAGGCAACTGCGATAAAAACGCAGACGGCGGATCGCCTCCGGTGCCGCAGGCGGCGTCAGCATGAAAAGCGGCTGGCCGTCGCGCGTGACCACCTGGGTCCACATGCCGAGGCCGGCCACGCGCGGGTTGGCTTCCAGAAAAGCGCGTTGCCTCGCGAGCCGGTGCGGCACGGTCAGATCGCCTGCGTCGATACGGGCCGCATAGCGAAAGCCGCGTTCGGCGAGGGCGTCAATGCCCGTCTGCAGCGCCTTTTCGATGCCACCGTTTTGCGGCATGCGCAGGACTTCGATCTTCAGGTTCGGCACTGCAGGGGCGACGATCGGCGGCGTGCTGCCGTCGTCGACGATCAGGACATGCACCGGCGCATCTTCGCTAAACGAGGCGAGCGTGCGTTCGATGTCTGTCTGGCCGTTGTATGCGGGCAATAGCACCGCAACGTCGTCGAGCGTGACGGGGGCTGACGTGCCGAATGATCCGAAAGAACCGGACGAACCGGTAAAAGATTGCGCGGCGGCGGATGAATTCGTCATGAGCGCAGCTTGAGGCGGATGTAGTAAAGGTTGACCGACGCTGCGACCAGATAGCCCACCGCGAGGCCGACCAGCGCACCATAAGCGCCAAGGCGCGGAATCGCCAGCAGATTGACGATGAACGCCACGGCGAGCGCCAGCAGCCACTTGGACAGCAACACGAACTTCGCCTGGTATTTCAGCACAATCAGATTGCCGATCGCTTCGATGCCAGCCGGCACGGAGAGCCACACGGCCCAGCGGAAAATATCGATGGCGCCTTCGTAAGCCGGCCCGAACACGCGGCGGATGATGATACCCGCCAGCAGATCGAGCACCACTGCGCCGCCGATCATCAAGGCCGCGGTCATGGCGGTCAGGCGCCAGATGTTACGGCGCAGATGGGCGGGTTCCTGCACGCGGTAGACGAAAGCCGGTGCGATGGTTTGCGCGAGCATCAGTGCGAGCGTGATCCAGTTTTCGTTGAGTTGCTGGGCGGCCGAATAACGGCCGAGGTCCGCGAACGAAATGGCGCGCTCCAGCATCAGCCGGTCGAGCTTGAGAAACAGATACATGCAGATCAGGCCGAGCCAGAACACCGTGCCGGCGGTCGCGAAGTGCCTGAAAAGCGCGCGGTCGAGGTGCCAGCCGAGCTGGCCGCCATGCCGCCGGATGTAATACACGAGCAGCACCGCACCGATCGCCGCCGACTCCAGCGCCCACAGCCAGCCGAAGCGCGCGGGTGTGGTGGCGGTGCGCACCAGCAGATACACGAGCCCGGCCTTCACGATCGCGGTGCTCATGCTGGTGAGCAATTGCGGCTTGCTGTAGGTCATGCTTTGCAGCCACGAATTGATGACGCCCACGAACGGCTCGCGAAACAGCATCGTCACGGCGAGACCTGCGAGCATCGCGCCGACGAGTGGATCGGTGAGTCCGGCAGCAATGCCGATCCAGCTGAGTATCAACGCGCCGGCCGAAACCGACAGCCGCAACGCAAAGGCGCTGCCGAGCACGGTGCCCAGTTGCTCAGGCGGCCGCTTGACGATGGTCGGCACGAGAATCTCGGCGCCGCATACCCAGGTGATGGGCGAGAGCACCAGCAGCAGCGTGTTGGCGTACTGCCATTTGCCGAAGACATCCGGGCCGAAGTAGCGCGCCAGCATGCCGCTGATGACGATCGCCACGGCAATCTGCGTCACCCGTTCCAGGCCGAGCCAGACGATATTCGCAAACGCCCGCGTGACGTCGGGACTGGCGAAGCGATCGGATAAACGTTTGAGCGTCAGCATCCAGCGCCTGCCCGCATCGCCCTCGGTGACACGCATGACACGCATGACGCGGCCGTCAGCGCCATTGCCCGCCTCGCCGTCTGCAGCGGCAACTTTACGAAAGGAGGGCGTCTAAGCATTAGAATAGTGAGCGACAAGGCGTGTCTGAAAAGCGCAATTATAAGTTGGAACCGGAGTGCTTCCGGCAAGGGCGCAGCGCGATGACCACTCATGACGCGGAACACCCTAAAGAGGTGCCGGTCACTTTTTCAATGCACGCAAGTGAGCCAACCATGATTTCCAGATCTATATTCAAGGCGTATGACATTCGTGGCGTGATCGGCAAGACACTCGATGCCGATACCGCCCGTCTGATCGGCCGCGCCTTCGGCAGTGAAGTGCGTGCACAAGGCGGCGATGCCGTCGTGGTGGCCCGTGACGGCCGGCTGTCTGGCCCGGAACTGATCGCGGCATTGTCTGATGGCCTGCGTTCGGCGGGTGTCGATGTGGTCAACGTCGGTATGGTGCCGACGCCGGTCGGCTATTTCGCCGCGAGCGTGCCGCTGCAACTGGCAGGCGGCGAGCGCCGCGTCGATTCCTGCATCGTCGTGACCGGCAGCCACAATCCGCCGGACTATAACGGCTTCAAGATGGTGCTGCGTGGTGCCGCGATCTACGGCGAGCAGATCCAGGCGCTGCATCAGCGTATCGTCGACGACAACTTCGCCAGCGGCAGCGGCAGCTATACGGACTACGACATCGCCGACGCCTACCTCGAGCGCATCGTCAGCGACATCAAGCTCGCGCGGCCGCTGAAGATCGTCGTGGACACCGGCAATGGCGTCGCGGGCGGCCTCGCGCCGAAGCTGTTCAGGAAGCTCGGCTGCGAACTCGTCGAGCTGTTCACGGAGATCGACGGCAACTTCCCGAATCACCATCCGGACCCCGCGCACCCGGAGAATCTCCAGGACGTGATCAAGGCGCTGAAGGAAACCGACGCGGAAATCGGCTTCGCATTCGACGGCGACGGCGACCGTCTCGGCGTCGTGACGAAGGACGGCCAGATCATCTATCCGGACCGTCAACTGATGCTGTTCGCCGAAGAAGTGCTCTCGCGCAACAAGGGCGCGCAGATCATTTACGACGTCAAGTGCACGCGCAATCTGGCGAAGTGGGTGAAGGACAAGGGCGGCGAGCCGTTGATGTGGAAGACCGGTCACTCGCTGGTGAAGGCCAAGCTGCGTGAAACGGGCGCGCCGCTGGCGGGTGAGATGAGCGGCCACGTGTTCTTCAAGGACCGCTGGTACGGCTTCGACGACGGTCTGTACACGGGCGCGCGTCTGCTGGAAATTCTCGCGCGTGCGGCCGATCCGAGCGCGTTGCTGAATTCGCTGCCCAACTCGCATTCCACGCCGGAACTGCAGTTGAAGCTCGAAGAAGGCGAAAACTTCGAACTAATCGCGCGTCTGCAGAAGAGCGCGCAGTTCACCGGCGCCGACGACGTAGTGAAGATCGACGGCTTGCGTGTCGAGTATCCGGATGGCTTCGGACTGGCCCGTTCGTCGAACACGACGCCGGTGGTCGTGATGCGCTTCGAGGCGGATAACGACGCCGCGCTCACGCGCATTCAGGAAGACTTCCGCCGCGTGATCCTGGCCGAAAAGCCGGACGCCAAACTGCCGTACTGAGCGATTGTCGTTAGGCGAGGCACGTATCGCGCGCCTCACCGGACCAACGCAAAACAAGGAACGCCGGCTCGACGCCGGCGTTTCCCTATATAAGCCGGTCCGTCGCAAAAATTACAAAATACTTTCAGTAATAATTCGAAACGATTTAATTGCGTCGCATGGAATCCTTACGATTGAAATGTTTTGAAACATATGAAATGATAGTGATTCTCATTAACTACTAACGCCAGCCCACCGTTTCCTTCCCGTCACCTGGAGGAGCGGCTAGCCAGCCGCCGCTTCCTTTGTCACCTGATCGCTGCCTTCGATGCATGCGCTTCTGACAGGGACCTACCACTGACGAGATTCCCATGTTGAAAAAAACGCCGCTGGCAACAGCGCTGGCGCTAGCTTTGGCTATTCCTTTTTCCGCGCCGGCGTTGGCGCAGACTGCCGGGTCGACCGCCGCGTCGAACGCCTCACCGGCCTACCCGGAAAAGACCGCGCAGGCCGCCCCTTCGAGCGGGACGGCCAATGCGTCTTCCAGCACCCCTTCCAGCGCGACTTCCAGCAATGGCACGCTGCCGGCCATCGCCGTATCGGGCCAGTCCGAGAAGCAGGACTTTCAGGCGGAGCGCTCGACGGTAGGCGCGAAAACGCCCACGGCCTTACGCGACATTCCGCAAACGGTCACGGTCATCAACAAGGCGGTGCTGCAATCGCAGGGCGCGACTTCATTTCAGGACGCGATACGCAACGCGCCCGGCGTGACGATCGGTGCGGCCGAAGGCGGCCAGATCGGCAACAACGTCAACCTGCGCGGCTTTACGGCGCAGAACGACATCTATCTCGACGGTTTCCGCGACCGTAACCAGTACTACCGCGATACGTTCGACCTCGAAGAGATCGAGGTGCTTTACGGCCCTTCGTCGATGCTGTTCGGGCGCGGTTCGACCGGTGGCGTCATCAACCAGGTCAGCAAGAAGGCCAATCTGCAGGAGTCGGGCGAAGTGTCGGCGATGGTCGGCACCAACGACCGCTACCGCACGACCGTCGACCTCAATCATCCGTTGACGGACACCTCCGCGATCCGCATCAACGCGTTCGGCCAGAGTCTGGGCTCGACGCGCGACGTCGAGAAGAACAAGGATTACGGTATCGCGCCCGAAGCGCGTTTCGGCATCGGCACGCCAACCGAGATCACGCTCTCGGCGCTGATCCAGCACAACTACGACATGCCGGACTACGGCGTGCAGGCGCTGAACGGCCATCCGTCGCCGGTGCCGAAGAACACGTTCTATGGCCTCACCAGCGACCGCACCATCCAGGACGTGCAGACGTTCAACGCGGGTATCAAGCACAAGTTCTCGGACGACATCACGCTGCGCAACCAGACGCAAATCTCCCATTCCATGACCGATGCGCGCGAAACCGCGCCGCAAGCGGTGCTGACGGGGCCGCTCGCAACCAGCCCGGCGCTGTCGAACGGCAACTACACGAACCTCTCGCCGTCGCAACTGTTCATCAAGCTGCAGAGCCACGACCGGGTGATCCAGAACCACTCGATCTACAACGACACGACGCTCGAATACAAATTCAACACCGGACTGATCAAGCATGACCTGATCGCCGGTGTCGAAGTGGGACATGACAGCTATTCGAATCAGGCCTACACGCGTGGCAACCTGCCGGTCCTGACGATGCTCAACCCCGCCTACCTGTCCAGCCCGGCAGGCGTGACCACGACAACCGGCAACTACGCCGACTCCGGCTCCAATGAAATTGCCGGCTATGTGAACGATACGGTGTCGATCGGCAGATACTGGAAGCTGATTGGCGGTTTGCGCTGGGATCGCTTCCAGGCGCAGATTCACAATACGATCAGCGCACCGTCGTACGCCACCCAGACCAACTACTTCACCAGCGTGCGGGCCGGTGCGATCTACCAGCCGACCGACTGGCAGTCCTATTACATCTCGTACGGGACATCGTTCGATCCTTCGCTCGAAGCGCTCACGGTCACCAATCTGACGCAGAATCTGGCGCCGGAATCCACCCGCTCGTACGAAGTAGGCGGCAAGTGGGATCTGCTTGGCGGCAACCTGTCGGTGACGTCCGCGTTCTTCCGCGAAGAGATGACCAACGCGCGCACCCAGGTCTCGCCCACCGAGTATGAGCTCGACGGGGATATCCGCGTCGACGGCTTCCAGGCGGGCGTGACGGGCCATATCACCGACAAGTGGCAGGTGTTCGGCGGCTATACGTACATGGACGCCATCATCCTGCAGGCGGCGGACGGTACCCAGGGCCATGTTCCGGCCAATACGCCGCGTAACACCTTGACCTTCTGGACCACGTACTCGCTGACTCCGGCATGGGAAATCGGCGGCGGCCCGAGCTATATGTCGGGGCGCTACGCGTCGAACACCAACTACGTGCAGGTGGGCGGCTACACGCGCTGGGATATGACGGCGGCGTATCACGCGAAACAGTACGACGTGCGTCTAAACCTGCTGAACCTGACCAACAAGAGCTACTACGACGCGCTGATTCCGTCGGACGGCGGCCGTTCGGTGCCAGGCATTGGCCGCACGCTGCTGGCCACGCTCGACTACCGGTTCTGATTCAGGCTTGCACGAAGGCTCGGGGTCACCGTGTTGACGCAAGCTCCTCATACAATGCGGCGACTCCGCGAAGGATTGACTGATGCTCCTGCAGATTCCGAATGTGCTCAACGAGGCGCAAGTGCGCTTCGTCCGCGAGCGGCTCGACACGGCGGGCGACGCCTGGGTCGATGGTCGGGCTACGGCCGGTTATCAGGGTGCGCCGGTCAAACGCAACCAGCAGATCGAGCAGTTTTCGCCGCTGGCGCGCGAACTGGGCGAGGTGATTCTCGCCGAGCTCGAGCGTCATCCGCTCTTCATCAGCGCGGTGTTGCCCAACCAGGTCTATCCGCCGCTGTTCAACCGTTACGAAGGCGGCATGCAGTTCGGCAGTCACGTGGACGGCGCGGTGCGCCTGTTGCCGAACGGCACCAAGGTCCGCACGGACGTCTCGATGACGTTGTTCCTGTGCGAGCCGCATGAGTACGACGGCGGCGAACTGATCATCGAGGACACCTATGGCGTGCAGCAGGTGAAGCTCGCGGCCGGCGACATGATCGTCTATCCGGCGACCAGCCTGCATCAGGTCGCACCCGTCACGCGCGGAGTGCGGCTGGCAAGCTTCTTCTGGGCCCAGAGTCTCGTACGCAGCGATACGCAACGTGCGCTGCTGTTCGATATGGACACGGCCATTCAACGTCTGAACTCAACTCAGGCCGACGACGCGGCACGCCGTAGTCTCGTTGGTTGTTATCACAACTTGTTGCGTCTTTGGAGTGAAACGTGACTGCACCTGTTATCGAGGGCGTCGAGCTCGACTCGAAGCCCAAAACCGTCGCCGCGACGAGCTTGCCGCGGCAACCGAAAAGCGCCCGCCGCCTCACGTTCATCAAGTGGCTGCGCAAGGTGCACGGCTGGATCGGCCTGTGGGGCGCGGCGCTCGGTCTGCTGTTCGGCACCACCGGCTTCCTGCTGAATCATCGCGGCGGCCCGCTGCGGGTCTCGACGGGCGAACCGGTGGTGTCCACCGTGCAGGTGCCGCTGCCGCAACCGGCGCCCGAATCGCCGCGCGAGCTGGCCAAATGGCTCAAGCAGGAACTGAAGCTGACCGGCAAACCGGGCCGCGCGCAAAACGAGCCGGCGCATCGGGTCGCGTGGGGCGAGCGCAGCATGCTCCAGCCGGAACATTGGCAAATCAGCTTCGCCTCGCCGCAGGAAAACACCTCGGCGGAGTACTGGGTCGGCAACGACTTCGTCACCGTGAAGCGCACGGAGAACTCGTTTCTGGCGACGCTCACCAACCTGCACAAGGGCGTCGGGATGAGCGTGGGGTGGGTGCTGGTGATCGATACGCTCGCCGGCAGTCTCATCCTGCTGTCGTTGTCAGGCGTGTTGCTGTGGACCGAACTGAACCGTCGCAAGACGGTGGGCGCGGTGCTCGTCATCGGGTCGATCGTGGCGGCGCTCTGTGTTGGACTGATCTGACCCGGGCGTCGACCGGTTGACCCGGCGAGGGTCGAAACGAGGCGCGCCCACACGCGCCAGACTCGCTTGCCGCCCACGCGGCGCGGTAATCCGTTGCCGCGCCGCGTTTTTTCATGGCTTTTGCACGCGACGCGCTAAAATTGCGGTCCTTTCAACGCATCTTGTGGCCGGCTTCCCGGCGTTCCCCTTTTGAGCGTGCAAAAGATCCTGATCGTGAGGGTGTCGTCATTGGGCGACGTCGTTCACAACATGCCGGTCATCGCGGATATTCGCCGCCGGCACCCCCATGCACAGATCGACTGGCTTGTCGAAGAGAGCTTCGTCGGGCTGGTGCAGCTCGTGAGCGGCGTGCACCGGGCCATCCCCGTGTCGCTGCGGCGCTGGCGCAAACGGCTGCTGTCGCTCGAGAACTGGCGTGAAATCGGCGCGTTTCGCCGCGCGCTCGCCGCCGAGAAGTACGACCTGGTGATCGACTGCCAGGGGCTCATCAAGACCGCGTGGGTGGCGAGCATGGCGCGCGGGCCGGTGGTGGGGCTCGGCAACCGCACGGACGGCGCCGGCTACGAGTGGCCGGTACGCTTCTTCTACGACAAGCGTGTGCCGATCGAGCCGCGTACCCACGTCGTGGAACGCACGCGCCAGCTGGTCGCCGCCGCGCTGGACGATCCAAAGCCCCAGTCAACCGACGACATCGATTTCGGCATCGACACCGGTCGCGCGGCGCTGGCTTTGTCCGAGGCGAATCTGAACCTGCCGGTGCCGTATGTGGTGTTCGTGCATGCCACCTCGCGCGCCGACAAGCAGTGGCCCGACGCCGCGTGGATCGAGCTGGGGCAATCGCTGGTGCTGCGCGGCGCCTCGATCGTGCTGCCGTGGGGCAGCGACGCCGAGCGCCTCACCAGCGAGCGGCTCGCGAAGGAATTCGGCGCGGCGGCCATCGTCCCGCCGCGCCTGTCGCTGCCGGCGGTGGTCGGGCTGATCGACGGTGCCGCCGCTACGGTCGGGGTCGACACCGGTCTGGTTCATATTGCCGCTGCGCTGAAGCGGCCCACAGTCGAGTTGTACAATTTCGCGACCGCCTGGCGCACCGGCGGCTACTGGTCACCGAACGTCGTCAATCTCGGCACGGCTGGCCAGCCGCCGACGTTGCAGCAGGTGAAGGCCGCGCTGACCGGTTTCGGGCTGTTATAGCGCTCATCAGCTGACCGGCCGGGCCACGGTGAAACGCGGCTACGGCTGCGGCTACGCCGCAGGACAGCAGACCGGCCCGCCGACACCTGAATTACGCATCACCCGCTTTTCAAGGGCGACCATGAACGAGACCCAGATCATCGAAGTTGCAAGCGCTGACTGGCACGGACACAACCTGTCCGTGCCGCGCGAGACGCTGCTGGCCGGCGTCGAACGCGGCAAGGTGCTGTATTTTCCCAATCTGCGCTTTGCGATCGAGGGTGGCGAGCAGGCGCTGCTCGACCCGGCGCTGGCCGATCCGAATCGCAAGAACATCAGTCTCGAACCCAACGGCGGCGCGTTGCACGGCGTAGCGGGCGACGCGGTGACGCAATCGGCCGTGCGCGCGTTGATTGCGCGGTATCAGACCAACGCCCGCACGCTGGTAGACGGTCTCTTCCCCGAGTACGACGGCAAGCTGCGCGTCGCGCCCACGAGCCTGCGGCTGCATCAGGTGGAAACGCGCCAGACCTCGTGGCGCAAGGACGATAGCCGGTTGCACGTGGACGCCTTCCCGTCGCGCCCGAACTACGGCGAGCGCATTCTGCGCGTCTTCACCAACGTGAACCCGCTGGGCACACCGCGGGTGTGGCGCGTGGGCGAACCGTTCGAGGACATGGCGAAGCGCTTCCTGCCGCGCATCAAGCCGCAGTTGCCCGCATCCGCGTGGCTGCTGAACCTGCTGCACGTGACCAAGTCGCCGCGCAGCGAGTACGACCATCTGATGCTGAAACTGCACGACGGCATGAAGGCCGATCTCGAGTACCAGAAGTCGAGCCCGCAGGAGACCATGCCGTTTCCGCCGGGCTGCGTGTGGGTGTGCTTCTCGGATCAGACTTCGCATGCCGTCATGTCCGGCCAGTTCATGATGGAGCAGACGTTCTTCCTGCCGGTCAAGGCGATGGCGCAGCCCGAATGCGCGCCGCTCGGCATCCTCGAACGCCTCAAGGGCAGGGCGCTGGTTTGAGCGCCGCCGGCGTTGCGCGGGACCGCGCCGATTTCCACTTCAAGCTGGACCTGAGCGCGGAGCGCGGATGCTAAGGATCATCTACAACGCGCTCTGGTGGATCGTGGCGCCGCTCGCAGTGCTGCGCCTGCTGATCCGTTCGCGTAAGGAGCGTGGCTATCGCCAGCATATCGGCGAGCGTTTCGGCCATACGCGCGGACGGCTGCCCGAGGATGATGCGCCGTTGATCTGGGTGCATGCGGTGTCGGTCGGCGAGACGCGTGCCGCGCAGCCGCTCATCGAGGCGCTCATGAAAGCGCGGCCCGATGCACGCATTCTGCTGACGCATATGACGCCGAGCGGGCGCGCCACCAGCGAGCAGATTTTCGGCGACCGCGTCTTGCGAAGCTACGTCCCGTACGACATGCCGCATGCGGTGCGGCGTTTTCTGCGCGCGTGGCGGCCGTCGCTCGGACTCGTGATGGAGACCGAAGTGTGGCCGACGCTGATCGACGAATGCCGCCGTGCCGATGTGCCGCTGGTGCTCACCAATGCGCGGATGTCGGCGCGCTCGTTCAAGCGCGCCGCGAGGTTCGGCAAGGGTACGCGTGAGGTGTTCGGCGGCTTCTCGCGGGTGCTGGCGCAGAGTCCATCGGACGCGGAACGTTTGACGGCGCTGGGCGCGCGCAACGTGGCGGTGTTCGGCAATCTGAAGTTCGATATGAGCACGCCGCCCGAACTGGCGGCGCGTGGCCACGCCTGGCGCGCGGCAATCGGCGAGCGGCCGGTGTGGGTGGCGGCGAGCACGCGCGAGGGCGAAGAAGAACTCGTGCTGCAGGCGTTTGCGGCGCTGGGCGTCGAGGACGCCCTGCTGATCCTGGTGCCGCGTCATCCGCAGCGGTTCAACGAGGTGGCGGCGCTGGTCGAGAGGGCCGGGCTGCGTTACGAGCGCCGTTCGACGTGGGCGCCGGGCGCAGCGGGAGCGTCGGCGCAGGGCGTCGCGCGTGCGTTGCCGGGGACGGTGAGCGTGCTGCTCGGCGATTCGATGGGCGAACTGGGCGCCTACTATGCGGCTTCGGATCTGGCGTTTATCGGCGGCAGTCTGTTGCCGCTGGGCGGCCAGAATCTGATCGAGGCGTGTGCGGTTGGCGTGCCCGTGCTGATCGGGCCGCACGTGTTCAACTTCACGCAGGCGACGGCGGATGCGGTGGCGGCGGGCGCCGCGGTGCAGGTACAGGATCCGGCGGATCTGGCGCGGGCGCTGCGTGAACTGTTCAATGACAAACCGCGGCGCACGGCCATGGGCGGCGCGGCTTCCGCGTTCGCGGCGCGCCATCGTGGCGCGACCGCACGGACGGTGGATGTGTTGATGGCGTTGTTGCCGGAGTGATGGGCGGCGATGCCTGGCTCGGCGTGTCGTTTCGTGCGGCGCTAAATCGCATATTCTGCGAACAACGGGTAGGGGCGCTCACATTTGCGCGCCGCCCAACGCTTTCTCGATGATCCACCTATGACACTCTTCACCGACCTTGGCTTCGAGTGGAACCGCGCCGCGATTCCCAGCGATCTGCCGACCCATTCGATCAAACGAGTCTGCTTTCGCTTCCATCGGATGCTGCCGGAGTTCGTCTGGGATGCAAGCGTGCTCGAAGGTAATCCGTTTACGTTTCCTGAGGTAAAGACGCTTCTGGATGGAGTAACCGTCGGTGGCCGGAAGGTCTCGGACCAGGAGCAGGTCCTGAATCTCGCAGACAGCTCGAAGTATCTACTTTCGCCTGTTCAACGAGAACGGTTTGCGCTGGACAAGATGACCTTCTGCGATCTCCACCGCATCGTCGCGCGCAACGAGGCGCTCGAGTGGGGCACGTTTCGTGGCGAGGGCGAAGAAACGCACTACACGCGCCCGAACTGAATCGGGTCTTTGCCGCCGGCACACGGGCGCTCATCGAGCAGGTCGGCAATGCGTTCGAACGCGGCTGCGCCTTTTTTCTCTTCGGCGCGCTGCAGCAGTTTTTCTTCGACGGTAACAAGCGCACGTCCCGCTTCATGATGAACGCCGTGCTGATGTCGAACGGCATCGATGCGATCAGCGTCCCGGCACAGCGCGCAGCCGACTTCAACGAAAAGATGGTGCACTTCTATACGTCCAGGGACGCGACCGGGAGGATGGCGTTCCTGCTGGAATGCCATCCGCAGACCTGAGAACGCGTGCCGCGATCCGCAGCGACCGAGCGCCTTACACCATCAACAACCCCTTCTTCTCGATAAACGCAATCACCTCGGCAAGGCCGTCGAGCGTCTTCAGATTGCTCATGACAAACGGCCGCTCGCCGCGCATCTTCTTAGCGTCCGACGCCATCACCTCGAGATTCGCGCCGACCATCGGCGCGAGGTCGGTCTTGTTGATCACCAGAATGTCCGACTTCGTGATCCCCGGGCCGCCCTTGCGCGGAATCTTCTCGCCACCGGCCACATCGATCACATAGATCGTCAGGTCCGACAGTTCCGGGCTGAAGGTTGCGGCGAGATTGTCACCGCCCGATTCGATGAAGACGATGTCGGCATCGGGGAAGCGCGTCAGCATGCGGTCGACGGCTTCCAGATTGATCGACGCATCTTCGCGGATCGCGGTATGCGGGCAGCCGCCCGTTTCCACGCCCATGATGCGCTCGGCCGGCAAGGCGCCGGCGACCGTCAGCAGCCGCTGATCTTCCTTCGTGTAGATGTCGTTGGTGATGGCGACCAGGTCGTAGCGCTCGCGCATCGCCTTGCAGAGCATTTCGAGCAGCGTGGTCTTGCCCGAGCCGACCGGGCCGCCGACGCCTACGCGCAGCGGCGGCAGTTTCTTCGTGCGATGGGCGGTGTGATGCTGAGGTGCGTTCATGATGGGTCTGTTCTATGAGCGGAAGAGGCGCGAGTATTGCGACTCGTGACGTGCCGACAAAATGCCGAGTTGCGGCGCGAAGGTGTTGATGTCATCGGGCGTCGTGGCGAGCGCGCGCTGGACGGCGGCGTCGATGGGGCCGCGCAATGCCACGATAATGCGTTGTCCTGCCAATTGTCCCAGCGGGACGGCTTTTAACGCAGCCGCCGCCTGGTTTTCAACCCAGCTGAATGCGTAGGCCGCGAGTGCGGCGTCTGCGGCCACGTCATGGGAAAAGGCGGCGAAGGCAAACGCGCTTGGCTGGGCTAACGGTGTTAGCGCTGTGAGTGTGGCACGGCGTTCTGCGTCCCCCCATTCGAGCGAAATGCACAACTGCCGCAGCGACCAGCCCATCTGCTCCGTTTCGCGGCGCAGTTCGGCGGATTCGCGGCTCGCGAGGAATTCGCTATTGGCGAGCGCGAGACCCGCCGCGTCATGCGCATGCCAACGTTCGATCTGGTGCGCGAGAAACGGCAGTTCGCCGAGTGCGAGGACGTTGGTCAGGCCGCTAGCGATCCAGTCGCGGGCACTGTCGGCATCGGTGATCAGGTGCGCTTCGATGGCGGCTTCGAGGCCCTGCGAATAACTGAACGCGCCGATCGGCAAGGCCGGCGACGCGAGATGCAGCAAGGCCGTGAGTTCAGCGATGCGCATGCTTCGAGTGGTCATGGCTGTGATCGTGATCGCAGGAGGCGTCGCAGTCGCTGTGGTCGTGCGGGTGGTCGTGCCCATGGTCGTGGCTGTGAGGCTCGTTGTGCGCGTGGGTATGACCAGCGCCGTGATCATGATCGTGGCTATGAGCCTCGCCGTGATCGTGGGCATGACCGGCGCCGTGAGCATGTCCATGCTCTTGCCCATGATGCTCGCCATACACCTGCTGTGCGAGCGCATAGTCTTCAGCGAACGTCTCGTCATGCCCGTGCTTATGCCCGCCACCATAAGCGCCCGACTCCGGCTGGAACGGCAGCGTCACCTGCTCGACCATCGCGCCGAGCCGCTTGAGCATGTCTGCGAGCACCGGATCGTATTCGAGCTTCAGATAAGCCGCGCCTACTTCGACCGGCGTGTGCCGGTTGCCCAGGTGATAGGCCGCGCGCGTGAGCGTCAAGCCATCGCGCGCGGTGACCATCAATACCGCTTCGGCTGCCGCGATGACACGCACGAGCGCACCGTCCTGCGCCACCAGAATGTCGCCGTCGCGCAGCACCGTGCCGCGCGGCAACACCAGCGCGACGTCCTCGCCGTTGTCGAGTGTGGCGGCCAGACGGCTCTTGCGACGGGCGTCGAAATCGAGCGTGAGCGTCGGCGCGCGCTTCACCAGCACGGCCGCGAGCCTGATTTTCGGGTCAATGAGTTTATCGATGGTTCGCATGACTTAGAACAGGAAGTAGCGTTGCGCCATAGGCAGCACGGTGGCCGGCTCGCAGGTCAGCAACTGACCATCCGCGATCACCTGATAGGTTTCCGGATCGACGCTGATGGCGGGGCGCCACGCGTTGTGAATCATGTCGGCCTTGGAGATGTTGCGGCAGTTCTTCACCGGTACGATGCGCTTGGTCAAACCGTAGCGCTCGGCGATGCCGGCATCCGCGCCCATCTGCGAGACGAAGGTGAGCGACGTGCGTGCGAGCGCGCCGCCACGCGTGGCGAACATATCGCGGTAGTGGACCGGTTGCGGTGTCGGAATGGAGGCGTTCGGGTCGCCCATCTGCGCCATCGCGATCATGCCGCCTTTGAGGATCAGCGACGGCTTGATGCCGAAAAACGCCGGTTCCCAGAATACGAGGTCGGCCCATTTGCCGGGTTCGATCGAGCCGACTTCGTGCGAGATGCCATGCGTGATGGCCGGATTGATCGTGTACTTGGCGACGTAACGCTTTGCGCGGAAGTTATCCGCGCGCAGGTTGTCCTCAGGCAGCGCGCCGCGTTGCACCTTCATCTTGTGCGCGGTCTGCCACGTGCGGATGATGACTTCGCCCACGCGTCCCATGGCCTGCGAATCCGACGACAGCATCGACAGCGCGCCGAGGTCGTGCAGGATATCCTCGGCGGCGATCGTCTCGCGGCGAATGCGCGACTCGGCAAACGCGATGTCTTCCGCAATCGACGGGTCCAGGTGGTGACATACCATCAGCATGTCGAGGTGTTCTTCGAGCGTGTTGACCGTGTACGGCCGGGTCGGATTGGTCGACGACGGCAGCACGTTCGCCTCGCCGCATACCTTGATGATGTCCGGTGCGTGACCGCCGCCTGCCCCTTCGGTGTGATACGTATGGATCGTGCGGCCCTTGAAGGCCGCTACCGTCGCTTCGACGAAGCCGGCCTCGTTGAGCGTGTCCGTATGGATCGCCACCTGGGTGTCGGTGTCGTCGGCGACCGACAGGCAGTTGTCGATTGCCGCCGGCGTCGTACCCCAGTCCTCATGCAGCTTCAGGCCAATCGCGCCCGCGGCGATCTGCTCGGTCGCCGGATCGGGTCGGCTGACGTTGCCCTTGCCGAGAAAGCCGATATTCATCGGATAACCGTCGGCGGCCTGCAGCATCCGTTCGAGGTGCCACGGCCCAGGCGTGCAGGTGGTCGCATTGGTGCCGGTCGCGGGACCGGTGCCGCCGCCGATCATCGTCGTGACGCCGCTCGCGAGCGCCTCGTCAATCTGCTGCGGGCTGATGAAATGGATGTGCGTATCGATACCGCCGGCCGTCACGATCAGGCCTTCGCCGGCGATGACTTCAGTGGCCGCGCCGATCGCGATCGTCACGCCGGGCTGAATGTCCGGATTGCCTGCTTTGCCGATGGCCGCAATGCGGCCGTTCTTGATGCCGATGTCCGCCTTGACGATGCCCCAGTGATCGAGGATCACGGCGTTGGTGACGACCGTGTCCACGACGTCAGCGTGCACGCGCTGCGACTGGCCCATGCCGTCGCGAATCACCTTGCCGCCGCCGAATTTCACTTCTTCGCCGTAGGTGGTGAAGTCGCGCTCGATCTGGATCAGCAACTCGGTATCGGCGAGTCGCACGCGATCGCCGGTCGTGGGGCCGAACATTTCCGCGTATGCGCGGCGGCCAATATGTAAAGTCATGGAAAGGAATCCGGAAAGTGGCAAGGCAAGTGAGTGCGACGCACGATGACGAGGCGCATGCCGGGCGTCAGAGCGGTCCCATGACCTTGCCGTTGAAGCCATAAACGACGCGGTTACCTGCCAACGCAACCAGTTCGACGGTGCGTTCCTGGCCGGGCTCGAAACGCACGGCGGTACCGGCTGCGATGTTCAGACGGAAGCCGCGCGCCGCTTCGCGATCGAACGCCAGCGCCGGATTCACCTCATAAAAGTGGTAGTGCGAACCAATTTGCACGGGACGGTCGCCGGTGTTCGATACGGTGACCGACACCGTTGCGCGGCCCGCGTTGAGTTCGTGCTCGCCGTCGTCGGTGAGAATTTCGCCGGGAATCATCAGGGGCTCCGGGGCGGGATCAAGGAATCGGATGGTGGACGGTCACGAGCTTCGTGCCGTCGGGGAAGGTGGCTTCCACCTGAATGTCCGGAATCATCTCGGGCACGCCTTCCATCACGTCGTCGCGCGTGAGGAGCGTGGTGCCGTAGTGCATGACTTCGGCGACCGTCTTGCCGTCGCGCGCGGCTTCCATCAGCGCTGCCGAAATGAACGCGATCGCCTCGGGGTAGTTGAGTTTCAGGCCGCGCGCACGGCGGCGCTCGGCCAGCAATGCGGCGGTGAAGATCAGCAGTTTGTCCTTCTCGCGGGGTGTCAGCTTCATCGGATGTAGGGTTGGGGTTACGTTCGTCCCGGGTGGGACTAGCGTCGGATGCTATCGGGACGCGCCTCGTCGAGCGCGCCTGAAAAACCGCATGGGCCTGGCGACGAACCGCGACAAGCTTAACGCCAGATCAGCTTGCAAGGATATCCAGTAAAGCTAACGAAATCGTTACATTGTGGCGACACCGGTGTGCGGCTCCCGTGGTGCGGAGGCGATCAAGTCATGTTGTTTCGTTGGCGATCCGTAGGCAAACTGGCGGCCGTCGTTCGGGAGCCGTGACATTGCGGTGGCTCTGTAACGCAAGCTATGTGCCATGGCGGTGCGGGAGCCCGGAGCGGGGCATTCATGGATGATTTGCACCGTCGTGAGGCGCAAATGTGCGCCGGTTTGGTGCGGCAGTGAAAGTGGATCACGCCGCTAGTACCTACGTGCGTGCCTCTTTGCGTATTGGGCATTGCGTCCGCTGCGCGTCGGGCACTGCGTGTGCCGATCCGTTTTTCAGGTTGTCCAGATCCGCAGCGGCACCGCCTCGACACCATGCACGATGGGACGCAGTTGCAGCCAGCACTGCGTCAGCGCACGCTGCAGCGATTCCATTGATCGCGCCACGGCGCGCACTAGCACTACGCCTGGTGTGACGCATGTGGCGGCTGCGCGCATGGCGTCGTCGAACGGGAGTTGGGCGGTTAGCGTTTCGGCGAGGGCGTCGTCGCAGGCAGGACCCACCGCCCACAACGTGCCGTAGGCGGGGAAACCGGCGAGGCCTTGGGGCGCATCGCGCAGTGGGTCCGCGGCGCAGAGATTCGCGCGTTCGAGCCACAGCAATTGTGCTGCCGGACCGACGATACGCGAAATCGCGCGCAGTGAGCCCGTGGACCAGCGCTCACCCGCGGCCTGGCGGCCGAGTTGCGTGGCATCCCAACCGAGCGCCGTGGCGCCCTCCGCCATCGACAACGTGAATTCGAGCGTGGCATTGGCGTGATCGAACACGATATTGTTTTGCGGCAGCCAGTCGAGCTTCGCGTGAGGACCGACACGTACGTCGATCTGCTGTCGCGCCGCGCGATCGTTCGACTTGTACCACTTGGTGGCGCCGGGCGTAGTCAGCACCGCATGTGCACCGGCCTCGAGCGACACGTCGATATGGAGCTGATCGCCGCCCGCGATGCCGCCAGGCGGATGCACGATCACCGCATGGCAGATGGCCTGACCTTCTGGGTAGAGCGGGCGCTGCACGCGCAGCGGGCCGTCGTGCAGACGATGCGCGAGGGTCGTGCGCTCGACGTGCTTCGCGAAGCCGAGTTCGAGCCGGGCGCGCCAGTCTCCGTGTGAAGAGGTGTGCGCCGTGGCTAGCGTGGCGTGGTTTTCATGAAGCGACATGCAGGTCGATGTAGTAGGGCGATGCGTGACGGCGGTTCCGGCGGCGCGCGATGGCAAAGGTTGCGAGTGAGCGCGACCTCTGTCATTGCGCCACGAACACGCCGGGAGAATCTGGCGAGAATAGCATGTGCGTCTTGCCGCGCGTTGGGGGCGTGCGACGCATAGCGGGGCCGATGTTGGTGTTACACCGCGATGAGGGCGCGAACACCATCGGAGTCCATATTGACGCCTTCGCCACCGGCGACGATTTCACCGCGGCTCATGACCCAGTAGCGATCCGCGATGGCCTTGGCGAAATCGTAGTACTGCTCGACGAGGAGGACGGTGAGGCCCATTTCTTCGACGAGTTGACGCAGTGTGCGGCCGATGTCCTGGATGATGGAGGGTTGAATGCCTTCGGTGGGTTCATCGAGGATGAGCAGTTGCGGCTCGCTCATGAGGGCACGACCGATGGCGAGTTGTTGCTGTTGTCCACCGGACAGATCGCCGCCGCGACGGCTGCGCATATCCTTCAGGACTGGGAAGAGTTCGTAGATGCGGTCGGGGATTTTGGAAGGGGCTTTTTTGCTGGCGGCGCCGACCATCAGGTTTTCTTCGACCGTCAGACGCGGGAAGATGTCCCGGCCTTGCGGGACGTAGGCTAGGCCGTTTGCTACGCGGGCATAGGTTGGCAGTTTTGTTAGCGGCGTTCCGCGCCACGCGATGGCGCCGCTTTTGGTTGGGACTACGCCCATCAGGCAGCGGAGTAGTGTGGTTTTGCCTACGCCGTTGCGG
This sequence comes from Paraburkholderia sp. GAS41, assembly GCF_050436545.1. Lineage (NCBI taxonomy): Bacteria > Pseudomonadati > Pseudomonadota > Betaproteobacteria > Burkholderiales > Burkholderiaceae > Paraburkholderia > Paraburkholderia sp. GAS41. The sequence continues at coordinate 69,597 of NZ_JBNDMK010000016.1, forward strand.
CCTAATAGAACGGTTAGTTTGCCGTCCGGCACGGTTAGTTTCACATCTCGGAGGATGTGGCTGCCACCGTAGTATTGGTTTAGGTTGTTTACTTCTAGCATTTGTTGGGTGTCCTTTGTGGGTTGCTGGTTTTTGCCTGCGGCGCCTTGGTTTGTTGTTGTTCTTGCGGTGTTGGCCTTTCCTTGTTTTGTTAGTGGTCTATTCGCTTCGCCCCTGTGCGGGGCAGCACTCACTTTCTTTGCCGCCGCAAAGAAAGTAGGCAAAGAAAGCGGGCTCACACCGCCAGCCCGTAGCGAGCCATCTCGGTCTGCCAGCGGAAACGGCCCAACACGAGACGCGTCCTCGCACCATCCACCATAGTGACAAAGCATTCATCCGCTTCAGCGTCGCGCTTCGCGCCCCGCCGTTGGGTATAACCCCCATTAATGACGCCAACGATACTCACGCCTTCAACCCCAAAATCAAACCGCTAACCGCTAACCGCTAACCGCTAACCGCTAACCGCTAACCGCTAACCGCTAACCGCTAACCGCTAACCGCTAACCGCTAACCGCTAACCGCTAACCGCCAAACTGCTAAACCACGAAACTGGGGACCTGTTTGCGCCGCGGGGTTTTTCATGGTGAACCGTACCGGGGCGCACGGAGTGCGCGCGCGGGGTGGATGAGTGCTTTGTCACTGGGTTGGGTGGTGCGAGGGAGGATCTTGTCTTTGGCCGTTTCCGGTTCAAGAAAAGAGATGTCTCGCTACGGGCTGGCGGTGTGAGCCCGCTTTCTTTGCTTACTTTCTTTGCGGCGGCAAAGAAAGTGAGTGCTGCCCCGCACAGGGGCGAAGCTAATAGACCGATAACAAAGCAAGGAAAGGCCAACACCCGAAGCAAACAACCAACCCAACCCAAACCCAAACCCAAACCCAAAAAAACGAAAACAAAAGCCGCCAGCCAGGCAAAAACCAAACCCTCACCTCCCAAGATAAGACTCAACAACAGTCTCATCCCGCTTGACCTCATCAAGCGTCCCATGAGCCAGAACCCGGCCCTCGGCCATCACAGTCACCTTCCCGGCATCGCCAGAAAGCGCAGCAACAAACTCCATATCATGCTCAACCACCATCATGGAGCAGGTGCCCCGCAAATGGTTAAGAAGCTCGGCTAACTGCATGGTCTCGTCATCGGTCATGCCAGCCGCAGGCTCATCGAGCAAAAGCAGCGCCGGTTGCTGCATCAGCAACATCCCAATCTCGAGCCGCTGCTTCTGTCCATGAGAAAGCTCTCCGGCAAGCCGCCTCGCCTCGCTCTCGAGTCCAATCAGCGAAAGCGTTTCTTCGATCCGGGATTGAGCCTCTCCATCGAGCCGCGCTCGCAACGACGCCCACCACCCCTTGTCGGCCTTCATCGCCAGTTCGAGATTCTCCCAAACCGGATGCTGCTCAAACACGGTCGGTTTCTGAAACTTGCGCCCAATCCCCGCACGCGCAATCGCAGGTTCGTTCATCCGCGTGAGATCAATCGTCTGCCCCAGAAAAACCTTGCCGGAATCCGGCTCGGTCTTCCCGGTGATCACGTCCATCATTGTTGTTTTGCCCGCGCCGTTCGGTCCGATGATGCAACGCAATTCGCCCACATCAATCGACAGCGTCAGTGCATTCAAGGCGCGAAAGCCGTCGAAGCTAACCGTCACATCCTCGAGATACAGAATCGTCCCGTGCGATACGTCGATCTCGCCCGGTGTCACCACGCGCCCAAAATCCGCTACGCCGCTCAGCGAGGTTTCGTTCGGGTCTTCCGGTAAAGCCAGGTCAGGCACCATCGGGTTCTCGTTCATGAGCGGTTCTTCCTGTGCAGCACGGTTTCGATCAATCCCATGATGCCGCGCGGCAACAGCAACGGCACCAGCACGAAAATCAAACCAAGAAAGAACAGCCAGTATTCAGGGAAATTCGCCGTGAAAAAGCTCTTCGCGCCATTCACCGCAAACGCGCCAATGATCGGTCCAATCAGTGTGCCGCGTCCGCCTACCGCCACCCAGATCGCCATTTCAATGGAATTGCCCGGTGACATCTCGCCCGGATTGATGATGCCCACCTGCGGCACATACAGCGCCCCAGCAATCCCGCACAGAATCGCAGACACCGTCCAGATAAAGAGCTTGTAGCCGAGCGGGCTGTAGCCAAGGAACATCAGCCGGGTTTCGCCATCGCGCACCGCCGTGACGACCCGTCCGAGCTTCGACGTGACGATCGCCCGTGCACCGAGAAACGCCAGCACCAGTACCGCAAAGGTAATCAGAAAAAGCGCCGTGCGCGTACCCGGATGCGTAATCGGAAAGCCGCCAATCCGTTTGAAATCCGTAAAACCGTTGTTGCCGCCAAAGCCGGTTTCGTTGCGGTAAAACAGCAGCATCGCGGCGAACGTCATGGCCTGCGTGATGATCGACAGATACACGCCCTTGACCCGCGAGCGGAACGTGAAGAAGCCGAACACCCAGGCGATCACGGCCGGCACCATGATCACCAGCAACAACGCAAACCACAGATGCTGGGAGCCCTCCCAGTACCACGGCAGCGCATGCCAGTTGAGGAACACCATGAAGTCCGGCAGGTCGCTCTGATAAACACCCTCGTGACCGATCGAACGCATCAGATACATCCCGATCGCGTAGCCGCCCAGCGCAAAAAACAACGCATGACCCAAGCTTAGGATGCCGCAATAACCCCACACGAGATCCAGCGCGAGCGCGCCGATTGCGTAGCACATGAACTTGCCCGTCAACGTCATCATGTACGCGGACAGGTGGAACGCACTGGTTTCCGGCAGCACCAGTGCGGAGAGCGGCACGCCGAGTCCGATCGCGATGATGAGCGCAATCAGTGCGATCCAGGCAGGCCGCGACAGCAGCGCGGGGCGCGCCGGCAGGCCCAGCGCAAAGCCGGATTGCACGGCGCGTCCGGCGCCCTGCGGTTCGCCGGAGCCGGATGAGGTGACCGAAGCAGGAGAGGTTGCTGATGTCATCTCATGCCTCCGCGCTGCGGCCCTTCAGGGCAAACATACCCTGCGGCCGCTTCTGGATAAACAGCACGATCAGCACGAGCACCGCAATCTTCGCGAGCACAGCGCCCCAGAACGGTTCGATGGCCTTACTGATCAGTCCGAGGCCGAAGCCGCCAATCACCGTGCCGGCGAGTTGGCCGACGCCGCCCAGCACCACGGCCATGAACGAATCGATGATGTAGCTCTGACCCAGATCCGGGCCGACATTGCCGATCTGCGACAGCGCGCAGCCACCGAGTCCCGCAATGCCCGCGCCAAATGCGAAGGCGTACGAATCGACGCGTGCCGTACGCACGCCGACGCAAGCAGCCATGCGGCGATTTTGCGTCACGGCGCGCACGAACAGGCCGAGGCGTGTTTTAGTCAGCACGGCCCACGCGATGCCCACCACGATCAGCGAAAACGCCAGGATCGCGAGGCGGTTGTACGGCAGGATCAAGCTCGGCATGACGGTGACGCCGCCGCTCATCCAGGCCGGGTTGCTCACCTGAACGTTCTGCGCACCGAAGATCATCCGTGTCGCCTGGATCAGGATCAGGCTGATACCGAAGGTGGTCAACAGTGTTTCGAGCGGACGTCCATACAGATGCTTGAGTACGAGCCGCTCCAGCACCATGCCCACCAGCGCCGCGGCAACGAACGAAGCCGGCACAGCCAGCAGCGGATACCAGTCGAACGCGCCAGGCGCGAAGCGCTGGAACAGGTTCTGGACGACATACGTCGCATAGGCGCCGATCATCAGGAATTCACCATGCGCCATATTGATGACGCCGATCAGCCCATAGGTGATGGCGAGTCCCAGCGCCGCCAGCAACAGCACGCTGCCGAGCGACAGACCCGCGAACAGCGTGCCCGCAATGGCGCTACGGCGCTGGATGGCGTCGAGTTCGTCAAGGCCAGCCTGCGCCGCGGCGCGCACGCGGTCATCGCTTTCGACGAAAGTCCCATCCGCCTTCCGCGCGACGAGCGGCCGCAACAGTTCGTTCATGTCGAGGTCGTGGCGTGCGGCTACCAGTTGCACGGCTTCGAGGCGGGTGGCGGCGTCGCTGTTGTGCAGCGCCGTCATGGCCCACAAGGTGTCGAGTTTCTTTTTCAGGTCCGGGTCGGTTTCCTTGGCGCGTTGCGCGTCGATCAGCGGCTTCATCGATGGATCGGGATTTTGCAGCAGCGCGTTAATGGCCGCGCGCCGCGTTTCCAGAACCGGCGAGTCGAGTTGCGAGCCGGACAACGCGCCCGAGACTTTCGAACGCAGCAGGTTATTCAGCGTGACCGGTTGCGCGTCGGGGGCGCTGACCGCCTTGCCGGTGATGGCATCCTTGGTGGCGTCGCCGTCCTGCAGCAGCACTTCGCCGGAATCGGTCGTGAGCGCGCTGTCCTCGGACAATGCCTTCAGCAGTGCCTGGGAAGGCGCATCGTGATTGGCGATCAGTTTGTCGATTGCCGCGGACTTCGCGTCGAAGTCGTCGCCCGCGAGCGGCGCGATGTCGGCCGGGGTCAGCGCGAACGCGGCCAGCGGCGCGCTGGTGACGAGCGCGATACCCAGCGCGCCGATACTGCGCCGTGCGAGCCTCAAAATGGAAAACGCCATGATGCCCTTTGAAATTGACCTGCAGGGCGGCGCGGCATCGAACCCGTCGAGGATGCCGCGCCGTCGAACCGCCAGACAGACGCGTACGTTTGCCAGTTGCGCCGGACGCAGCCGGCGCGACTGGCGCGTGGTGGGCGTGCACTGCACGCCCTGCGTGACCTCAGGCGACCCGCGAACGGCGCAGGAACGCCGGAATCGAACTCACCACATCCGGCTTGCCCGCGTTGCCGGCGATGTACGGGCTCCACGGTTGCGCGCGGATTGCCGTCTTGGTGCGCCACACCACGTTGAACTGGCCGTCGGCACGCACTTCGCCGATCATCACCGGCTTGTGCAGATGGTGATTGCCATCCATCGTCAGGACGAACCCCGACGGCGCATTGAAGGTCTGGCCGATCATCGCCACGCGCACCTTGTCGACATCCGTGCTCTTGGCTTTTTCTACGGCCTGCTTCCACATATGAATGCCGACGAACGTGGCTTCCATCGGATCGTTCGTGACGCGCTTGTCGCCGCCGGGCAGGTTGTTGTCCTTCACCCACTTGGCAAACATCGCCTTGAATTTGGCGTTTTCCGGATCGCGCAGCGACATGAAGTAATTCCATGCAGCGAGGTTGCCGACCAGCGGCTTGGTGTCGATGCCGCGTAGTTCTTCCTCGCCGACCGAGAATGCCACCACCGGCACATCCGTCGCTTTCAGCCCCTGGTTGCCGAGTTCCTTGTAGAACGGCACGTTCGAGTCGCCGTTGACGGTCGAGATCACCGCAGTCTTGCCACCCTGCGAGAAGGTCTTGATGTTGGCGACGATGGTTTGATAATCGCTATGGCCGAACGGTGTGTAGACCTCCTGAATATCCGCTTCCTGGACACCTTTCGACTGCAGGAAGGCGCGCAGGATCTTGTTCGTCGTACGCGGATAAACGTAGTCCGTGCCGAGCAGGAAGAAGCGCTTGGCACCGCCGCCTTCGGCGCTCATCAGGTATTCGGTGGCCGGAATGGCCTGCTGGTTCGGTGCGGCGCCCGTGTAGAACACGTTGCGCGACATTTCTTCGCCTTCATACTGCACCGGATAGAAGAGCAGGCCGTTCAGTTCTTCGAACACCGGCAGCACCGACTTGCGCGACACCGACGTCCAGCAACCGAACACCGCCGCGCACTTGTCCTGGGTGATGAGCTGGCGCGCCTTTTCGGCGAACAACGGCCAGTTCGAGGCGGGGTCGACCACCACCGGCTCGATCTGCCGTCCCATGACGCCACCGCTCTTGTTGATTTCCGAAATCGTCATCAACGCGGTGTCTTTCAGTGAGGTCTCCGAAATGGCCATCGTGCCCGACAGCGAGTGCAGGATACCGACCTTGATCGGACCCGTGTCCGATTGGGCATGAGCAAACGGGCTCTGGCCGGCGAGCGCCAACGCGCCAGACATTGACCCGAGCTTCAACAGACTGCGACGTTTCATTTGCTACCCCTTGCCATTAGTGATTAGTGAAGAGTGTTTTATGGGCGTCGATTTCAGCCATCCAAGGCTGTCCAGCATGGTTTGCCAGACCACTACTGCAAGGCACATGCCAAGCGGTAAAACTAACCGCGATCAGGCGCTAGCCGCGCTGCGATGCGGTCGTGCTGTCCTGGGTCATTGCGTGGCGATATGCCCGATGAGCGCAAACCTGGTGCACGTCACGGTGGGACGCCTTGTTGCGGTGCGCGCCGCGCTGCAACGAAGCGTCCTTAAACGCCAAAGAGCGGCCGCGGTGCATCGCCGCGTCGCCGTTGTGCATGAGCGGGAGGGTGGCTGCATAAGACGCAACTGGGGAGGCGACACGAAGACGAGTGAGCGCGATTCGGCGAACTCGATTCCAGCGCGTACGGCTGCGTTCTGGTTGAGCGAAGGGGCTTTTGTTCGAACGCGTGTGACGAATGGCGCCGGCGTTCGGGAGGGAGATTCACAAGACGCGTGCCGCGCGTTAGTCGCGCGGCACGCACGGCAGTCAGAACGCGACGAAGGGACCGGTCTGAGAGCCGATCCGCGCACCGTCGAGCACGGTGTACACGTTGCGACCGTAGAAGAACGGCAGGCCCCAGAGGAAGCCACCGTCCATCGGAGCGCCGAGAATATCGCTTGCGGCGGTCTGGCTGTTCCTGCGCCGGTGGTCGGCTTTATCGACGCGATAAACTGAGCAGCGTCGACGGGGTGAACCAATCGGACATGACCGGAATGGTCGCGTCCGGGACGCCGTAGACATTGGTGCCGCTGTCGATCGCGCTAAAGCTGAACGCGCGGCCCTTATACACCGTCGTGAAAAAACCGTTCTGATCGAGCGGCACAATGGTCGCCGCTGATGGCAATGCATTGTTTTTCTGGGTGCTTACACCGAATGTCAGCAGTCCCGTTGCGATGTCCTGACCGTTGGGCGATAAGCCTGGCAGGCTGACGATCGTGCCGTTGTTATCCGATGCGAAGTTGGCGACCGGGTTCATCACTTGAGTATCGAGTGGAACGCGCGTATTGGTGCATGCGCCAGACGAGGTGCAGTAGTAATAGGTCGCCGGCAAGACGGATTGCGCCGCGCCGGGCATATCGCGTATGCCCGCCCCGATGCCGATTACACCGTTTGCGGTGAGGCTGGCAACTGATCCCAGGTTCGTTCCGCCGCGTGAAACACAATCCGACGGCGCGGCGAACGAACCATCAGCGATGACCTGGACGGGAAGATTGCTCGCCACTTTTTCGCCAATCGTGACGTCGGCCCGTTTAATCCCGCCCCACGTGTAGCCGGAACCGAAGGTTGCGCAGCTTGATGCCGTCGGCGTCGCGCGATTCGTGCACCGAATAGGCCGCAGTGGAAGAGGTCGACGGGTTGGTCGAGGCGGCAGACGGCGAAGCGCGAAGCGATATCGCAGAGGATGCCCCGCTCATGGGTGCGCCCCCGAGTACGGCGTAAGAAGTGAGCGGCGAAAGTGTTGCCGCGGCCAGCGTGATCATCACGAATCTCATCAGACTGCTCCGAAAAATGGGTCGGAGCATGTTGCCTTCAATCAACTAATGAGGCCGCGAGAAATTTCCCAATGGACGGCGCGAAACTACGCTGTGGTTTGAACTGGAGAGGAAGCGGGCGACGGACACGACGCGTCCGCAGGGCCAGCCTCGAACGCGTTCGCCGCAAGACACAGCATGAAGCTGCGCGAACTGGCACGCTGGCGTGTTAAATGGGATTGGTGTGGGGATTGGGGAAAGAGATGAAGCAGCGAGGCCGCCGGTGACCCCACCGCGCGCGGCCCACGCAAACCAAGAATCAAATCAGTAAGTCGGCACAGCCGGATCGACCTGCCGGGACCACGCATCAATCCCACCCTGCAGATTGAACACGTTCTTATGCCCGCGCGATTCGAGGAACATCGCCACCTGCGCGCTGCGCGCACCGTGATGGCAGATACACACAATCTCTACGTCGTCGTCGAGTTCTTCACTGCGAGCCGGAATCTCGCGCATCGGAATGGACACCACGCCGGCCATCGACGCCGTCTGGATTTCCCACGGTTCGCGCACGTCGAGCAGCACGGGCGCGGGACGCGATTGATCGGCGAGCCATTCGGCCAGAGCGGGAGCAGTCAGGTTTTGCATCGAAAGTCTCTCAAGAAACAAAATAAAGGGCGTAAAGGGCGGCCTGTGTCATGGGGCAGTCTCCATGGGATTGAGCTGGAAGCCCAGTGCAGCGGCGCGACGTTTTAGGGCGGCGATGCTGTGCTGGCGCTGCTGTTCTTCATAGCGCTGCTGGCCCTGGTCGACAAAGGCTTCGCCGCGGGTGAGCATGAAGTACACCATGCGGGCCAGCTTGTGGGCGACGGCGGTATTGGCGCGGGGCTTGTCCATGCGGGTGCACAGCCGGCGGTAGAACGCGCCAAGCGCGGAATCGCAATGCGAGAGGGTCATGGCCGCCATCTTCAGGGCCTGGCGGGCCCGGTTGGCCGAGCGCCGGGTGCCCGAGGACAGCACCTTGCCGCCGCTGATCTTCGTGGCAGGACATAGCGCGAGCCACGAGCAGAAGTGCTTCACGGTAGCGAAGCGGCTCAGGTCCGGACCGATTTCCGACAGCAGCTTCATCACCACCGTCACCCCCAGCCCGTTGATGCGCGTGAGGTCCACGCCGGCCCAGTTGGCCAGCGCCTGGCGAACCTCGAATTGCGCGCACGACCGGGTGCCAGCCCTGGGTGGGGTTCCAAGCTCGACACGACTCGTGCCGCGCTCGCTCAACAGTGCCCGCAGCTTCGCATCGCACTCGCCCAGATGCCTGGCCATGTCGTCGTACATGGCCAACGCCTGACCCAGCACGAACAGGTGCTCGTCGCGCCAGTTGCCCGTCAGTGCCCGGGTGATCTCCTGGGCACTGGCCTTGACGCGGCCGTGGCGGTGCCGCGCCAGGACCTGCGGGTCGCGCTCGCCGGCCACAATGGCGCGGATGATCGCCTGGCCGGTCTGCCCCATCACGTCGCTGAGCACCTCGGTGAGCTGGATATTCATCTGCACCAGCGCCTTCTGCATGCGCTGCACCCAGCGCGTCTGCTCAGTGAGCAGTACCTCGCGCTGGCGGGCCACCGCCCGCACCACGCAGACTTCGCCGTCTGGACGCCAGGCCGCCCGCAGCAGTCCCAGGCTCATCAGCTTCTGCAACCACTGGCAATCCTGCACGTCGCTCTTGCGCCCGGGTACGTACTTCATCTGTCGCGCATCGACCAGCCAGACCTTCAGGCCCCTTTGCTCGAGCACTTCGTACACCGGTATCCAGTAGACCCCGGTCGACTCCAGCGCCACCGTGTCGACCCCGCAGCCCAGCAGCCAGTCGGCCATCGCGTTCAGGTCATCGGTCATCGCCCCGAATTCACGCACGGGCTCGTCAGTCGCACTGCGCGGCACGGCCACCCAGTGGCTGGAGCCGCCCACATCGATCCCCGCCGCGTTCGGGAACACCTCGTCGTCTCGCTTGCGCATCGCCATGGCTTGCTCCACTATCGTTGATGAACGGCAGCGCCATGGGAAGCGTCGAATTCGACTCGATCTCTCAAACGGGATGCGGCTTGCGCCGCTCACCACTGTCGCCGACGATTCCCGGACCATGCTCAGAAGCGGGCTCACACCGTGACGTCCGTTAACGCCACGGGCTCGCACCAATGCCAGGTCGGTCATCTCGGCGTTGCCGTTCCCTTTTTATAGGACAGAATCGTTTCTTTGCGAACGCCGAGCGCGGTCAGGGGCTTGGGATGCTCAGAACTTGAAGCGCGGCGGCTGCAGGGCGTTGATCAGCGGTTCGACGTACGTCTCGAACACATCGGCAATGCGGTACTGCTTTTCGTCGATGCGCGTGATGATCTGCGCCTTCATCACCGGCGCGGTGCCGACAAATACCGCCAGACGGCCGCCAACCTTCAGATGCTCGAGGATCTCCTGCGGCAGAACCGGCAGACCGCCCGAGACGCAGATCACGTCGTACGGCGCCGCTGCCGGCCAGCCGCGCGAGGCGTCGCCGGTTACGACTTCCGCATTCTGCACGCCGTTAGCAGCCAGATTGGCCTTCGCGAGTTCGGCGAGTTCCGGTTCGATATCCACGGTGAGCACATGCTGCGCGCGGTTCGCGAGCAGCGCCGCCATGTAGCCCGACCCCGCGCCGATTTCCAGCACACTTTCATGCTTCTTCACCGCCAGTTCCTGCAACACGCGCGCTTCGATGCGCGGCGCCAGCATGTGCTGGCCAGCCGGCAGCGGCACTTCGAAGTCGACGAAAGCGAGCTCGCGGTAGACCGTGGGGACGAAATTTTCACGCTTGACGATCGACAGCAGATTCAGCACGTCCTGGTCGAGCACTTCCCAGGGACGGATCTGCTGTTCGATCATGTTGAAACGCGCTTGTTCGATATTCATGGTGGATTCGGCGGTTCGGTTTAGGTGCGACCCGTGGGGGTTCGGGACAACGGTGGAATTGTACCAAACTGGGGGCGCAACCCGTCTGCGGACGGGCAACCTGGCCGCCATCGCGCGGCTATCGTGCGGCATTCGGGCGTGACCCTGGTGGCAACCCGGCCCGTGTTAATCCCTACAAAACTGTCCTTGCGATTCGCCGAACCATCGCGCAAAAATGTAATCGATTACATTTTTGCGTCAAAACAACGTGCCCAAACCGCGCCAGTCTGGAACTCCAACGCCTCGATCTGAACCCGGCCCGGCAGAGGGCATGTCCATTTCAGGCGTCGCGGAGCAGGCAGGCGTTTCGGTCGCGACGGTGTCGCGGGTTTTGAACGGCCATGCCAATGTGCGTCCGGCCACCCGCGACAAGGTGCTGGCGGCGGTCGACGCGAGCGGCTACCGCGTCAACGAACTCGCCCGCAACCTGCGCACCGCCGAAAGCCGCCTGCTGCTAACCATGGTGCCGGACGTCGGCAATCCGTTTTACGCGGAAATCGTGCGCGGCATTGACCGGGTGGCCCGCCAGCACGGCTATTTCATGCTGCTGTGCGACACCGGCGCCGATCCGGGCCGCGAGCGCAGCTACTTCGACCTGCTGCGCCGCCGCCGCGCGGATGGCGCCATCTGCCTCGATCCTGCCACGGTGCAGCAGGCGCTCGCCGAGGAGTCCGGCGCGCTGCCGTGGGTGGCGTGCTGCGAGTTCGATCCGGCGGTCGGCGTGCCGTATGTCGGCATCGACAACTATCGGGCCGCCGGGGACGCCGTGCGGCATCTGCTGGCACAAGGGCATCGGCGCATCGGCCTGATCAATTCCGATGTCGCCTACCTCTACGCGCGGCAGCGCCAGCAAGGCTACCTCGACGCCCTGCGCGAGGCCGGCATCACACCCGACGAGCGCTGGCGCATGAACCTGAACAGTCTCGACTACGAAGCCGGCGCGTCCGCCGCCGCGTTGCTGATGACGCAGCGCGACGCGCCGAGTGCGATCTTCGCCGTTTCGGACACCCTGGCAATCGGCGTGATCCACGGCCTGCGCAGTGTCGGCAAGCGCGTGCCGGCCGACGTCGCCGTGGTCGGCTTCGACGACATTTCGCTCGCCGCGCAGATCGATCCGCCGCTCACGACCATCGCCCAGCCAATGCGCGAGCTCGGCGAAACCGCCGCGCGCCTGCTGCTGCAGCGGCTGGCGAATCCCCTGGCAAGCGTGCCCGGCGTGCTGTTGCCGCACCGGCTCGTGATTCGCGGGAGTGCGTAAGCCATGAGTCTCGCCGTGCGTTTCGACGACATCCGCAAGGACTTCGGCCCGGTGCGCGTGCTGCACGGCGTGAGCTTCGAGCTGACGCCGGGCCGCATCTACGGTCTGCTCGGCGAGAACGGCGCGGGCAAATCGACGCTGATGAAAATCCTCGCCGGCTACGAGGCGGCGACCACGGGCACCTTGCTGATCGACGGTGAGGCGCAGCAATTCGCCAGTTCGCGCGAGGCGGAAGCCGCCGGTATCGTGCTGATCCACCAGGAGTTCAATCTGGCGGAGCATCTGTCGATTGCGCAGAACATGTATCTGGGCCACGAAAAGCGCCGCGGCTGGCTGCTCGACGACGCGGCGATGCGCGCCGAGGCCACGCGCTTTCTCGCGCAGGTCGGTCTGAAGAAACCGCCTGATACGAAGGTGCGCGCGTTGATCGTCGCGGAAAAGCAGATGGTGGAGATTGCCAAGGCGCTGTCGCGCCACGCGCGTCTGCTGATCATGGATGAGCCCACCGCCACGCTCACGCCGTCCGAAACCGAGCGCCTGTTTGCCTTGATGGCGAAGCTGAAGGCCGAGGGCGTGACGATCATCTACATCTCGCACAAGCTCGATGAGGTCGAGCACATCACCGACGAGGTGATCGTGATGCGCGACGGCCGCTTCGTCGCGCGCGGCGCAACCGCGGGTCTCGCGCGCCAGCAGATGGCCAACCTGATGGTGGGGCGCGACGTCTCCGACATGTTCCCGGACAAGGCCACGGTGAGCGCCGACGCGCCCGTTGCGTTGAAGGTGGAAGGCCTCGTCGTGCCGGATTGGGTCGAGCATCTGAGCTTCGAGGTGCGTGCAGGCGAAGTGCTCGGTTTCGCGGGCCTCGTGGGCGCGGGGCGCACGGAAGCCTTCGAGGCGATTCTCGGCTTGCGCCGCCGCAGTGCCGGACGCATCGAGATCGGCGGCCGCGTCGTCGAAGTGAAGCGGCCGCGCGACGCCATGCGCCACGGGCTCACGTATCTCAGCGAAGATCGCAAGGGCAAGGCGCTGCATGTCGATCTGAACCTGCAGGACAACCTCACGCTGATGACGCTCGAGCATTACGCGCATCCGCTGCTCGATCTGAAAGCGGGACGTGCCGCGCTCAAGCAGGCAGTCGGTGACTTCGGTATTCGGACGGGCGATCTGTCGAGCCGCGCCCGCATGCTCTCGGGCGGCAATCAGCAGAAGCTCGCGCTCGCCAAGTTCCTGCAGCCTGAGCCCAACGTGATCGTGCTCGACGAACCCACGCGCGGCGTCGATGTCGGCGCCAAGCGCGACATCTATTTCCTGATTCACCGGCTCGCCGCGCAAGGACGGGCTGTGATCGTCATTTCATCCGAACTGATCGAGCTGATCGGCCTGTGCCATCGCGTCGCCGTGATGCGCGCGGGCCGTCTGCAGGCCACGCTCGATCTCGACCACCTGACCGAAGAGGAGTTGATCGCTCATGCGACCGGCACCCACTGAAGCCGCACAATCCGGCCGAGCCATGCGTCTCGCCCATCATCTGTATGGGCTGGGGCCGCTGGTGGGCCTCATCGTGCTCTGCATCACCGGCACCTTGTTGAATCACGATTTCGCTACCGTCGACAACCTGATGAACGTGCTCACGCGCACCTCGTTTATCGGCATCATCGCGGTGGGCGAGACCTTCGTGATTATTTCCGGCGGTATCGATCTGTCGGTCGGCTCGATGGCCGCGTTGATCGCCGGCAGCATGATCTGGCTGATGAACGGCTTGTCGGCGGGCGTCGGCGGACACAGCTTCGCACCGCTGACGATCATCGCCATTGGCATCGTGCTGGCGTTCGTGCTGGGTGGGCTGTTCGGCTGGGCGCACGGTCTGTTGATTACCAAGGGGCGTATCGAACCGTTCATCGTCACGCTGGGGACGCTCGGGATTTTTCGCGCGGTGCTCACGTGGCTGGCCGACGGCGGTGCGCTCACGCTCAACAACTCGCTGACCGATCTCTACAGTCCCGTCTATTACGCGAGTCTGCTCGGTGTGCCGGTACCGATCTGGGTGTTTCTCGTGGTGGCGGCGGGCGGCACGCTGATCCTCAACCGTACCGCGTTCGGCCGGCATGTGCAGGCCATCGGTTCGAACGAGCAGGTCGCGCGTTATGCGGCGATCCGCGTCGATACGGTAAAGATCATTACTTACGTACTGCTTGGCATTTGTGTCGGCGTCGCGACCGTGCTGTACGTACCGCGGCTCGGTTCGGCCACACCTACTACCGGGATCCTGTGGGAACTGGAGGCGATTGCGGCGGTAGTGGTCGGCGGTACCGCGCTCAAGGGCGGAGAAGGACGCGTGATCGGCACGGTGATCGGCGCGATCCTGCTGTCGGTGATCGCCAACATTCTGAATCTCACCAGCATCATCAGCGTGTATCTGAACGCGGCGGTGCAGGGCGCAGTGATTATCGTCGTGGCGTTTTTGCAGCGCGGGCGGCGGTAAGGAAGGGGCGGTGGGCAAGCACTAAAACTGGTCGACATAGGAGACACGACATGAAGCAGGTCATTCGAGCGATCAGCGCCGGCGTGCTGGCGTTGGGGATTCTGGGAGCAGCGGGCGCAGCGCGTGCCGACGACAAGGTCATTCTGGGTGTGGCGATACCCACGGCCGATCACGGCTTTACGGGCGGCATCGACTGGTGGGCGAACAAGGCCAAAGAGGACATGGAGAAGGCGCATCCCGATCTCAAGGTGATCCTCAAAACGTCGGCGAGCGCGCCGGAACAGGCCAACCAGTTGCAGGACATGGTCACGGTCAACAAGATCAATGCGCTCGTGATCTTCCCGCATGAATCGGCCTCGCTGACCCAGCCGGTGGCGCAGGTGAAGAAAAAGGGCATTTACGTCACGGTGGTGGATCGCGGTTTGACCGACACGAGCGCGCAGGATGCCTACGTGGCCGGTGACAACACGGCCTTCGGCAGACTGGCCGGCGAGTACTTCTGCAAAAGCCTGAACGGGCAGGGCGACATCGTCGCGTTGCGCGGAATTCCCACCACGCTCGACAACGAACGCTATACCGCGTTCACCACGGCGTTGAAGGCCTGTCCGGGCGTGAAGGTGCTCGATGCGAAATACGCCAACTGGAATCGCGACGACGCCTTCAAGGTCATGCAGGATTACCTGACGCGCTTCAAGCATATCGACGGAGTCTGGTCGGCTGACGACGACATGTCGGTGGGTGTGCTCAAGGCGATCGATCAGGCGAAGCGTACGGACATCAAGGAAGTGCTGGGCGGCGCCGGATCGAAAGAGATGATCAAGCGTGTGATGGACGGCGACAAGATCATCAACGCAGACGTCACGTACTCGCCGAAGTTCATCTACGACGCCATCAAGCTGACGGCTGAAGCTCGTCTGAAAGGCCAGACGCTGCCGCCGAAGACGATCATTCCGTCGGTACTCGTCACGAAGGACAATGCGAAGGACTACTACTTCCCGGATTCGCCGTTTTAACGCGCCGGCCGCGCGCCCGGCGGCGCGCGGTCCAACCTTTTAACCGAGGACGGATACGATGAAAACCATCAAGGGACCGGCGATCTACCTGGCCCAGTTCCTGGGCGACAAGGCGCCCTTCGACACGCTGGAAAACATGGCGACGTGGGCCGCCAGTCTCGGCTACGAGGGCATCCAGGTTCCGGTCGACGCCCGCCTGATCGACCTCGAACAGGCCGCGGCGAGCCAGACGTATTGCGACGAGTTGCTGGGCGTGGTGGCCGACGCGGGCGTACAGATCACCGAACTGGCGACGCATCTGCAAGGTCAACTGGTGGCCGTGCATCCGGCTTATGACCTGCTGTTCGACGGCTTTGCCGCGCCGCATGTGCGCGGCAATCCGCAGGCGCGCACCGAATGGGCGATCGGGCAACTGAAGCTGGCGGCGCAGGCGTCGCGGCGGCTTGGGCTCGACACGCACGTGTCGTTTTCCGGCGCGCTCGCATGGCCTTATGTGTACCCGTGGCCGCAACGTCCCGCAGGTCTGGTGGAGGCCGCCTTCGATGAACTGGCCCGCCGCTGGTCGCCGATTCTCGAGGCATTCGACGAGGTGGGCGTGGATGTCGCCTACGAGTTGCATCCGGGCGAAGATCTGCACGACGGCGTGACGTTCGAGCGCTTTCTGGAGCGTCTGAGCGGAACGGGCGGACAGGGCCGCGCGAACATCCTGTTCGATCCGAGCCACTACGTACTGCAGCAACTCGATTACCTCGCGTTCATCGATATCTATCACGAACGCATCAAGGTTTTCCATGTGAAGGATGCCGAGTTCCGTCCCACCGGCAAGGCGGGCGTGTACGGCAGTTACAGCGACTGGACGGAACGTCCGGGCCGCTTCCGCTCGCTCGGCGACGGCCAGATCGACTTCGGCGCGATCTTCTCGAAGATGGCGCAATACGATTATCCGGGCTGGGCGGTCCTCGAATGGGAGTGTGCGCTGAAGCATCCGGAAGTGGGTGCGCGCGAGGGCGCGGACTTTATCCGCCGGCACATCATTCGGGTTGCTGATCATTCTTTCGACGACTTCGCCGGCAGCGGTGTCGATACGGCGCAGTTGCAGCGCGTGCTGGGTATCTGAGCCGCGGGCACAGGCAGCAGGCGCAACGGATGTGGCGTCGCGAGCCTCACGCATCATCAAAGGAGCATCTTCCATGACACGAAAGTTACGCCTGGGCATGGTGGGCGGCGGCCAGGGCGCTTTCATCGGCGCGGTGCACCGGATCGCCGCGCGCCTCGACGACCGCTTCGAACTGGTGGCGGGCGCGTTGTCGTCCGATCCGCAGCGGGCCCTCGCGAGTGCGGCGGAAGCCGGGATCGCCCGCAGTTATCCGGACTGGCGCGAGATGGCGCGGGCGGAAGCCGCGCGCAACGACGACGGCATCGACGCGGTGGCGATCGTGACGCCGAACCATCTGCACGCGCCGGTGGCCACTGCATTTCTCGAAGCCGGCATCCACGTGATCTGCGACAAACCGCTCGCGGTGTCCCTTGCCGAGGGGCAGGCTCTGGCGAAACTCGCCCGTGACAAGAACCGGCTGTTCGCGCTGACGCATACGTATTCTGGCTATCCGATGGTGCGTCATGCGCGCGAACTGGTCGAGGCGGGCGAACTCGGCGAGGTGCGCGTCGTGCAGGTCGAATACGCGCAGGATTGGCTGGCGGAGCCCATCGAGCAAGCCGGCACGAACAAGCAGGCTGGCTGGCGCACGGATCCCCAGCAGGCGGGCCCCGCAGGCTGCCTCGGCGATATCGGCACGCATGCGTATCACCTCGCGTCGTTCGTGACCGGCATGCAGCCGGAAGCGCTGTCAGCCGAATTGCACACCTTCGTGCCGGGGCGTCGCGTCGACGATCACGTGCAGGCGATGCTGCGCTACAGGAACGGCGCGCGCGGCATGCTGTGGGCGAGCCAGGTGGCGAGCGGCGCGGAGAACGCGCTACGGCTGCGCGTCTATGGCACGAAAGCGGGTCTCGCCTTCGATCAGGAGAACCCCAACGAACTGTGGTTCACGCCGCTGGGCGGCGCGGCACAACGGTTGACGCGAGGGCGGGTGAAGAGCGCCATCGCGGCGCATGCCACACGAGTCCCGCCGGGACATCCCGAGGGCTATCTGGAGGCGTTCGCGCAACTCTATCAGGACGCTGCATTGCAGATCGAGGCGCTGGATGCGGGCCAGGCGCCACCACCGGAAAGCCGGCTGCTCACGACGGTCGACGATGGTGTCGCCGGGCTGCATTTCATCGAGGCGGTCCTCGCCAGCAGCGCGGCGCATGGTCAGATGCAGGCAGTGCGGAACGGATAACGTTTCGTCGACGCGGTAAGATGCGGTGGTGCCCTTTTTGACGGACTCACGCATGTCGACTCCCTTCGCGTCCCGCCACGCCAATGTGGTCCGCAAACAGACTGTGTTGCTGCTCGGCGGCACGGGTCTCGTCGGCACGGCGTGCCTGCGCATGCTCGCCCGCGACGACCGGGTCGGCGAGGTGCGGGTGCTGGTGCGTCGCGCCTCGGGATCCGCGGTAACGGGCTCGGCAGGGACCAACCGGGTCGTCGAGCATGTGATCGACTACGACTGGCCCGACGCCGATTCGGACATCTTCCAGGTCGATTCGGTGATCTGCGCGTTAGGTACGACGATCCGCACGGCCGGTTCGCAGAACGCGTTTCGCAAGGTGGATTACGAGTATCCGCTGCGGATTGCGGGTATCGCGCGTCGACATGGCGCGTCGCACTTTGCGATTGTCAGCGCGATCGGCGCCGATCCGCAGGCACGGACTTTCTACAGCCAGGTGAAAGGCGACGTGGAGGAAGCACTCAAGAAGCTCGACTATCCGGTGCTGACAATCGTGCGTCCTTCGTTCCTGATGGGTGAGCGTGTCGAGAGTCGTCCTTTGGAGACCGTCGCGCGACATGTGGGGGTGTATCTGCCGCTGAAATGGCGCTCGATTTCCGTCGAACGGGTGGCGCGCGCGTTGGTGACCGAGGTGCTCAGCAACGATACGCGCGGCGTCAATATCATCGAGAACGATGCGCTGCATCGCGCGCCGCCGATGTGCCGGTAACTCTCTTTAGCCGCTACCTGGCGGCGCACGCTGGCCGCGCGTTTCAGCTCTTGCTGTTTTTGATCTGCTCTTCGAACGCGAGGTCGAGCTTGCTCGCCTTGCGCGGCTTCGGCGGCCCGAATGCGTCGACGAATTTGACGAAATCGTCGAGCGTCAGCGGGTCGGAGACTTTCTTGTCCGTGCCGCTCGATTTGTCGACGAGGTAAAACAGGCCGCCGGACAGGCTGATTGCCGCAAACTGCGGATTGCCGCTGCGGGTTTTCAGCCGCTCGACGGCATGGATGGCTCGGGTGGTGCGCATGATGGGGACGGCTGAAGGGGAGAAAGACAACTACTGTAACAACAACGCGTCGCCGCTGCGCAGTTCCATGAAGAACACTCGCGAGTGACGTAGACCCTGCAAACTCGTAGCGAACGGGGCCAGGCCGCGCGGGTCAGTGGGACCGCAAGCCGTGTATACCGGCTGCGGTCCATCCGCTCGCGGACAGCTTACTGGCTCAGATACGTAAACTTCCCATCCTTGATCGTCCCCATCACGCTCGCCCGCTGATCGAGGCCGACGTGATCCTTCGCGCTGGTATTGACCACCCCGTTCGGGACGACCAGTTCGTGCGCATGCTCCAGTTCGTCGCGCAGCGCGGTGCGAAATGCCGGCGTGCCCGGTTGCGCGGTTTTCAGCGCGCGCGCCACGGCATCCTGCAGCCGCGGATACACACCAGCCGCATCGCCGGCGAATTGCGTGACCGAGCCCGGACCATACTTCGCTTCATACGCGTTCACGAACGCCAGCGCTGCCTTCTTCGCCGGATGATCGGGCGGCAGCGTGCGTGCAACCACGACGGGTTGGGTCGGAAACAGCGTGCCTTCGACATCCTTGCCGCCGAGCTTGATGAATTCCGGCGTCGCGATGCCGTGCGTCTGGTAAATCGGCCCCTTGAAGCCACGCTCGATCAGCGTGCGCTGCGGCAACACCGTCGGCGTGCCGGCGCCGGCGATCAGGATCGCGTCGGGCTTCGCCGCCATCACCTTCAGCACTTGTCCTGTGACGCTTGCATCCGTGCGGTTGAAGCGCTCGGTCGCCACCAGCTGGATGTGGCGGAGTGCGGCGAACTTCGAGAACTCGTTGAGCCAGCTTTCGCCGTAGCCGTCGGCAAAGCCGATGAACCCCACCGTCCTGACGTTGTGGTTCGACATGTAGCGGGTCATGACGTCGGCCATGGCGCTGTCGGTCTGCGCCATCTTGAAGGCCCACACGCGCTTGCCTTCCTGCGGCTCGACGACGCTCGCCGAACCCACCAGCGTAATCATGGGCGTCTGGCTTTCCGCGACCGGGTCCAGCGCGGCGATCGCAGCCGGCGTGATATTCGGCCCGACGATCACGTCAACGTGGTCCTCGTTGATCAGCTTGTGGATATTGCGGACTGCGGCGCCCGGATCGGAGCCGTCGTCGAGAATGATGTAGTCGGCTTTCTGGCCGGCGATCGTGTCCGGCCACATCAGCATCGCGTTCTTGCTGGTGATGCCGATCACGGCTGCGGGGCCGGTGCTCGACAGATCGATACCGACTTTCAGGTCGGCGTGCGCGGCCGTTGTGGCCAGCAGGGCCCCGAGCACGGTCAAGCCGCGCAGGGTCTTCTTATACGACGTCATCGGGAAATCTCCGTAGCGGGAAGCGAAAATTGAAGCGGCTCAAAAAGCGTCATGCAAAGGTCTGGCGCGCCAGGAAAACGCCGGGCCGCCGCAAGTTTTTCTGGGCCCCATCGGGGGCCTGACGCGCAGCGGCAGGTTGGGGGGTACACATCACTCTTCAAAGCTCGTAGCTTTCGTGTTCGCCCTTGAGCGCCTGCTCGATCAGCTTGCGGTTCATGCTCGGCGACAGCAGTTCCACGAGCGTATATACATAGCTGCGCAGATAGGCCCCCTGTTTCAGCGCCACGCGGGTCACGTTGCTGCCGAACAGATGGCCGACCGGCATCGCCCGCAGATGGCGGTCGCGCTCGGCGTTAAAGGCGATATCGGCCATGATGCCGACGCCCAGCCCCAGTTCCACATAGGTCTTGATGACGTCGGCGTCGATGGCCTCCAGCACGATATCCGGCACCAGTCCGCGCAGGCGGAACGCCTCGTTGATCTTGCTACGGCCTGCAAACGCCGCGTCATACGTAATCAGCGGATATTGGGTCAGATCGTCGATCGACAGCAGCTTGCGGTCGAGCAACGGATGATCCGGCTGCATCACCGCGAGGTGATGCCACTGGAAGCACGGCAGCGAGACCAGTTCCTTATAGTTGGCGATCGCTTCGGTGGCGATCGCCAGGTCCGCCTGGTCGTGAATCACCATCTCGGCCACCTGGGTCGGACTGCCTTGCAGAATCGAAAGGTGAACTTTCGGGAAACGCTTCTTGAATTCGGCGATGGCGGCCGGAAGTGAGTAGCGGGCCTGCGTATGGGTGGCGGCGATGACGAGGTTGCCCTGGTCCTGCGCCGCGTAATCTTTACCGACCCGCTTGAGGCTCTCGACCTCCTGCAGGATCTTTTCGACGGAAGCGAGGATAATGCGCCCCGGTTCGGTCAACGAGCGCACGCGTTTGCCGTGGCGGGTGAAGATTTCCACGCCCAGCTCGTCTTCCAGCTCGATGATCGCCTTCGAAACGCCAGGCTGGCTTGTATACAGTGCCTTGGCCGCCTCGGTGAGGTTGAAGTTCTGCCGCACGGCCTCGCGCACGAAGCGGAACTGGTGCAGATTCATATATAACCTCTGAGCATATCAAAAGAATTTTTTAGTCGTTTGAAGTATATGGGGAGTTTATTACTATTTCCCCATCTTTTTCAATATGGATATCTGTTTTTGTCATTAGCAAATGAGCGGGGGTCTGGAAGGTCCGCTCAACCGCACTGACAAAGGCTGGAATCTTTGCGCGGCGCAACCGGAGCGCGGCGTGTAACGCAAAATTGGGGTCCCCGAATGTACCAATACGATCAGTACGACCAGACCATCGTCGATGAACGGGTCGCGCAATATGCCGACCAGGTTCGTCGCCGCTTGTCGGGCGAATTGAGCGAAGAGGAGTTCCGTCCGCTGCGTCTGCAGAACGGTCTGTACCTGCAGCGCCACGCGTACATGCACCGCATCGCGATTCCGTACGGCAACCTGCGCAGCGACCAGATGCGCGTGCTGGCGACGATCGCGCGCGAACACGACCGCGGTTACGGCCACTTTTCGACGCGCTCCAACATCCAGTACAACTGGATCCAGCTCGAAGAGACGCCGGAAATCCTGCGCAAGCTCGCGGCCGTGCAGATGCACGGCATTCAGACCTCGGGCAACTGTATCCGTAACATCACCGCCGACCAGTTCGCCGGCGTCGCGCCTGACGAAGTGGTCGATCCGCGTCCGTGGGCTGAAATCCTGCGTCAGTGGTCGACGTTCCACCCCGAATTCGCCTGGTTGCCGCGTAAGTTCAAGATTGCGGTGTCGGGCTCGAAGGAAGATCGCGCCGCCGTGCAGATCCACGATCTGGGCGTGTACCTGAAGCGCGACGAGCAGGGCGAACTGGTGGCCGATATCCTGGCCGGCGGCGGCCTGGGCCGCACGCCTATCGTCGGCGCGATCATCCGTCGCGATCTGCCGTGGCAGCACCTGTTGACCTACTGCGAAGCCGTGCTGCGTGTGTACAACCGCTACGGCCGCCGCGACAACATGTACAAGGCGCGCATCAAGATCCTCGTGAAGGCCCTGAGCCCGGCGAAGTTCTCGGCGCAGGTCGAAGAGGAATGGCAGCATCTGAAGGACGGTCCGTCGACGCTGACGCAAGCCGAAGTCGACCGTGTGTCGCAGTACTTCCAGCCGCCGCAGTATGAAAAGCTGGCCGATACCGACGCCTCGTTCGAAAAGCATCTGCTCGAAAGCCGTGGCTTCGCCCGCTGGGTGGAGCGCAACGTGCGTCCGCACAAGGTGACGGGTTATGCGGCCGTGACGCTGTCGTTGAAGCCGAGCACGATCGCTCCCGGCGACGCCACGGATGCGCAAATGGAAGCCGTGGCCGACTGGGCCGATCAGTATTCGCTGGGCGAGATTCGCGTGTCGCACGAACAGAACCTGATTCTGGCGAACGTGCAGAAGCGCGATCTGTTCGAGCTGTGGGAAAAGGCCAAGGCGCAAGGTTTTGCGACGCCGAACATCGGTTTGCTGACCGACATCATCGCCTGCCCGGGCGGCGATTTCTGCTCGCTGGCCAATGCCAAGTCGATTCCGATTGCGCTCGCCATCCAGGAGCGCTTCAACGATCTGGACTACGTGTATGACCTCGGCGACGTGTCGCTGAACATCTCGGGCTGTATCAACGCGTGCGGTCACCATCACGTCGGCAACATCGGCATTCTGGGTGTCGATAAGGACGGTTCGGAGTGGTATCAGGTGACGCTCGGCGGCGAGCAGGGTACGGGCGCCACGGGCGCACATCTCGGCCGTGTGATCGGCCCGTCGTTCTCGGCGGAAGAGATGCCGGACGTGGTGTCGAAGGTGATCGATACGTTCGTCGAGCAACGCATGGAAGGCGAACGCTTTATCGAAACGTACAACCGCATCGGCATCACCCCGTTCAAGGAACGCGTGTACGCCTCGCGTCAACCGGCTCACGCGTAACCGCGACAAAGGATATTGAACAGATGGCTTCTATCATCAAGAACCGCACGATCGTCAACGATGACTGGACGGTGGTGCGTGCAGCGGAAGACGGCAGCTTGCCCGCAGTGGACACGCTGCCGGCCGGCAAGGTGCTGGTGCCGCTCGCATTGTGGCAGGCTGAGCGTGAGGCCTTGACGGCTTCGCGCAGCGCCGGGGATATTGGCGTGTGGCTCGCCGCGGACAGCGAACCGGCTGACATCGTGGCCGACTTCGACAGGATCGCGCTGATCGGCGTGGACTTCCCGGTGTTTCGCGACGGTCGCGGCTACAGCATCGCGCGACTGCTGCGCGAGCGCTATGGCTACAAGGGCGAGATTCGTGCAATCGGCGACGTGCTGCGCGATCAGCTGCGGTTCATGTTCCGCTGCGGCTTCGACGCGTACGCCGTGCGTGCCGACAAGGACCTTCACGATGCACTGAAAGCGTTCGACGAATTCACCGTGCAGTATCAAGGCGCCGTGGATGAGCCGTCGCCGCTGTTCCGTCGCCGCGCTGCGACGGCGGCTGCGCAGAAGGCTTCGGCATGACTACCGCTACTGCTGCGTCGGTGAAGCCGGAGCTGGCTGCGAAGATCGGGCGCCTGAACGCACTGCTCGACTCGATCGCAACACGCCACGAGAACGTGAAGCTCGCCAGCAGCCTCGCGGCGGAAGACATGCTGCTCACGCACGCGATCCTCTCGCGCGACGTGAAGATCGGCATCTTCTCGTTGAACACCGGCCGCCTGCATGCGGAAACGCTCGACATGCTCAACCGGGTGCGCGAGCGCTACGGCTACGCGATCGAACAGTTTCATCCGCAACAGGCATCGGTCGACGAGTACGTCGCGTCGCACGGCCTGAACGCGTTCTACGAAAGCGTCGACCTGCGCAAGCGTTGCTGCGAGATTCGCAAGGTCGAACCGCTGAACCGGGCGCTGTCGGACGTCAGTGCATGGGTCACGGGCCAGCGCCGCGAGCAGTCGGTGACACGTGCCGAACTGCACGAGGAAGAGCACGACGCGGCGCGCAACATCGCCAAGTTCAATCCGCTGACGGACTGGACCGAAGCCGATGTCTGGGCCTACCTGACGGCGTTCGACGTGCCGGTCAATCCGCTGCACGCGCGCGGCTATCCGAGTATCGGTTGCGAACCGTGTACGCGGGCGATCCGTCCCGGCGAAGACAGCCGGGCAGGACGCTGGTGGTGGGAGTCGCGCGATTCAAAGGAATGCGGCCTGCACGTCACCACGATTCCGATCGCCGTCGTCAGCGAAAACACCTCGGCCTGAGCGCCGGAACCGATCTCGATTCCCGATGGAATTTTTTGCGTGACGCGGGCAGCCGCTTGCGACACGAACTTAGGAAGGACCCGAACATGAGCACGACGCTCGATTCCACTGTCAACGCACCGCTCACCAACACGGCGAACCGGATGGATCACCTCGACTGGCTCGAAGCCGAATCGATTCACATCCTGCGCGAACTGGTCGCCGAATGCAGCAAGCCCGCACTGCTGTTCTCGGGCGGCAAGGACTCGGTCGTCGTGCTGCATCTGGCGCTGAAGGCATTCGGCCTCGGCGCGAACCGCAAGACCGTGCTGCCGTTTCCGCTGGTGCACATCGACACGGGCCATAACTACCAGGAAGTGATCGACTTTCGCGACCGTCGTGCCGAAGAGATTGGCGCGGAACTGGTGGTGGGCCACGTCGAAGATTCAATGAAGCGCGGCACCGTGCGTCTGCGCCGCGAAACGGATTCGCGCAACGCCGCGCAAGCGGTGACGCTGCTCGAAACGATCGCCGAACATGAATATACCGCGCTGATCGGCGGTGCCCGCCGCGACGAGGAAAAGGCCCGCGCGAAAGAACGGATTTTCTCGTTCCGCGACGAGTTCGGCCAATGGGATCCGAAGGCGCAGCGCCCGGAACTGTGGAGCCTGTATAACGCGCGTCTGCACAACGGCGAACACCTGCGTGTGTTCCCGATCTCGAACTGGACCGAACTGGACGTGTGGCAATACATTGCCCGCGAGCAGCTCGAACTGCCGTCGATCTATTACGCGCATGACCGCGAAATCGTGCGTCGCAACGGCCTGCTGGTGCCGGTCACGCCCATTACGCCGATGCGTGAAGGCGAGACGAGCGAAATCGCGCAGGTGCGCTTCCGTACCGTGGGCGATATCAGCTGCACCTGCCCGGTGGAGAGCGACGCCGACGATCTGGAGAAGATCATCGCCGAAACGGCCGTGACCGAAATCACGGAACGCGGCGCGACGCGGATGGACGATCAGGTGTCCGAAGCCGCGATGGAACAGCGCAAGAAGCAAGGTTATTTCTAAGCACACCGAGGAAGCAAATCATGAGCATTCAACAACCGCAAGACCTCGGCGTGCTGCGCTTCATTACCGCAGGTAGTGTCGACGACGGCAAGAGCACGCTGATCGGACGTCTGCTGTACGACAGCAAGGCTGTTCTGAGCGATCAGCTCTCGGCACTGTCACGCGCGAAGAACAAGCGCACCGTGGGCGACGAAATCGACCTGTCGCTGCTGACGGACGGTCTGGAAGCCGAGCGCGAGCAAGGCATCACGATCGACGTGGCGTACCGTTACTTCGCCACGGCGAAACGCAAGTTCATCATCGCGGATACACCGGGTCACGAGCAATACACGCGCAACATGGTGACGGGCGCATCGACGGCGCATGCGGCGATCATTCTGGTCGACGCAACGCGCGTCACGTTTGAAAACGGCGTCGCGCAACTGCTGCCGCAGACGAAGCGCCATAGCGCAATCGTCAAGCTGCTGGGTTTGCAGCACGCGATCGTGGCGATCAACAAGATGGATCTGGTCGACTACAGCGAAACGCGTTTCAACGAAATCCGCGATGCGTATGTGGAACTCGCGCGTCAACTGGGTCTGGACGATGTGCGCTTCGTGCCGGTGTCGGCGTTGAAGGGCGACAACATCGTGACCGCGAGCGAGCGCATGCCGTGGTACGCGGGCGAGCCGCTGCTGGACCTGCTCGAAGCGCTGCCGGTGGAGATTCCCACGGGCCAGGCGCTGCGTTTCCCGGTGCAATGGGTGGCGCGCCAGGACGGCAGCCAGGCGGACGATTTCCGCGGCTACATGGGCCGCATCGAAGCGGGCGAAGTGAAGGTAGGCGACACGATCGTGGTGTTGCCGGCGAACCGCGAAGCGACGGTGGCGGAGATTATCGCGCCGGTGCCGGGCGGCACGTCGCAGGTGGACAGCGCTTTTGCGGGGCAGACGGTGACGATTCGCCTGGCGGAAGATGTGGACGTGTCGCGCGGCGATACGTTCGTGCTGCGCGCTGCGGCGCCGGAGCCGGCGAAAAAGCTCGAAGCCGACCTGTGCTGGTTCGACGACACGCCGTTGTCGACACAGCGCAAGTATCTGCTGAAGCAGACCACGAACACGGTGTTCGCGCGGATTGGTGCGATCAAACAGGTGCTGGACGTGCATACGTTGTCGCACGCAACGGACCGTCACGATCTGACGATGAACGACATTGGCCGGGTGGCGCTGACGTTGCAAAAGCCGCTGGTGTGCGATGTGTACGACTCGCATCAGGGCACGGGGGCATTCGTGCTGATCGATGAAGCGACGCATCACACGGTTGCCGCTGGCATGATCCGGGCGTTTTCGGCTTAACGGACACGCCGGAAGATCGATGCGCGCACGCGGCTTGGGATTTGGCACGAACCGGACGAATGGGGTTGAGGCGAATGGGTAAGGTGTATCTGATCGGTGCAGGGCCCGGGGCCGCGGATCTCATCACGGTTCGGGGCGCGCGGCTGTTGGGTTTGGCCGATGTGGTACTACACGACGCGCTGGTCGAGCCGGCGATGCTGGAGTACGCGCCGCATGCGCGCAAGATTGCGGTGGGCAAACGGTGCGGCCAGCTTTCTACTGCGCAGCAGTTCATCAACAAGCAGATTGTGGATGCGGCGCAGGAGCATGCGGTGGTGGTGCGTCTGAAGGGCGGCGATCCGATGTTGTTTGGGCGTGCTGACGAAGAGATGCGCGCGCTTGAGGCTGCGGGGATCGAGTATGAGGTGGTGCCTGGGATCACGGCTGCCCTGGCGAGTGCTGCTGCCTTGAAGCGGTCGTTGACGCTGCGCGGGGTATCGCGGAGTGTGGCTTTGGCGACGCATAGCCGGGCTGCTGATACTGAGGCGATTCGCGAGCAGGTGAAGGCAGATTCGCTCGTGTTTTACATGGGGCGGGATAGTGGGCCTGAGATTGCTCAGGGGCTCATTGATGCTGGGCGGGATGGGCTTACGCCCGTGGCTATCGTTGAGGCTTGCAGCACGGCTCGTGAGAGGACGCTGACTCTCACGCTCTCTGGGCTTGCCTGCGGCGAGGCGCAGCAGTGGCTTGATGCTGCGCAGCCTAGTGTTCTTATGATTGGGGAGGCTTTTGCTGCGCGGAATGCGCAGGAGGCTTCTGGTTCTGTTAATGCGTTGTTGAGTGCTGCTTAGTAGGTGGCTTTTTGCGTTTTGCCTGCGTGGCGCTTTGGTGGTTTTCTTTCGGCGTTGGCCTTTCCTTGTATTCTTAGTGGTCTATTCGCTTCGCCCCTGTGCGGGGCAGCACTCACTTTCTTTGCCGCCGCAAAGAAAGTAAGCAAAGAAAGCGGGCTCACACCGCCAGCTCTTAGCGAGACATCTCTATTGTGAACCCGAAACGGCCCAACACGAGACCCGTCCTCGCACCACCCACGTTCGTGACAAAGGACTCATCCATCCCACTCCGCACTTCGTGCGTCGCGGTCAGGTTTGCATGGGAAGGCGCGCGCTGGAGCACGTGGAGTTCCGCGTACTACAGCGTACCCGCACCCAAGGCATAGACGCCATCCCTTGGCGAAGCAATCCCCAATATAGTTTGGATACCTACATATCCCGCAGATGGGTTATGCCCGACGGCGGGGCGCGCAGCGCGACGCTGGAACGGATGACTGCTGTGTCACTGACATGGGTGATGCGAGGACGGGTCTCGTGTTGGGCCGTTTCGGGTTCACAATAGAGATGTCTCGCTAAGAGCTGGCGGTGTGAGCCCGCTTTCTTTGCTTACTTTCTTTGCGGCGGCAAGGAAAGTGAGTGCTGCCCCGCACAGGGGCGAAGCGAATAGACCACTAACAAAACAAGGAAAGGCCAACAACCCCAAGAAAACAGCCAAAAACCAAGGCGCCGCAGGCAAACCCCGCCAGAAGGGCAACAAAAAAAACCTAACCCTTAAACCACTTGCCGAAGACAAAAACCAGCAACAGCATCGAGGACAAAATCATCCTCCCCAACGGCAGTTGAACACCGAATATCAACACCAGGATGCGCAGCCCGACAAACATCGAGCACCGCAGGTAAATCCCTCCGCACATGCCCGCCTTGCCCAAAAAACACCGGCACAACGGTCACAGCGGAGCACCCGAGAACAACCTGCGCAGCAACAGCCGAAACCAGATCCGGCTGCATCAACTCAAGAAACGCCAACGACACTGGCCCAGCGTCGCCGCGAACCGCCTGCAATTTCGCAGCAAGCCGCGAAAAAGGCTCAGCCCAGCGCGGATCCCGCGCGCCATGCCCAAACAGCACGATCCCATGCAATGCCATGGCGATACCCCTAATGCCGATCCACCCACTTCAACCCAACCAGGCCCAGCACGAGATACACCAGCCCAGGCGTGGCCGCAGTCAAAGGCGCAGGCCAGGTATTCAACATGCCCACGTGCGAGAACAAGGTGTTGAACAACTGGAAGCTCATGCCCAGCATGATCCCGCCGAATACCTTCACGCCCACCACGCCCGCGCGCGTATGCAGATACGCAAACGGCAACGACAGCACCAGCATCACCAGCACCGCAAATGGATACAGCAACTTGCGCCACAGGGCAATTTCATACCGTTGCGTGTCCTGATGATTCTGCTGCAAATGCTGGATGTAGCGGAACAGGTTGAACATCGACATGTTGTCCGGCGACACCAGCAGCACCGACAGAATCTGCGGCGTCAACTCCGAGCGTAGCGAGTACTCCGGCACCGTCGTCTGGTTGGCGCGGTACACCGGATTGAGCGCGTCCTTCGGCGTCCCCGCCGGCGGCGGCACGTCGATCAATTGCGTATCCGTCACGTCCTTCAGCAACCAGTGGCCCGGCGGCTGATACTTGCCGCTCTGCGCAATCCGCACGTTCGACAGGCGGAATTTCGAATCGAATTCGTAGATGCGCACGTCGGTGATCGAGGCGTCCGGTTGCAGCTTGCCGACGTTCACAAAGCGCGTCACCTGCTCGCCGTCCGCGCGGGCCGTCAACGTGTCCTTCACCCACACGCCCGACTCGAAATTGGTGGATACCGCCGACCCCAATGCCTCCAGCCGCACTCGCTCCGACAACTGGTCCGTGTATGGTCCAACCACTTCGCCAATGATGTAAGTCAGGAACACCAGCGGAATGCCAATCTTCAGCAACGAGCGCAACGCCTGATTCGTCGCGAGACCCGAAACGCGAAAAATCGTGTACTCCGAGTTCGCCGCCATCTGCGCAAACACGTAGATCGCGCTGATCAGCGCCGCCACCGGAATGATTTCGTAGAAGCGCGACGGCGTTTGCAGCGCCACTCGCAGCACGGCATATTGGAACTTGTAGTTGCCGTGGCCCACCGAGTTCAGTTCGTTGATCAGGTCGAAAAAGAAGAACAGACCTGAGAAGGCAAACAGGACGAAGATGAACGTGAGGTAGACCTGACTCGCGAAGTACTTTTCATAGATCCGCATCGGTCAGGCCCCCTGCGACGAGCGTCGGAACATCGTCCGGCTAAATAACGGACGATTGCGCACGCGCAGCCAGAAGATGATTGCCACGATCCCCGCCACGATGATATGCAGTCCGAGCAATCCCACCGGGAAGGACATCTTGCCTTGCTCGACCCACGACTGCACCACGTTCAACAGGTTGGAATACGTCAGATAAATCAGCACGGCCATGACCAGATTGAGCGTGCGGCCGCGCCGCGGGTTCTGGTGGGCGAGGGGAATGGCCAGCAGCATCAGGTTGATTGCAATCAGCGGCAAGCCCGCGCGCCACGCGAATTCGGCAAGGTTGTCCTTGGTCGGATTGCGCAGCAGTTCGAGCGTCGGCGTACCGGTGGTGCTCGGAACGTTGACCACCGGCTGGCTCTGGATCTTCACGCCGTAGCGTTCGAATTCCATGATGCGGAAATCCGGCTTGCCTGGTTCGCCGTCGTAACGGCGCCCGTTTTCGAGGACGACGAAGCGGTCGCCGTTCTTGTGCGTTTCGGTATGGCCGGTCTTCGAGACCACCACGTTGACCTTGCCGTTTTCGGTACTGGTCACGAACACGTTTTCGACGCGCGCCTGGTCAGGCGACATCTTCTCGATGAAGAACACGCGGTGGCTCACGGCCGATTCGCGGAACTGGCCAGGCGCGAGCAGCGAGACCTCGTCGCGCTGCTGGAAGCGCGCGCGGATCAGCTTGCTCTGCTGGTTCGACCACGGCCAGCCGACGAATACAAAGAACATGATGAGAATGACGATGGGCGTCGCAAACACGCCGATCGGTTTGATGAAGCGCGTGAGACTCACGCCCGAGGCCAGCCAGACCACCATTTCCGAGTCTTTGTACCAGCGCGTCAGGACGAACAGGATCGACACGAACAGGGTCGCGACCAGCATGATCGCCAGATAGCCGATCACGGTCAGGCCGATCAGGACCAGCACGTCGCGCGGATCGATTTCCCCGGAGGCGGCGAAGCCGACGATCCGGATCATCATCGTGGTCAGCACGAGCGTGAGGAGAACCATGAACACGGCACCAGCCGTGTACGCGAGTTCGCGCTGGAGGGAGCGTTCAAAGATCATTGTTGATGATGAGAGTGCGTGCCTTGGGGTTGGTCCGGGTTCATCCCGTCAGCCCCGTGCAGCCGCCGCGGGAAAAATAGCGGATAATTGCGGCTTTCATCCTAAGCCCAGATTTTATCCGAGGACAAGCGCGATGGACTTTAGCATAAAAGCCTGTGATTGGAGCAAAGGCTCGTCAAACGGGTTCCTGACCGGAAAGTCCGATTGCATCGTGATCGGCATTTTCGAGTCACAAACGCTGTCGGGTGCCGCACTGGAGATCGATGCGGCCACCAAGGGTCTCCTGACCCGTATCATCAAAGCCGGTGACATGGACGGCAAGAGCGGTACCACCCTGTTCCTCCACGAAGTGTCGGGGATCGGCGCTTCGCGTGTTCTGCTGGTTGGCCTCGGCAAGCAGGACGCGTTCAACCAGAAAGCCTACGGCGACGCCGTACGCGCCGCCTGGCGTGCCATTCTGGCCACCAGGATCGTCCAGGTCACGTTCACGCTGGCCCAGTTGCCGGTGCTCGAACGCTCGGCCGATTGGGGCGTGCGTGCGGCCATCCTCGCACTGCGCGAGCTGGCCTACAAGTTTACCCAGATGAAGAGCAAGCCGGACACGACCCCGCGCGCCTTGAAGCGCGTCGTGTTCAGCGTCGACAGCGGCGACGAGAAAGCCGCCAAGGTTGCCGCCAGGCAAGGTGCTGCGCTCGCCAACGGCATGGACCTGACGCGTGATCTCGGCAACCTGCCGGGCAACGTCTGCACGCCCACTTACCTGGCCAACACGGCGAAGAAGCTCGCCAAAGACTGGAAACTGAAGGTCGAAGTGCTGGGCCAGAAGCAGCTCGAAGCGCTGCGCATGGGTTCGTTCCTGTCCGTCACGCGCGGCTCGGTCGAACCGCCCCAGTTCATCGTGCTGCAGTACCAGGGCGCCGCTGCCAAGGCCGCGCCGGTGGTGCTGGTCGGCAAGGGCATCACGTTCGACACCGGTGGCATCTCGCTGAAGCCGGGCGACGGCATGGACGAGATGAAGTACGACATGCTCGGCGCCGGTTCGGTACTCGGCACGATGCGCGCCGTGGCCGAAATGGGCCTGAAGATCAATCTGGTCGTCATTGTCCCGACCTGCGAAAACATGCCGGCCGGCAACGCCACCAAGCCGGGCGACATCGTCACCAGCATGAAGGGCCTGACGATCGAAGTGCTGAATACGGACGCGGAAGGCCGCCTGATCCTGTGCGACGCGCTGACTTACGCCGAGCGCTTCAAGCCGGCGGCAGTGATCGATGTGGCAACCCTGACCGGTGCTTGCGTGATTGCGCTGGGCCATCATAACAGCGGCCTGTTCTCGAAAGACGACGCGCTGGCGGGCGAGCTGCTCGACGCTTCGCGCGAAGCTTCCGATCCGGCATGGCGCATGCCGCTCGACGAGGAATATCACGACCAGCTGAAGTCGAACTTCGCGGACCTCGCCAACATTGGCGGTCGTCCGGGTGGCAGTATTACGGCTGCGTGCTTCCTGTCGCGCTTCACCGAGGCGTACCCGTGGGCTCACCTCGACATCGCCGGCACGGGATGGAAGAGTGGCGCCGCCAAGGGCGCAACGGGCCGTCCGGTGCCGCTTCTGTCGCAGTTTTTGATCGACCGGGCCGCGGACGGTCGCGCTGCACAATGATCCATCGCAGTACCGACGCGCGGCTTGACGCGCCGAGGCGGAGCCGCCGATGACGAGAATCGATTTTCACTCGAACGTCGGCGATTCGTTGTTGTACGCGTGCCGCCTCGCGCGCAAGGCGTACCTGGCCGGCCAGCCCACTATCGTGCTGGCCGAGCCGGCGCGCCTGCGCGCCTTCGATGAGCAGTTGTGGACTTTCGCGCCGCTCGAGTTCGTGCCGCACTGCATGGCAGATGCCGCGCTCGCCGCGCAAACGCCAATCGTGCTGGCGGCGAATCTCGACAACGTGCCGCACTACCAGGTGCTGATGAATCTCGGCGCGGAGGTGCCGGCACAGTTCGCGCGCTTCGAAAGATTGCTCGAAGTGGTCGGTAACGCACAAGAGGAACTGACAGCGGGCCGTGAACGCTATCGCTTCTATCGCGATCGCGGCTATGCTCTAAACAACTACAAGCAGGGCGGCTAGCGTCGCTGTGCCGCCCGCGCTGTCCGGCGGGCGGCGCTTTCTCCTCGCCCCATTCATCGACGGAGTCTATTCGTGCCCGATTCGTCCGATACTACGTTCGATACCTCAATCCCGGTTCTGAACGAAATCCTCGTGCCAGGCAAGCCCGCGCATGCCCGATCTACTCATGGCGCGGAGGCCGCGCCGGGTGAAGCGGTTGATCTGGCGGAAGCGGTGGGGGAGTCTGCAGTTGAACCCGCGATCGAGCGTGCAGCCGAACCCGCGATCGAGTCTGCAACCAGGCCTGCAACGGAGTCTGCAACTGAGCCCGCAGCCGAGCTTGCCGCCGAACGCGAAGCCGAGTCCGCGCACGAACCCGAACCCGAACCCTTCACCGAACCACCCGAGCAATCCAGCGCGGAGCCCGCCGATGGCGTGACCATCCACGCCGTCACACCTGCCCAGGTCAACGCCTTTACATTACCCGAGCCGCTGGTCCCGTTCGAACTGGCCTCCGCGCCGGAGCTCGACGTGCCGCCCGAGCCCGCGCTGGTCGATCCGTTCGAGCCCAGCTCCGCGTTCCACTTTTCACGCGCGCCTGCTGCGCCTGCGCCGGCTCCCAACCTCGATGCCGACGTACTCGCCGAACGCCTGCGCGGACGGTTTGCCAGTTACCTCACCGGTGAAGGGCGCGCGGTGATCGAGGCGCGTTGCCGTGATGCGCTGCAAGATCACACCACGTGGCTCATCAATCAGATTACGCGGGAAGTCGCGCTGACTCTCGAAACGGAAATGACCGGCTGGGTGCGCGAGGCGGTCAATGAAGAGATCGCCCGGCGTTCGAGCGGGCACTGAAGACTGACGCGAGGGTAACGCCGCTCCTATTTCAGCGTCAGGATCCAGTCGGCAAGCAGGGCGGCCTGGTCGGGCGTGAGTTGGGTGTTCGCGGGCATCGGCACCTGGCCCCAGACCCCGGTGCTACCGTCGATGATCTTGTGCGCGAGATAGCTTTGCGCATCGGCGCGTGCTGCGTATTTCGCGGCGATTTCATGCAGTGTTGGCCCCATGAACGGACGGTTCACCGAGTGACAGCTCATGCAGTTCTGCTGCTGCGCGAGCGCGAG
This sequence comes from Paraburkholderia sp. GAS41, assembly GCF_050436545.1. Classification (NCBI taxonomy): domain Bacteria; kingdom Pseudomonadati; phylum Pseudomonadota; class Betaproteobacteria; order Burkholderiales; family Burkholderiaceae; genus Paraburkholderia; species Paraburkholderia sp. GAS41. Next base: position 103,832 of record NZ_JBNDMK010000016.1, read on the forward strand.
GCCGGGAGCCGGTTGCGCCTGCGCCGTCGCGCTGATGGCGAGCATGCCCGCCAACGCCATTGCTGCATACGACATTGATTTCATTCTGGTCTCCGTCGGTGCAGGTGGCCGACTTGTGGTGCAGGCATTATAAAAGGAAAGGGGCGCACGGTTTTCGTGCGCCCCTTTTCAGCTTTTCGCGGCTGACCCTGCATGCCGCGAAGGCGTTCAGCCTGTGATTGCACCCTTGTTGGCCGGCAGCGCCAACGCGGAGTACTTGGCCATCACGCCGCGTGTATAACGCGGCTTCGGTTGCTGCCATGCAGCACGGCGGCGCGCCAGCTCGGCGTCGTCGATATTCAGTTGCAGCAGCAGTTTGTGTGCGTCGATGGTGATTGAGTCACCTTCCTGCACGAACGCGATCGTGCCGCCCACGAAGGCTTCCGGGGCGACGTGCCCCACCACCATACCCCATGTGCCGCCGGAGAAGCGACCATCGGTGATGAGACCCACGCTTTCGCCCAGGCCCTTGCCGATGATCGCCGAAGTCGGCGCGAGCATTTCTGGCATCCCCGGACCCCCCTTCGGACCGAGATAGCGCAGCACGACCACATCGCCCGCCTGGATCCTGTCGGCGAGAATCGCCTCCAGCGCGCTTTGCTCGTCGTCGAAAACGCGTGCCGGTCCGGTGATCACCGGGTTCTTCAGCCCGGTGATCTTGGCGACGGCGCCGTCCACCGCGAGATTCCCCTTGAGGATCGCGAGATGACCTTCCTTGTACAGCGCTTGCTCGATCGGGAAGATCACCTGCTGGTCGGCGCGCGGTTTGGCCGGTACGTCTTTCAGTTCTTCTGCGAGGGTCTTGCCCGTGATCGTGATGCAATCGCCATGCAGCATGCCCGCGTCGAGCAGGATCTTCATGACTTGCGGGATGCCGCCGGCCTGGTGCAAGTCGGTCGCCACATACTGGCCCGAGGGCTTCAGGTTGCAGATCACCGGCACCTGCTTGCGGATGCGCTCGAAGTCTTCGATGCTCCATTCCACCTCGGCCGCATGCGCGATGGCGAGATAGTGCAGCACGGCGTTGGTCGAGCCGCCGGTGGCCATGATGACCGCCACCGCGTTTTCAATCGACTTCCGGTTGATGATGTCGCGCGGCTTGAGGTCCTGCTTGACCGCTTCGACCAGCACGCGGGCCGACTCGGCCGCCGAATCGACCTTCTCCTGATCCGGATTGGCCATGGTCGACGAATACAGCAGCGACATGCCGAGCGCTTCGAACGACGAGCTCATCGTGTTGGCGGTGTACATGCCGCCGCACGAACCGGTCGAGGGGCAGGCGTTCTGTTCGACCCCGTCAAAATCTTCCTGCGACATGCGCCCGGCGGTGAATTCGCCCACCGCTTCGAACGACGACACGATCGTCAGGTCGACGCCCTTCCAGTTGCCCGGACGGATCGTGCCGCCATACACGTAGATACCGGGCACATTGACGCGCGCGAGGCCGATCATGCCGCCCGGCATGTTCTTGTCGCAGCCGCCGATCACCACGACGCCATCCATCCATTGGCCCTGCACGCAGGTCTCGACACAGTCGGCGATCACTTCGCGCGACACGAGCGAGTACTTCATGCCTTCCGTGCCCATCGACATGCCGTCGGAAATCGTCGGCGTGCCGAAGATCTGCGGATTCGCGTCGGCCCGCTTGACCGCGACGACCGCCGCGTCGGCGAGGCGCTGCAGGCCGGCATTGCAGGGGGTGATGGTCGAGTGGCCGTTGGCGATGCCGATCATCGGCTTGTCGAAGTCTTCTTTCTGATAGCCGAGGGCATAAAACATCGAGCGGTTCGGCGAGCGTGCCACGCCTTGCGTGATGTTCTTCGAGCGACGGTTGTAGGGCATGGGAACTCCAGGTTGTTGCAACGCTGTCCTGTTCAGTTTAGGTGGTTTGGATGGCGGTGCAGGCGGCCGGAGAGGGGTTTTTCGGTGAACCTGTTCAAGGTATTATTGCTGACTCATTAGGTCGTAAAATGTATCAATGATGCTCCCTGTCACGCCCGATCTGCGCCAGCTGCGCTATTTCATTGCCGTCGCCGAAGAAAAACACTTCGGTCGCGCGGCCATCCGTCTTTCCATGACGCAGCCGCCGCTGTCGCAGGCCATTCGCGCGCTGGAGGAGACGCTGGGCGTCGAGCTTTTCGCGCGCACCAAGCGTTCCGTGGAGCTGACCCAGGTGGGCGCCGATCTGTTGCCCGAGGTGCGGCGTCTGCTCGCCAGCGCAGAAGGCTTGCGGCCGCTCGCGCAGAGTCTCGCGCGCGGCGAGGCGGGGGAGTTGTCGCTGGCATTCGTTTCGACTGCCGATTACGGCCTGTTGCCAACGCTGCTGCGCGAGTTCGGCGCTCGCTTTCCGCGTGTGCGCCTGCAACTCACCGAGGCCACCAGTGACGTGCAGATCGACGAACTGGTGGCCGGCCGTATCGATGCCGGCCTCGTGATCGCGCCGTTGCCGCCGCGTCATGCCGCGCAATTATCGTGGCTGCCGATCGCGCGGGAGCCGCTGGTGATCGCCATGTCGTCGGAGATGGCCGCGCGGGTCGAAGGCTCAAGTGGCGACGCTGCCGCATTGGCCGGCGCCGAGTGGCGCGACGCGCCGATCAGCCTGCGCGATGTCGCCGACGCGCCGCTCGTCATCTTCCCGCGGCGTCTCGCGCCGGGCTTTTATGACATCATTATGGATTGCTACGGCGTGGCCGGCCTCACGCCGCGCGTCGTCCAGGAGGCGATCCAGATGCAGACGATCGTGAGCCTGGTGTCGGCGGGCATGGGTGTCGCACTGGTGCCGCAATCGCTGCGTAACCTGCGCCGCACCGGTGTGGTGTACCGGCCGCTGCGCGAATCCGTGCCGGCTATCGAAACGGGGCTGGTGTGGCGCACGGCACAGGTGAGCCCGGTGCTGGCCGGGTTTATCGGCATCGTGCAGGCGCATGTTGCCACGCTCGAAACCCAGGCCAGTTTGCCCGGATGAGGGGAGTGAAAGCTACGGGGCTTACACTGCGCCTTTTTGTGCGTCATGACCCGAATGCGGCGAACGCATCGCGTCGTGGCCCGTCCAATGCCAACCCGCCCAGATTTATCGAATCCGCTTTTGAACCCGAACCGCCCATAACAATACGATGCACATTCATCCCAATTTCGACCCGATCGCGATCCATCTAGGGCCGCTCGCCGTGCGCTGGTACGGTCTGATGTACCTCGTGGCGTTCATCATGGCGATCGTCGTCGGCCGGCTGCGCTTGCGTCTGCCGTACGTCGCCGCGCAAGGCTGGACCGCCAAGGACATCGACGACATGCTGTTTTACGGCGTGCTCGGCACGATCTTCGGCGGCCGTCTCGGCTATGTGCTGTTCTACAAGGCCGACTTCTACTTCACGCATCCGCTCGACATCTTCAAGGTGTGGGAAGGCGGCATGTCGTTTCACGGCGGCTTTCTTGGCGTCACGCTCGCGATGGTGTTGTTCGCGTACCAGCGCAAGCGCTCGTGGCTGCAGGTCACCGATTTCGTCGCGCCGATGGTGCCCACCGGGCTCGCGGCGGGGCGCCTCGGCAACTTCATCAACGGTGAACTGTGGGGGCGCGTGACCGATCCGAACGCGCCGTGGGCCATGATGTTCCCGAGCGCCTCGAACGACGACGCCATCTGGTTGGCGAAGCACCCGGAGCTGGCTGCGAAGTGGAATCTCAACGAGATTTTCGCGCAATACCATATGCTGCCGCGTCATCCGTCGGAGCTGTATGAGATCGCGCTGGAAGGCATAACGCTGTTCTTCGTGTTGTGGTTCTTCTCGCGCAAGCCGCGCCCGCTCGGTGCGATTTCCGCCGTGTTCCTGATCGGCTATGGGGTAGCCCGCTTCACGGTGGAATTTGCCCGCGAACCCGATGATTTCCTCGGCCTGCTGGCGATGGGAATGTCGATGGGGCAGTGGCTGTCGATGCCGATGATTATCGCCGGCATAGCAATGCTGGTCTGGGCGTACCGGCGCAAGGGTCGCGAAGCGGTCAAGGCGGTCGGCGCGAACTGAGTGTCATGCTACGTGCGTTGCGTTCGTTGCGCGCACTGAATAAAAAAACGCCACGGCAAGTCTTGAACTGCCGTGGCGTTTTTGCTGGTGGCGCGCATGACTGCTCGTCTGCGGCTCGTTTCAGTGGCCTGCAACGCAGCGCGCCGGCATGTTCGAACCGGCGTGTTGCCCTGCCTTACTTCATCTGCACGGAGCCCGAGACCGTCACCGACACCGTCGAGGTACCGGCTTCGAGCGGCAGCGGCGCGGCCGTCTTGGCGTCGGCACCCATGGCGCGTGCGCTCATCATCATCATGGGACGCGGCATCACGCCGTTGTGTCCGACGTTGACTTCACGGATCGAATAGCTGCTATAGCCGAACGCTTGAGCACCGGCGCTCGCCTGCTGGCGAAACGAGGCGATGGCTTCACCCGTGAGCTTCTGCTCCGCCGCGCGCTGTGCTTCGGGCGACAGCGAGAACTGCACGTTGCCGACCTGCATGTTCGATGCCATCTGACCGGCCAGCTTCGAAGCGGCGGCGAAATCATGTGACTCGAGTACGACTTCGGTGCGGCCACGCCATGCCGAAATACGGCCATCGCGATCGGTTGACGGATAGATCGAGAACGAACCGGTGCGTGCCGTGACGCCGCTTACGCCCTTGGCCTGGCGCAGCGCTGCGTCGGCGCGCTGGTTGAGCGTGCTGGTGAGCGCGGACGGGTCGCTCGCTTCCTGTTCGTAGAACAAGGTGATGTCCACCACATCTTGCGGAATTTCGGCGCTTGCCTGGGCGTTCAGCGACAGCACGCCGGCGGGTTCAGCTTGCGTGACGCTTTGCGCCCTGGCTGCGACGGATGCAAATGCGAGCGGGGCGGCGAGGGCCACGGCGAGTGCAATGGCACGTGCGGCTTTTTGCGTCATGGTTAGACTCCTTGCTTGAGCAGGTTATGCGTGACGATGGTGTACTGGCTGCGTGCGCGGAGCGTTCATGAGGTGCTCCGCAATGGGCGCCGCGTGCTCGGCATCGGGATTGACCGTTCTACCCAATGGCACGACGCTTGCCAACGAGGCGTGCGGCCCCGCGTGCAATCAGCTTTTGTGACCGATGCATGAGCCGCGCTTGCGACCCAATTAGGCGCTTGCCAGCGGCCTTGGTTCCCCGACCTGGCAATTAGCGTGCCGCGACGAGAAGTCACACTACGCAAGCCGTTTCGTGATGAAGCGCCACTCGGTTTCAGTCACCGGTGTAATCGACAGGCGGTTGCCCTTGGCGAGCACGCGCATGTCCGCGAGTTCGGCGTGCTCACGCAATGCGGCGAGCGGAATCAGCGGGACTTTCTTCTTGAAGACGACATCGACGAGCACCCAGCGTGGTGTCTCAGGCGTCGATTTCGGATCGTAGTACGGGCTCTTCGCGTCGAACTGCGTGGGATCGGGGTAGGGCGTGGATGCGACCTCGGCGAGGCCGGCAATGCCCGGCTCGGGGCAACTCGAATGATAGAAGAGCACGCCGTCGCCCACCTTCATGACGTCACGCATGAAATTGCGCGCCTGATAGTTGCGCACCCCGGTCCACGGCAAGGTGTGCTTCGGTGCGATGGCGAGGTGATCGATGCTCGCTTCGTCCGGTTCGGACTTCATTAGCCAGTAGCGCATGAATCGATGAACGTTGAAAAGTAAGAGAAAACGCCGCAAATCAAGGGCTAAAAACGAAGCCCCAAAAGAAAAACGGCACCGGACCTATGTCCGATGCCGTTTGATAAGGTCCCCGCCTTAGCCGCTAGGCCGGCATCCTGAACCGGGAGTTCAGAATTGGTCGCAGTTAGCAGCACTTCGGGTACATCAGACAGAGTGACGCGCACACCCGTGCTGCAAATTTCCACAACCGTGCACATGGCATTGGTTCAAGGAATATATGACCTTGGCGAACCAGGCAGGGAAGCTAAACTGATTGAACTCAAACGTTTGCTGACTCTTGATCGAGCACTTCGTTTGAATTCGAATGGGGCCGTACAGCTACTTTAAACCTTTTTACTGCATGCTGTACTGTTGAATCACAGTACCGAGCTGTTCGTTCATCTGGTGCATTGTACGCCGGATTTCCTCAGCAGGAAATGCTTCTCCGTGACGCACGCTGGCTTGCAGCTTAAGCAGTTCCGATGCCAGCGACAGCGCAGCCATCACGGCGATGCGATCGACGCCGCGCACATTGCTGTTCGCGCGGATCTTCGACATTTCGGCGTCGACACGTGCCACCGCTTCGAGCAGTGCAGCTTCGGTTTCCGGCGAGCAGGCGAGACGATACGGCGAGCCGAGAATCGATACTTCGATCTGCTTGGTGGTCATGCGTTTTCTCCGTGACGGGTGACGGCGCTACCCGCCTCTTCTTCCTGCCGCGCGTCGTGCGCGGGTGCGAGCAGGTCGAGCTGGTTGTCCGGTTCGCTGTGAGCGCGTGCACGCGGCAATTTTTCGAGGATCGCATTCAGGCGCACCTGAGCGTCGTCGATCTTGGCCGACAGCGCATCGCGCTCCGCTTGCAGCGCATCGCGTTCGTCACGCATCTGGGCAAGTTCTGCACGCGTTGCATCGGCTTCGGCGCGCGCCTGAGCGAGCTGGGTTTCAAGCGCCTGACGCGCTTCGTTATGACGCTGGCTGATCGAAATCAGTCTGCCGATATTCTGTGAAAGTGTTTCGAGTTCGGTGAGCATGTGCTGCGTCCTCTAAAGACAGGGCATTTTAGCGCGGAATATCGCACGGTCCGACAATTGTCTCGTTTCGAGACGTAACAGCCTCGCTTTGCACAGACCTGCGTGGCGGAATTGACCTGTACGTCCCCCTGAATTTGACATTTATCCGTGTGCTGCCGCACAGAACGGACTCGCATTGACCATTCTTGACGGCATGTGCCGGCATTCATAAACTTCCGGCACTTTTCATGCTCGCAAACGATTTCGCGTAGCGTGCGCCATCCAATTCGGTAACAGGGACCGGCATTCATCGCGACGCAACCAACCCTGAATGATGCCCGCGCAATGTTAATCGCGGGCATTTTCATGCGGGTCGGCCATGACGTGTGACACATAGGCGAAGCCGCGAGTGTGCCATTGCGCGAGGGACGTGGGAAGCCGGTTGCCACTTGCGGCATGGGTCGTATGCGCATTTTCCGGTGAATCCGCGGTAAGGCCGGTATGCCCGCGCGGTCATAGCGAGCAGTTACTATCTGGGCTGCGTCCACGATCTCGCCGGGCGTAGGAGCGTGATCGCGCGCCCTTCGCATGCACTGCGCGAGACACCGCTGCGCGCTCGCGAAAGCGAGGCACGTCGTAGCAAAAACCAGCAGCCTCTCTCGAACAAGGACTATGAGCTGGCCTACATCTGCATCGAATCGTCTCGCAGCGCGTGCTTTTCGCTGGGCTGACAGCAACGATGACGCCGCACCTCCGGCGCTGGAGCGGCGCGGATGAACCGTCTGTCCGTACGCCGGATGCCGGTCATGCACGCGAGACGCGCCGCGGCCATCTGGTGCGCGCTCGCCGTTTTGGCGCTCGCTGTGCTGATCGCCTCGCTCGCGCTCGGCAGTGTGCCGCTCACGCCCGCGCGCGTGCTCGCTGCGCTACTGCCGCCGTCGACGCACAGCGGCGCCTCCGCCGACCTCGCCGGCGAAATCGTGCGTTCGCTCCGTTTGCCGCGCGCATTGGCCGGCTTCGCGTGCGGCGCGTTGCTCGCGGTGGCGGGCGCGCTGCTACAGGTGTTGCTGCGCAATCCGCTAGCCGAACCGTATGTGCTAGGTGTGTCGGGCGGCGCGGCGAGTTTCGCGCTGTTCGCCATGATGGCGGGTGGCGCGTGGTGGCTCGTCGATGCGAGTGCATTCACCGGAGCGTTCGTGTCGATCCTGCTGGTGCTCGGTCTCGCGCGTCACAACGTGTGGCGTGGCGAGCCGCAGGACACCTCACCGCGTTTGCTGCTGACCGGTGCGGTGATTGCAGCGGGGTGGGGGGCGCTGATCACATTGTTATTGACGCTCGCGCCGGACGACCGTTTGCGCGGCATGTTGTTCTGGCTGACCGGCGACCTGAACGGCGGCGGTCTGCCCTGGCTGGCACTCGCTGCGCTCGTGATCGTGCTGGCGGCGATTCTGCCTGCGGCCCCGCAACTCAATGTGCTGTTGCGCGGCGATGCAGCCGCGCAGGCGTTGGGCGTCTCCGTGATGCGCTTGCGGCTGCGCGTCTATCTGGTGGCATCGCTCGCGGCGGCTGTTGCGGTAACCACGGGCGGGACCATCGGCTTCGTGGGTCTGGTGGTGCCGCACACCTTGCGGCTCGCGTTCGGCAACGATCAGCGCATGTTGCTGCCGGCGGCGGCGCTCGGCGGCGGCATGGCGGTGATGGGCGCAGACCTCGTCGCGCGCACCGTGATTGCGCCGGCCCAATTGCCGGTGGGCGTAATCACCGCGCTGATCGGCGTGCCGGTGTTTCTGTGGATGCTGTTGCGCAGACCATGATGACGACACGCACGACATCCCCCTCGCCGGCTGCCACGCTCAGCGTGCAACAGATCACGTTGCGGGCCGGCGAGCGCACGCTGCTCGAACGCTTCACGCACACGTTCTATCCCGGTGAGGTGTGGTGTATCGCCGGGCCGAACGGGGCGGGCAAGACCACGCTGATTTCGGCGCTGGCCGGTTTGCAGCAGCCCGCCGCAGGCCAGGTCGAAGTCGATGGCGTACGCGTGGCCGACTGGCCGGCGGTGCCGCTCGCGCGGCGCCGCGCATTGATGCCGCAAAGCGCACACGACGCATTTAGCACCAGCGTGCTCGATATCGTCATGCTCAATCGCTTTCCACATCTCGCAGGATGGGGCTGGGAAGGTGAAGCCGATCGCGCTGCCGCTGAGCGCGCGCTCGATTTGCTGGGTCTCACGGATCTGGCGACGCGCGATGTCCTGTCGCTTTCGGGCGGCGAGCGTCAGCGTGTCGCGCTGGCCGCTGTGTTGTGTCAGGATGCGTCGCTGTTGCTGCTCGATGAACCGCTGTCGCATCTGGACCTGCATCACCAGATCGACTGCCTCGAGGCGCTGGGCACCTGGGCGGGCAGCCCGAAGCGTACAGTACTGTTTTCCTCCCATGACCTGAACCTGGCGCGCCGTTTCGCGACCCACGCGCTGTTGCTCGACGGCAAGGGCGGCGCGTTCGCCGGCCCGGTGCGCGATGTACTGACGCCTGCGCTCGCGAGCCGCGCGTTCGGCTATCCGCTGATCCTGCTGCAGGACGGCAACCACGAGGCGCTGATCCCGGCACCGCGGGCGCACGGTGCGCAGCGTGGCACGGCAAACTCAGCGTCGTGAAGAACCCACAAGAACCGCTCTTTTACTCGAAGCCCTATGATTTCGTCCCTCGACTTACCCGTTGTCGAACCGCTCGACCAGACGCTGCGCAGCGCGCTGCAACATCTGATCGATTCGAAGACCAAGCCGCCCGGCAGCCTCGGGCGGCTTGAAACGCTGGCACGGCAGATGGGCCTGATCCAGCGGACCACGCATCCCACGGTGCAGCGGCCAGCCATGATCGTGTTCGCAGGCGACCATGGCATCGCGCAGGAAGGCGTGAGCCCGTATCCGCAGGCGGTCACTGCGCAGATGGTGGCGAACTTCCTGGCAGGCGGCGCCGCGATCAACGCCTTGAGCCGGGTTGCGGAAATCACGCTCGAAGTGGTCAATGCGGGGATTGCGACGTCGTTGCCGAATACCGATGGCCTCGTCGACATTCCCATCGCAGCGGGGACACGCAACTTCGCACACGAACCCGCGATGACGCGCGAGCAGGCGCTCGACGCGCTGCGTGCTGGTGCGCAGCGCGTGCGCCATCATGCGGCGCTGGGGACCAACGTGATCGGTTTTGGCGAGATGGGAATTGCGAACACGTCGGCGGCGGCCTGTCTGATGAGCCGCCTTTGCGGTGTGCCGATCGACGAGTGCGTCGGCCGCGGCACCGGGCTCGACAATGCCGGGCTCGCAAAAAAACGCAACGTGCTGGCTTCAGCGCTGGCGCATCATGCACCGGGCGCCGACACGCGCGGCACCGCCTCATCCGACATCGCAGCATTGGATGTGCTCGCAACCTTCGGTGGCTTCGAAATTGCCATGATGGCCGGTGCGTATCTGGCCGCCGCCGAAGCGCGCATGACGATCCTGGTAGACGGGTTCATCGCCACCTCCGCGCTGCTCGTGGCCGACGCGTTTGCGCCCAACGTGCGCGAATACTGCGTGTTTGCGCATGCCTCGAACGAAGCGGGACATCGCCGCATGCTCGATCATTTCGGCGCCATTCCGCTGCTCGCTCTGGATATGCGGCTTGGCGAAGGCACGGGCGCGGCGCTTGCTGTGCCTTTACTGCGCGCGGCGGTCGCATTCCTCGAGCAGATGGCGAGCTTCGAATCGGCGGGTGTCGCGGACCGCGATGCGTAAGCGGATCACAGGCGTCGCACGCTGATGAACCCGCTCATGGAACTGCGCTATTTCTTCACGGCACTAGGCTATTTCACACGCGTGCCGGTGCCGCGCTGGGTCGGCTATGAGCCGCACTATCTGCAGGCAGCCGCGCGTTACTTCCCGTTGGTCGGTCTGTTGGTGGGCGGGCTGGGCGCACTCGTGTATCTGGCCGCGTGGCGCGTGTTTCCGGCGGGCGTAGCGGTGCTGCTGTCGATGGCCGCGACCTTGCTGGTCACGGGTGCTTTCCACGAAGACGGTCTGGCGGACTGCTGTGACGGTTTTGGTGGCGGCTATCAGCGTGAGGACGTCCTGCGCATCATGCAAGACTCGCGCATTGGCGCGTTCGGCGCCATCGCGCTCGTGATCGCGCTGGCATTGAAGTGGCAGACCCTTGCGGCGTTGCCGCCCTTGCGCGCCGCAGGTCTGATGATTGCGGCGCATGCTGCGAGCCGCACCGGCGCGATCAGTTTTCTGGCGACGCTTGATTATGTGCGGGCGGAAGGCAAGGCGAAGCCGGTTGCGCAGCGCCTCACCGGCGCGTCGTTGGCATGGGCGGCCTTGTTCGGCCTGCCGATGCTGTTCTGGCCAGATTGGCGCTTCGGTTGTGTGGCGCTTATGATGTTGGCAGTACTGCGCTTTGCGATGGGCCGCTATTTCGTCAGACGCATTGGCGGCTATACGGGCGACTGCCTTGGCTTCGCGCAGCAGATTTTCGAACTGGCTCTCTATCTGGCGGGGCTTGCATGGATCTCGTTCTGATGCGTCATCCGGCCGTCGCCGTAGAGCAAGGCGTGTGTTATGGCTTCACCGACGTAGCGCTCGCCGACGAGCCATCCACATCCGCCACCGCGCTGGCCATGCGTCTCGCCACCTTGCAGGTGCCTCCGCCGCGCGTGCTGTTGTCGAGTCCGCTGCTACGCTGCGCAACGGTGGCCGCTGCGATGGCGGGTGATTTCGGCTGCGCGCATAGCATCGACGAACGTCTGAAGGAAATGAATTTCGGCGCGTGGGAGCAGCAGCGCTGGGATGCGATCGAACGCGCCGCGTTGGATGAATGGGCTGCGGATTTCGAACACGCCCGTTCGCATGGTGGCGAGAGTGTCGCGCAGTTTGTCGCGCGCGTGCAGTCGTGGCTCGATGCGTTTGGTCTGACGCGTGAATGTTCACCAGCTTATGTCGTGACGCATGCCGGGGTGATACGGGTGATCGCATCGCTGCTGCTGGGCGTGCCGGTTGCGCGTACGACCCAATGGTCGCTCGATATGTCCGGCGTCGCATGGCTGCGGCGCGACGATGAGCGGCAGGTCTGGTCGCTCGTGCGGTGGAATGTGTGAAGCCGCTGTAACTCTGCGCGTATCGCGCGTTGCGGCGCGTTGCGCGTCGCTGCATGTCATCGCGCTGCACGTAGCGCGAATCTCACTCTTCCCCCGCAGGTCTGCGCGAGCGCGCCACCTCCAGATCCTCACATAATTGCGCCGCACCCTGTGCGATGCGTGGCGCGGGACGGTCGATCAGATCGCCGTCAATGGCGAACAGGTTGTTGCGCGCCACCGCTTTGAGGTTCGGCCACGCGCGCCATGTTTCGAATTGCGGCAATGGTTTATCAGGCGTCGTTGCGCCCGCGGATGCGGTCACGATGGCTTCCGGATTGGCCGCGAGCACCGCTTCAGTGGATACCGTCGGCACGAGCGGCGCGAGGTTCGCAAACACGTTTCGTCCACCACATAGCGTGATCACGTCGCTGATCATGTGGGTGTCGTTGAGTGTCATCAGCGGCTGATTCCAGACCTGATAAAACACGGTGACGGGCGGCCGGTTCGTGTAGCGCGTGCGCAGTTGCGCGATGTCCTGCCGGAATGTGCTGGCGGCGGCATCGGCTGTGTTCGAGGTGCCGAGCAAGGTGCCGAGGCGGGTCAGCGTGAGCGCGATATCGTCGAGTCGATGCGGTTCGCTGAAGAAGAGCGGAATGTGCAGTTCGCGCAGACGCTCGAGTTCGACCTGCGCATTACCGTGCCGCCAGACCACGATCAGATCCGGCTTGAGCGCGACGATGCGTTCGAGATCGAGCGCCTTGTTGTCGCCGACGCGCGGGACCTGCATCGCCGCGGGCGGATAGTCGCTGTACGACACCGTCCCGACGAGCTTCGCGCCGCCGCCGGCTGCGTAGATCAGTTCGGTGACGTGCGGCGCGAGGCTGATCACGCGTTGCGCCGGTGCGGCGAGCGAGACGGTCGCACCGCTGTCGTCGGTCGCGGTGACGCTGGCCTGCGCGGACGAGGCACAAATGCAGGCAACGAGCATGGCGCTGATAAGCGAGGCCAGGCGGGGCAGTTGGATCATGAGATGAGGCGTTGATTTCGTTAGATGCCAGGGACGGCCGGATAGCGTAGACGTCGGCGTGTCTGGCGAGGTTGGCAAGTCAGCTCGGTGAACGCAGCCATGCATGTTGTGCCTGGCTAGCCTGCGCGCGTATCGATTGCGCTGAGACTTTCGCTCAGCGCCTGCTCGAAACGCAGCCACTCGTGCTCAGTGCCTGGCAGGCCAAACCGCACGCTTGCCGAGACGGGAAACAAGCGCGTCCATATGCCGCGCGATGCGAGCGCGTGATGCAACCCGACGGCACGCGGATCTGCGGTCCACGCGAAGAGCGGCGTGCTGTGTATCGAGAAACGTTGTGCCTGCAACAAACGGGTCAGGCGCGCGCTTGCCGTTGCAAGTTGCGCGCGCATCTCGCTTTGCCACACGAGATCCTTGAAGGCGGCGTTCACGGCATGGCGTGCGGGACCGCTGACGGTCCATGCGCCGAGCAGGTCGCGCAAGCGGCCAAGCAGCGCAGGCTCGCCCAACACGAACCCGGCACGCACGCCCGCAAGGCCGAAGAACTTGCCAGGAGAACGGAGTACCACGAGGCCAGGCCGATCCGTATAGGCGGCAAGCGACGCCGCCGCAGGCAACGCATCCGCGAACGCCTCGTCGAGCACCAGCGTGCCGCCGCGTGCCGCCAGTTGCGCATGCCATTGCAACAGTTTGGCGGCGCTCAGATGATCGGCGGTCGGGTTGTTCGGATTCACGACCACGGCATGCGTGACATCGTCGGGCAGCGTGTCGCAGGCGAGATCGAGCGGCACGATCCGGTGACCTGCCCGCTCGAACGCAGGGGCGTACTCGCTATAGGTGAGCGGCGCAATCGCGACTGCTGCGCGCGGTAGCAACTGGGGCAATGCGCGGATGGCCGCCTGGCTGCCTGCAACCGGCAGCACATGCTGTGCGTCGGGCGCGCCGTAGTAGTGCGCAGCGCAGGCCGCGAAATCGTCGCCCTCGTCGGGCAGACGGCGCCACGCCTCGGCGGGCACCGGCGGCACCGGATAGCCGTGCGGATTGATGCCGGTCGAGAGGTCGAGCCACTGCGCGTAAGCAATCCCGTAGCGCTGCGCCGCTGCATGCAGATTGCCGCCGTGAACGATGGCATCAGCCATGAAAAGGCACGCTCAGCAACGCCAGCACGATCAGGACAGCGAGCCACAGGATCACCGTACGCTCGACCAGTTGCAGCGCGGCGACGATATGCCCGGCGTTGGCGGGTTGTCCCTCGCCGAGTGTCGGACGTTGCTCGATGGCGCCGTGATACATCGCGGCGCCGCCCAGCAGCACGTTCAGACTGCCGGCGCCGGAGGCCATGACCGGCCCTGCGTTGGGACTGTCCCAGCGCGGCGCCTGCTCGCGCCAGCAGCGCCAGGCGGTGCGCGTGTCGCCGAGCAACGCATAGCTTGCGGCGGTCAGGCGGGCGGGAAACCAGTTGAGGCCATCGTCGATGCGTGCCGCAGCCCAACCGAAGCGCAGATAACGCGGCGTGCGGTAGCCCCACATGGCATCGAGCGTATTGGCGAGGCGGAACGCGAGCGCGCCCGGACCGCCTGCTACCGCGAACCAGAAGAGCGCGCCGAAGATCGCATCGTTGCCGTTTTCGAGCGCGGATTCGACGGCGGCACGGGCGAGCGCGGTTTCATCGGCGCGGCTGGTTTCGCGCGAGACGATGCGCGCCGTCAGCGTGCGGGCTTCGACGAGATTGCGTCGAGCGAGCGCGCGGGCGATCGGCGCAATGTGATCGTCGAGGCTGCGTGCGCCGAGCGCGAACCACAGCAGCAGAACATGCACCGCGCAGGCCAGCGCGAACGGCAGAAACACGACGAGCCACGTGGCGATCAGCACTGGCGGCAACACGGCGAGTGCCCATGCGAGGAGGCCCATGAGGCGTCCGCGCCGCCCGGTGTTCAGGCGCGCTTCGATACGCATGGCGAGCTTGCCGAAGCCGACCAGCGGATGCGCCGTACGCGGCTCGCCGAACCAGCGGTCCACGGCGACGCCGGCGGTCGCCAGCGTGGCGATCAGGGGCAGCGACAGCATGGCTAGCGGGGCGCCGGCTTGAGTGCGAGCGGCAGGCCCGCGACCATCATCGTGACGTGGGGGCTCAATGCCGCGATACGCTGATTGAGACGCCCGAGTTCGTCGACGTAGAGACGCGTTGCGGCGCCCATTGGCACGACGCCTAGACCGATCTCATTGCTGACGACGATGATCTTGCCGGCTGCCGCGCCGAGCGCTGCTTCGAAGGCCGCGAAACGCTTGAGATAATCGTGGCTGGGTGCGGTACCGTCGGGCGGGCACAGGAGATTGGCGAGCCACAAGGTCAGGCAGTCGATCAGGATGCAATGCCCGGGCGCGTCGGCCTCGCCGAGTGCGCCGGCCAGATCCACGGAGGCTTCGAGCAGATGCCAGTGCGCCGGACGCCGCGCGCGATGATGTTCGATGCGGGCGGCGAACTCCGCGTCGTCTGCGGGACGCGCGGTGGCGATATACGTGACGGGCCGCGCGCTGTCGCTCGCGAGTTGTTCGGCATGCAGGCTTTTGCCTGAGCGGGCGCCGCCGAGCACGAAGGTGAGGTCGCGAGGAATCATGGCGTGATTGTACCGGTGCGCTTTGGTGCGATGGGATAATGCCGGCTTCCGACAACCCGCCAGGACTGCTGTTTCGTGACGACGGTAAAGACTTCGAACATGCCGGACAGCGTACGCGTACCGCGCGGCACGCTGATGATCCAGGGGACGACTTCCGATGCGGGCAAGAGCACGCTGGTCGCGGGCCTGTGCCGCATCGCGCGTCGCGCCGGCGTGCGGGTTGCGCCGTTCAAGCCGCAGAACATGGCGCTCAATAGCGCCGTGACGGTGGATGGGGGCGAGATCGGCCGGGCCCAGGCGTTGCAGGCGATCGCGGCGGGCATCGCCGCGCACACCGATCTGAACCCGGTGCTGCTCAAGCCGACCAGCGATCGCGGCGCGCAGGTCATCATCCACGGCAAGGCGCGCATGAATCTCGACGCGCGCGCCTATCACGACTACAAACCCGTGGCCTTCGAGGCAGTGCTGGAGTCGTACGCGCGTCTGCAAGCTGGGTACGACACGATCTTCGTCGAAGGGGCGGGTAGTCCCGCAGAAATCAATCTGCGCGACCGTGATATTGCCAATATGGGCTTTGCGGAGGCCGTCGATTGCCCGGTCGTGCTGGTGGCGGATATCGATCGCGGCGGCGTCTTCGCCCATCTGACCGGGACGCTGGCGTGTCTGTCGGCGAGTGAGCAGGCGCGCGTATGCGGCTTCATCATCAACCGGTTTCGCGGCGATATTGGCCTGCTCAAACCCGGGTTGGACTGGCTCGAAGCGCAGACCGGCAAGCCGGTGCTCGGCGTGGTGCCGTATCTGCACGGTCTCACGCTCGATGCGGAAGACATGTTGCCGCCCGAACTGCGCGCCGCCCAGGCGGCGGGCGCCGAAGCACGAACGACCTTGCGCGTGGTCGTGCCGGTGCTGCCGCATATCAGCAATCACACCGACTTCGATGCACTGCGCGCGCATCCGCAGGTCGATTTTCATTACGTGCGCAGCGGGATGACACCGCCCGCGGCCGATCTGATCATCTTGCCCGGCTCGAAAAACGTCCAGGGAGACCTCGCGTTTTTGCGCGCACAGGGTTGGGACCCGGTGCTACAACGTCATCTTCGCTACGGCGGCAAGCTCATTGGCATTTGCGGCGGCATGCAGATGCTTGGCCGCGAAGTGGCCGATCCACATGGCGTCGAAGGCACGCCGGGAAGCGTTGCGGGTCTGGGCTGGCTCGATTATTCGACCGTCTTGACGCGCGACAAGACGTTGAAGAACGTGACCGGTTGCCTCACGCTGCCGGGCGCGCCGGAGGTGGCCGGCTACGAGATTCACATGGGTGAGACCGCCGGCCCGGCGCTGGCGAGGCCTGCGTTGCGGCTGGGCACGCCGGAAGGGGGCGAGCGTGCGGACGGCGCGCGTTCGGCTGATGACCAGATTCTCGCCACCTATGTGCATAGCCTGTTCGATACCCCGGCAGCGTGTGCCGCGCTGCTGGAATGGGCTGGCTTGCGTGATGCCGGGACTATCGACTATCCGGCGCTGCGCGAAGCCTCGCTCGAGCGGCTGGCCGATACGCTGACTGAGCATGTCGACCTCGCGCGGCTGTTTGCGGCAATCCGGTAAGCGTCGTCTGATTGGTTGGGTCGCGCGCGATTAACGCCTGACAGGAAACAATCTAAGCCTGATTGACGGTTTTTCCCTTTCCACGGTTCGAATACAGTCTGGTCTATCGACGGCGCGGGTGCGTCGTCCCATCCAACTGAAAAGGACTCTTGATGAACTCGAACCGTTCGCCCGAGCTGGCTGCCACCCTCCTGCGCCTCGCATTGGGTGTGCTGTACCTTGCGCACAGCCTGCAGAAGATTTTCGTTTTCACGCTGCCGGGGACAGCGCATTTCTTCGAATCGCTAGGGTTGCCGGGCTGGCTCGGCTACGTGACGGCCTTCGTCGAACTGGCTGGCGGGATCGCGCTGCTGCTCGGCGTGCAGGTCCGTTGGGTCGCCCTCGTGCTGCTGCCGTTCATGCTGGGCGCCATGTCCGCTCACCTGCACAACGGCTGGGGTTTCGCTTCGCCGAACGGCGGCTGGGAATATCCGGCTTTCTGGGCGGTGACGCTGGTGGTGCAGTCGCTGCTCGGCGGCGGTGTGGGCGCGCTGAGCGGGGCGAAGGTGACGAGGGCGGTGACGGCTTGAGGGAAGGTCGGGTAGAAGCGGCTTAAACAAGGGTCAAGCCGCTGTGGCGAACGAGCGCGTCGTTACGCGTGATGCTCAAAACCCGGTGGGGCTAATGTTCATTCGCATGGCGTTGCGAGCCAGCACGTCATCAAGCGTTGCCAGGCTACTCGCCTTTGCGTCGAGAGCGGCAGCAAGATGCAGCGCATCTCCGGCCCGCAGTCCCGTCGTGGCATCGAGGGTTAGCATGGCCGCCCGATGAAATGTGGGTGGCTCCACTGCCAACAGTTGCAGATCGCTAGCGCAAAGTCTTTCGAAGGCTTCCCAGGCACCACCAGCTTGATCTGCTGAGATTTGCTTTATCCTCTGCTTGATGCCGAGAGCACTGGCGAATTCGGTCACGCACCATGTGGCCGAGCCCAATTCCTCGCTACATCCGGCATACCAACGCCCGACGGTAGCGCTCATCGCTTCACGGACGCAAAGCGCTACCAATACACTCGTATCGACGTACACCATCAATAGCGGGCCCCGCGCCGAAGTTCTTCCATGACCGACTCTGTCATTGGCATGGAGTCGCGCGTCTTTTCCAGTTCCAATGCGAACGTAGTACGGTCCCATTTGGCTGCGCGGATGTTGATGCCGCCGTCTGCCGTCAGGTTGACCTGGACCTGATCGCCCTCATGGATGCCGATATGGCGCACGTAATCTGCGGGAATGCGCAGCGCAAGACTATTGCCCCATTTTGCGACCTGCAGATTCATTTGATCCTCCTGTATCTACATATTCGTAGATACATTATATCTTGTCCGCGGTTGTCGGCAAGGTCGTGGTGGGGGGGAAACTGCGGTGGATCAGATAGTGCTCGCCACCTGATCCACCAAGCCTTCAAACCCTCACACCAACACCATCTGCGTACACCGGAACAAGGCAATCGTCTTGCCATTCGGATCGAACACGGTGGCATCCCAGACCTGCGTCGTACGTCCCAGATGCACGGCCGTGGCGACCGCGCGTATCGTGCCTTCAAGACAGGTGCCCAGAAAATTGCTTTTCAGCTCGATGGTCGTGAAACTGCGGGCTCCCTGCGGCAGGTGCGCGAGGCAGGCGTAGCCGCACGAAGTGTCGGCCAGACCGATGACGGTGGCCGCATGCAGAAAGCCGTTCGGCGCCAGCAGTTCCTTGCGCACGGTCAGTTCGGCCGTCAGCGAACCCTCTTCCAGCGCGAGTACACGCACGCCCAGCAAATCGGGGAGCGTGCCCCGCTGGCGCTCGGTCAGCGTCTCGATCGTCCAGTCGGCTCGCAGTTTGCTCATGGTATTTCGCTCCTTTCTGTAAGAATGGCGGCACAAACCGCACTTCGGGGGTTACGGCCCGGCTGATTTTGTCGATATTATCAACGGCTGGATCGACGGGGTCGACGCAACACCCGACTAGAAGCAGAAGCGGCAAACCGGCTGGCGGCGCCCAGCCTTCTTCCCGGGAGTATTCATGACGGTAATCGTGGTGGCCAATCCGAAGGGCGGCGTGGGCAAGAGCACGCTGTCGACCAATCTGGCCGGCTATTTCGCAGCCGCCGGCGAGTGGGTTGCGCTGGCGGACCTGGACAAGCAACACTCGGCGCACGCCTGGCTGGAGTTGCGGCCCGCCACGCTGCCGGCAATCGAAGTCTGGGATGTCGATCCGGAGACGCCCGCGAAGCCGCCCAAAGGGCTGGAACACGCCATCATCGATACACCCGCCGGCTTGCACGGCAATCGCCTTGGCATTGCGCTGGAACTGGCGGACAAGGTCATCGTGCCGCTCCAGCCGTCGCTGTTCGATATTCTCGCCACCCAGGAATTTCTCGAACGCCTCGCCAAGGAGAAGGCGGTGCGCAAAGGCGGCATCGAAATCGGCGTGGTGGGGATGCGGGTGGACGCCCGCACGCGTTCGGCGGAGCAGTTGCACCGGTTCGTCGAGGGTTTGAAGCTGCCGGTGCTCGGCTACCTGCGCGATACGCAGAACTACGTGCAACTGGCCGCCCACGGCCTCACGCTGTGGGACGTGGCGAAGAGCCGGGTCGAAAAGGATCTGGAGCAGTGGCAGCCGATCGTCGAATGGCTGGAGCGTAAGCCGAAGGGGTGAGCGGGAGGTGGGAGGCGGCAAGCGTCAAGCCAGCCACCAGCGGAGGGGCAGGGCCGCAGCGCAGCCCCCGCCGCAGACCTTTCAGGTCCAGCTTTGAGTCGGCACGTGATCGCGGTTGCCCTTGATCTTGTTGTGGTCGTCGACAAACACCAGATCCGGCTTCCAGCCCGCTTGCAGCTCGGCTTCGTCAACCGTCGCGAAGGCCGCGATAATCACCAGATCGCCCAGTTGCGCGCGCCGCGCCGCCGAACCGTTCAACGAAATCATGCCGCTGCCGCGCTCGCCCTTGATCGCATAGGTCGAGAAGCGTTCGCCGTTATTGATGTTCCAGATGTCGATGCGTTCGTTCTCGACGATATTGGCGGCTTCCAGCAGATCTTCGTCGATCGCGCACGAGCCTTCGTAGTGCAGCTCGCAGTGTGTGACCGCGACGCGATGGATCTTCGATTTCAGCATGTGACGTTGCATGACCGTTGCCTTGCCTTTCCTTATAGCGTTGAGATGCGCCCCCGAACGGGTCGGGCGGCGTCAGATTTCGAGGTTGTCGATGAGCCGCGTGGCGCCCAGCTTGGCCGCGGCCAGCACTACAAGCGGGGCTTCGGCGTCCTGCGCCGTGGGCGGCAGCAGGTCGACGCGCTTGCGCACCGCGATGTAGTCCGGTTGCCAGCCGCGCGCGGCGAGGGCCGCCATGGCGTCGCGCTCGATGGCGGCAAAATCGCGGTTGCCCGCCAGCACGGCATCGCGCACCCGGTTCAGTTCAATGGCGAGCCTGGGCGCTTCGGCGCGCTCGGCCGCCTGCAGATAACGGTTGCGCGAGCTGAGCGCCAGACCGTCGGTGTCGCGCACGGTCTCGGCGGCGACGATTTCGGTCGGCAGCGCGAACTGGTGGCACATCTGGCGCACGATCATCAGCTGCTGATAGTCCTTCTTGCCGAACACGGCGACGCGCGGCTGCACGCACGACATCAGCTTCATCACCACGGTACAGACGCCCTGGAAGAAGCCCGGGCGGAATTCGCCCTCGAGGATGTCGCCCAGATCGTGCGGCGGATGCACGCGATATTGCTGCGGTTCCGGGTACAGATCGCGCTCGGTCGGCGCAAACAGCACGTAGACGTTCTCTTTTTGCAGCTTCTCGATATCCGCTTCCATCGTGCGCGGATATTTGTCGAAATCCTCGTTCGGCCCGAATTGCAGCCGGTTGACGAAAATGCTCGCC
This sequence comes from Paraburkholderia sp. GAS41, assembly GCF_050436545.1. NCBI lineage: Bacteria > Pseudomonadati > Pseudomonadota > Betaproteobacteria > Burkholderiales > Burkholderiaceae > Paraburkholderia > Paraburkholderia sp. GAS41. The sequence continues at coordinate 124,810 of NZ_JBNDMK010000016.1, forward strand.
ACCACCGGATCGCCGTGCTGGCGAGCGAGGCGCATCAGCGATAGATGGCCCTCGTGCAGATTGCCCATCGTCGGGACGAACGCAGTGCGGTTCTGGCCGCGCAACTGGTCGCGCAATTCGTGGATCGAGCTGATGACTTTCATGTTCGGACGTGGTTTCCTCGCGCGGCGCAGGACCGGCCGGCACAAAAATGGGGCATTCGCGCCATTTTGCCCGTCAGGCTCCCGTTCCGGTGATGACAGGTTCGGAGCGCGGGATTGTAGTGGATTTGCGCATGCGGCGCACCGAAATGAGGCCCGTCTCCGGTAAGCCCCGGCTGCCCGCTTGCCGGACGGGCGACACGCCCAAAGCCGTGGCGAGCCTGTGAGAAGGACTCAAGCCGGCAGGTAGGCGAGCCGGACGTAGATCGGCGCGAAGGGTTCGGCCTGAGTGATCTCGATCAGCGATTCGCGCGACAGCTCCAGCATGGCGATGAAGTTCACCACCACCACCGGCACGCCGCGCGTCGTGTCGAACAGCTCCGAAAACTCCATGAAGCGCGCGTTCTGCAGACGCCGCAGGATCACGCTCATATGCTCGCGCACCGACAGTTCCTCGCGGGAAATGCGGTGATGCTGCACGAGCTTGGCACGCTTGATGACGTCGGCCCAGGCGGCGCGCAGGTCTTCGCTGTTCACGTCCGGAAACCGCGGCGTGATGCTTTGCTCGATGTAGACATCGGCACGCAGGAAGTCGCGGCCCAGTTGCGGCAAATGGTCGATCCGCTGTGCCGCGAGCTTCATCTGCTCGTATTCGAGCAGGCGCCGTACGAGTTCGGCGCGCGGATCTTCGGCGTCCTCGCCGGTGTCCGCCTTCTTGACCGGCAGCAGCATGCGCGACTTGATCTCGATCAGCATCGCCGCCATCAACAGGTATTCGGAGGCGAGTTCGAGGTTGGTCTGCCGAAGCTGGTCGACGTACCCGAGGTACTGCGTGGTGACATCCGCCATCGGGATGTCGAGCACGTTGAAGTTCTGCTTGCGGATCAGGTACAGCAGCAGATCCAGCGGGCCTTCGAAGGTTTCGAGGAAAACTTCCAGTGCATCCGGCGGAATGTACAGATCCGTCGGCATCTTGAAGAGCGGCTCGCCATACAGGCGAGCAAACGCAATACCGTCGACGGTATCGGGCGTCGAGTCGGTCGCGGGCGCGGCGAGCGCAGCGTCGGGCTGCGCCTTCGCGGCGCGGGCCTCGTCGGCGGTGCTCACGCTCAGAAGTTCTGGTAGTACTGGTAGGCGGTCTGTTGCACGCGTGAGGCTTGCTGCTCGGCGCGCTCTTCAAGGTCGATCGGCTGCTTGTCCCACAGCAGCGAGCGGCCACGGCGCTGTTCCGCCTCGAGAGTGGGCTTCTTTTCCTTCAATTGATTCAGGAATTGCGTGATGTCCGATTGATACATGGCTCAACGTCCGTATGGGGAAGTGGCGGCAACCGTGGCGACTGCCGCTCGTGTCGATCTTAATTTTACCGCAAGCGCCGCCCGCAGGCGAAAACTTGGGGAACACCGCTTCCACAGCCGGCCCTCGGCCGGGGCCGCGCTGGCGCATTCGAGATCGTCGCGAGGCCGCGTCGATGTGGTCAAATAGCGAGGCTTCAGGCCGCCGCAGCGGCCGGCAAGCCGAATCATTCATCAACAACGGCCGCGGAGGTCCTGTTTGGCGGGTTGCGCGATCGAACCGTGGCGTAGGCGGAAGGGCAAACCGGTTGTGCGGCAGGGGCCGCTCGCGCGCCGCGCACTGGATGCGTCGCGGCTGCTGCGCGTCTGGCTGGTGTTCGGCATCGTCTGGCTGGCGTTGGCCGGCGCGCAGGCGCAGGCCGCCTACAAGGTCGAGATCGAAGCAAAGCCGCGCGCCGTGCGCAAGCTGCTGGAGGATCACCTGGATATCGCCCGCTTCGCGAAACGCGACGATATCAGCGACGACCAGTTCGGCTTTCTCGTCACCGCCACGCCGCAGCAGGTGCGCGATCTGACCGCCACCGCAGGCTATTTTTCGCCGGTGGTGCGTACCGACGTGCGCACCGTGGACGGCAAGAAGCGCGTCACGGTGAGCGTCGATCCCGGTCCGCAGACCACGATTTCCTCGATTACGCTGTCGTTCAACGGGCCGGTGCTCACGGAAGATCCCGCCCAGGAAAACGCCACCCGCTTCGCCTTTTCGCTGCACGAAGGCGACCCGTTTTCGCAGTCCGGCTGGGACGACGCAAAAGGCGCGGCGCTCAGAGCGCTGCAAGCGCGCCGTTACGTGGCCGCGAAGATCAGCCAGTCGCAGGCGCGCATCGATCCGCGTACGCACGAGGCGAAGTTGTCCGTCAGCTTCGACAGCGGTCCGACCTTCACGATGGGCAAGCTCGAGGTGAGCGGCACCCAGCGCTATCCCCAGCAGATCGTCGAGAACGTCAATCCGATTTCCATCGGCGCCATTTATGACGTCCAGCGCGTTGCCGAGCTGCAACGGCAGTTGCAGAACACGCCGTATTACGCGAGCGTCGCGATCGACGTGGGCAACGATCCAGCGAAGCCGCTCGAGACGCCGGTGCGCGTGAAGGTCAGCGAATATCCCTACAACAGTATTCGCGGCGGGGTGGGTTACGCCACCGATACCGGCCCGCAGGTGCAGGGCAACTATTCCTACCTGAACACCTTCGGCAAGGCCTACCCGTTTACCGTCAGCGGCCGGATCGACCAGATCGAGCAGTTTGGCCAGATCCAGCTTGCCATGCCGCCGGGCGAGCGCGGCTGGACCAACAGCGTGCTGGCCTCTTACGGCACGACCAACGTGTCCGGCACGCGTATCTACAGTCTGCGCGGCGGCGTGCAAACCACGCGCACATCGCAGTATCTCGACTACGGCTATTCGCTGCTCTATTACGACGACCGGCTCGACCAGAACGCGGTCGGACCGATCACCGCCCACGCACTGGTGCCCGCATGGTCCTGGACGCGCCGCAATACCGACGACCCGCTGTTTCCGCGTTCCGGCAACCTGGTCCACGTCGAAGCGGGTTTCGCGGTCAGGGGCGCTGCGGCGGATCAGACCTTCGGGCGTCTCTACGCGCGCGGCCAGCAGTATTTCCCGGTCGGCAAGACCGATCTGGTGGTGTTCCGCGCCGAACTGGGCGGCGTGTTCACGGCGGGCAGTTCGAGCGGCATTCCGGCTTCCCTGCTGTTCCGCGCGGGCGGCTCGAACTCGGTGCGCGGCTATGGCTACGAGGGCATCGGCAATAGCGTCGACGGCTCGGTGCTGCCGACCAAATACCTGATCACCGCATCGACCGAATACCAGCACTGGTTCACCCATGAGTGGGGCGGCGCCGTGTTCTTCGACATCGGCACAGCCACCGACACATGGGGCGAGAAAGTGTTCTATCCGGGCGTCGGTTTCGGCGCGCGTTGGCGCAGTCCGGTGGGGCCGGTGAACGTCGACCTCGCGTACGGCATTCGTGACAAGGATATCCGGCCGTATCTGACGCTGGGCATCGCCTTCTGACCTTCTAACCGCATTGACTTCGGCATCAGGCATCGTGATTCGCAAGGCTCGAGTATGACGACGGATTCTTCCGCCACGCCTCCTCCCCAGACGCCCGGTGACGTATCGCCGGGCGGTTCTGACACGCCGCCTACCGCGCGCCGCAAGCGTCGGCTGTGGACGGCGCTCGTATGGGCGATGGGCGTGCCGGTGCTGCTCGTGGCATTGCTGGCGGGGACGTTGTACGGCGCGGTGGCGACCGAGCGCGGTACCGCCTACGCGTGGCAGGCGGCGCTCAGGCTGCTGGGTGGGCGGCTCGCCGGCACGCTCGAAGGCGGCGCGCTCGCCACGGGCTTGCGGCTGCAGCACGTGGAGTGGCGCAGCCTCGACGGCAGCGGCACGGATATCAAGGTCGACAAGATCGATGGACGTTGGGCGGTGAGCGGGCGGCCGTGGCGTTTTGCGATCTACTACCTGCACGTGGGCACCATCGACGCGCGGATCGGCTCGTCCTCTTCCACTAGCAGCGCGCCGTTGAGCTTGCCGAAAGAGCTCCGTGTGCCGATGCGGATCGACATACGCGACGTGCGGGTCGACACGCTGCTGTTGCATGAAGGTGGCTCGACGTCGGAGTACTCGCACTTTATTTTCCATGGACGCAGCGACGGGCGGCATCACGAAGCCGCGATCGATCGACTCGACACGCCGTTCGGCGCGGTGACGGCGGCGGCGAAACTCGACGGCGTGCGGCCGTTTCCGCTCTCCGGCGAGATCGGATACTCGGGCAAGGTCAATGAGGAGCCGGTCCAGGTGAGCGGTCATCTGAGCGGCACGCTGGAGACGCTGGTGGCCGAACTGGATGCGAGCGGCATGAAGCTCGCGGGCCATGCGCGGGTCGAGGCGACGCCGTTCGCCGAAGTGCCGCTGCAGCGCGCGACCTTGACGTTCGATCACATCAACCCGCAGGCATTTGCGCCGGGCGCGCCGCTGGCGGATCTGGCGGTGCGGGCGCAATTGCAGCCGGTGACGGGCGAGGAGGGCGCCGCTGCGAAGCCGGCTGCGGGCTTCGTTGTCGCCGGCCAGGTGTCGATCGTCAACGCGAAACCCGGCGCCATCGAGGCGCATCTGCTGCCGCTCATCGAAGCGCATGCCGACGTGCGGCTCGACGCGCACGCCCAGAGCATCTCGAACCTGAACGTGCGGCTCGTCAAGAACGCCACGGTGACCGGCGCGGGCGCACTGACCGGCAAGCGCGGCCAGTTCGATCTGCACGTGGCGGGGCTGGACCTCAACGCGCTGGAAGCGGGCGTGCGTCCGACCCAGCTTGCCGGGCCGATCGGCATTCGCCTGAATGACGACGTGCAGAGCATCACCCTCGATCTCGCCGACCCCAAGGCCGCTCTGCGCGCCCAGGGCAAGATCACGTTCGACCCGGCGCGCATGAGCTTTAGCGACGTGAGGATCACCTCGGGCCGGGGGCGCATCGATCTGTCGGGCGCCATCAAGCACGATGCGAGTTCCACCTACAACCTGAAAGCACAACTGACCGATTTCGACCCGCTCGGGCTGACCTCTCCGACGCCCGCCCGTTCGCCCGCGAGCACTGCGCCGGCCAACGGCAAGGCGCGCAGCGCCGCCAGACCGGCAACAGCCGCGAAACGCGCAGCAACTGACGCCGGATCGGCGAAAGCCGCGTCGCCGAAAGTCCTGGCGCGGGTCAACGGCACGCTCACGGCAGCGGGCATGCTCGGTCCCACGTTCACCACCAAAGCCGAGATCAAACTCGGTGAGAGTGTCTACGACGACTTGCCGATGACGGGCGGCGGCACGATCCAGCTGGCGGGTTCGCGGATCTTGCCGAGTCGGATCTCGCTGTCGGTGGCGGGCAATCAGGTGGATCTGCAAGGCAGTTTCGGGGCACCGGGCGACCGGCTGCGGTTTCGCGTCGATGCCCCGCAAATCGAGCGCCTCGGCTTCGGTCTGGCCGGCCAGGCGGAGGCCGACGGCGATGTGACCGGCTCGTTCGCGCATCCGAATGTCGTGCTCAACTACAAGGCCGAGAGCATCGTGTTCGGCGCCAACCGGCTCGGTCACGCCGAAGGCCACGCCGAGTTGCGCGACGGTGCGAACGGCGCGCTGGTCTTCACGACTGATGCCCGCGATCTGAGCACCACCGGCGTCGAACTGTCGACGCTCAGCGCGCGCCTGAACGGCACGCGCGCGCATCACACGCTGCAGGCCCAAGCGGTCGGCACGCTGTATCAACGGCCGCTCGACCTGGCGTTGGCCGCCAACGGCCGCCTCTCCGACACGCCCGCAGGCACGGGCTGGGACGGCACGCTGACGCAGCTGCAAAATCGCGGCACGCCCGCGCTCAACCTCGAAGCGCCGCTGACCATCAGTGCCGCGCCCAGCCACGTGGTACTCGGCGCGACCCGCTTGACGCTCGAAGGCGCGGTGCTCGATCTGAAATCGTTCGCGCTGGATCACGGCCGCATCCAGTCGACCGGCTCGTTGACGGGCGTGTCGGTGACGCGTCTGATGGCGATCCGGCAGGAGTTCACCGGCGAACCGCCGCCGCTGAAAACCGATCTGGTGTTCGACGGCGACTGGGACTTCGCGCTCGGTAACACGGCGAGCGGCCACATCCAGTTGAAGCGGCGCGGTGGCGATATCACCGTGGAGATCGGCAACGGGCTTGCGTCGATGGGCATCACCGACCTGTCGGCGCGCGCCGACTTCAGTGCCGGCAATCGTCTTAATGCGACCGTGCATGCGCAGGCGAGCCGGCTTGGCGTGATCGACGCCAACGCCCACACCACGCTCGCCATGAACGACGGCGTACTGGGTATCAACGACGAGGCGCCGCTCTCGGGCGACGTCACCGCGAATGTGCCGTCGCTCAAGACCACCGGCGGTCTGTTTGGCCCGAGTTATCTGCTCGACGGCCATCTCGCGCTGAAACTCGCGCTCGGCGGCACGGTGGCGAAGCCGAACCTGTCGGGATCGCTGGTGGGGGACGGTCTTTCGGTCACCGCGGTCGATCAGGGCGTCCAGTTGAAAGACGGCGTGATCCGGATTGCGTTGTCACAGAATCTGGTCGACTTCCAGCAGGTCGAATTCCACGGCGCGAGCGGGACGTTGCGCGCAACCGGCCGGGTGCGGCTCGACGGTTCGGAGCCCGATCTGACCGCCGGCATCGTCGCCGACAAGCTCGATCTGTTCGCGGCGCCGGACCGCACGCTGTCGCTCTCCGGCAGTGCCACCGTGGCCAATGGCGGACATCTGGGGGCGATGGACATCAACGGCAAATTTACGGTCGATCGCGCGCTCTTCGACATGCCCGAGCAGTCGGCGCCGAAACTGGGTGACGACGTGGTGGTCGTGCGGCCCGATGGCACGGTACCCGGCGAGCTGAAGCCGGGCGTGATCGCCGGCAACAAACCGGTGAGCCGCTTCGCCCCGCATGCCAGCGTTGAACTCAATCTGGGTAACAACTTCCGCTTCCGCGGCCAGGGCGCGGATCTCGGTCTGACAGGCAAGATTACTGCACTGAGCGCACCGGACACGCCATTGCGGGCGGTGGGCGATGTGCGCGTGACGCCAGGTTCGACATACACCGCGTTCGGCCGCAAGCTGAACATCGAAAACGGTTTCTTCACGTTCAACGGTCCGGTGACCAATCCGGGCATCAACATCCTGGCCATGCGGCGCAACCAGCAGGTGGAGGCGGGCGTGCAGGTGACCGGTACCGTGGATGCGCCGGTGGCCAAGCTGATCTCGGAGCCGTCGGTGCCGGACAACGAAAAGCTCTCCTGGCTGCTGTTCGGCCATGGCACGGATCAGGGCAACAACCTCGGTCAGCAAAGCGCGATGACGACCGCACTGGCGTTGCTCGGCAACACCCAGGGCAAGCGGATTGCGCAGACCTTCGGGCTCGACGAGTTTTCAATCGGCACGAGCGATGTGGGTCTGACGGACCCGCAGGTGGTGATGGTGTCGAAGGCGATCAACCAGTGGCTGGTGCTCGGTTATGAGCAGGGTTTGCAGTCGGCCAGCAATGCGATCAAGGCGACGGTCAATCTGACGCGCTACTGGTCGGTGGTGGCCTATGGCGGCACCTTCCAGGGTGCGACGCTGTTCTACACGCGGCGCTTTGATCAGTGGCCGTGGTTTGGCAAGTCCACGCAGACGCAGTAGGGCGGCGGGTTGCGTTGCGACGTCCTGCAACGCCCCCAAAGACAGAAAGCACGTCGACTGACGTGCTTTCTGTTTTCCAGGCGTGCTGGCGCTGAACGTTGCGCGGAGCGGTTTTACTTCACCTGCATGCCCGGCTTCGCGCCGCTGTGCGGTTCGAGGATGTAGAGGCCCGGTTCGGCCTTTTCGTCCGTCGCGGACGCGGCCAGCACCATCCCTTCCGACAGGCCGAACTTCATCTTGCGCGGCGCCAGGTTCGCCACCATCACGGTCAGCTTGCCGATCAGTTGCTCCGGCTGATAGGCCGACTTGATACCCGAGAAGACGTTGCGGGTTTTTTCCTCGCCGACATCGAGCGTCAGTTGCAGCAGCTTGTCCGAACCTTCGACCGCGCGGCAGTCGACGATTCTGGCAATCCGCAGGTCGATCTTCGCAAAGTCGTCGATCGAGATGATGCCGGAGCCGTCGTCTTCAGCCGTGGTTTGGGCGGCCGGTGCGTCCGCCTTCGCTTTGGCCTTCGCCTTGATTTTGGCGTCCGCAGGCGCTGGTGCGTCAGTGGCTTGCAGCGAATCCCGGTTTGCTGCCAACAGCGCTTCGATCTGCTTTGGATCGACGCGCGTCATCAGGTGCTTGTATGCGTTGATCGGCTGCGCCGAACTGAGCGGCACCGCGACGTCGGACCACGTGAGCGGTGCGATACCGAGGAAGCCTTCGACCGCTTCGGCAAGCTTCGGCAGAACCGGCTTCAGGGCGAGCGACAGCAGGCGGAATGCCTCGACGCTGACGCTGCAGGTTTCGTGCAGGGCGACGGCGTTAGCCGGGTCCTTTGCCTGATCCCAGGGCTTGGCGGTGTCGACGTAGGCGTTGACCGCGTCGGCCATTTCCATGGTCTGACGCAGGGCGCGGCTGTACTCGCGCGCTTCGTAATGTGCTGCGATCTGCGGAATCGCCGCGCGCAGCGTGCCGAGCAGCGGATGCTGCATCGCGCTGTCCTGGATGCGCCCGTCGAAACGCTTGATGAGGAAGCCCGCTGCGCGGCTCGCGATGTTCACGTACTTGCCGATCAGATCGCTGTTCACGCGGGCCTGGAAGTCGTCGAGGTTCAGGTCGAGGTCTTCCATCGTGCTATTGAGCTTGGCCGCGAAGTAGTAGCGCAGCCATTCCGGATTCAGGCCGGTGTCGATCACGCTTTGCGCGGTGATGAAGGTGCCGCGCGACTTCGACATCTTGGCGCCGTCTACCGTCAGGAAGCCGTGCGCGAACACGTTGGTCGGCGTGCGATGACCCGAGAATTCGAGCATGGCCGGCCAGAACAGCGTGTGGAAATACAGAATGTCTTTGCCGATGAAGTGATACTGCTCGGTCGTCGAACCCTTGCCGACCCACGCGTCGAAATCCATCCCGCGCTTCTCGGCGAGATTCTTGAAGCTCGCGTAATAGCCGATCGGCGCATCGAGCCAGACATAGAAGTATTTGCCCGGCGCACCCGGAATCTCGAAGCCGAAGTACGGTGCGTCGCGCGAGATATCCCAATCGGCAAGCCTGGCTTCGCCGTCGTCGCCGAGCCATTCGCGCATCTTGTTGGTGGCTTCGGGCTGCGCCAGACCGCCCACCCAGCTGCGCAGGAAGTTCTCGCAGCGCGGATCGGACAGGCGGAAGAAGTAGTGCGTCGACGTCTTATGAATGGGCGTGGCGCCCGACACCACCGAGTACGGGTTGATCAGCTCGGTGGGCTGGTAAGTGGAGCCGCACACCTCGCAGTTGTCGCCGTACTGGTCTTTTGCGCCGCATTTCGGGCACTCGCCCTTGATGAAACGGTCCGGCAGGAACATTTCCTTGACCGGGTCATACGCCTGTTCGATATCGCGTGCCTCGATCAGGCCCGCCTCCTTGAGCGCCGTATAAACGGACTCGCTGAGAACGCGGTTCTCTTCGGAGTCGGTTGAATAGTAATTGTCGAAGGAAATGCCGAAGCTATCGAAATCGCGCTTGTGTTCTTGCCAGACGCGGTCGATCAACTGCTTGGGCGTAATCCCTTCCTTTTCCGCCCGCAGCATGATTGGCGTGCCGTGCGTGTCGTCGGCGCCCACGTAGTAGACCTCGTGCCCGTGCATGCGCAGCGCCCGAACCCAGATGTCCGTCTGGATATATTCGACCAGGTGGCCAATATGGATTTGCCCATTCGCATACGGAAGGGCCGACGTGACGAGGATCTGGCGACGGCCGGACGGCGCGCCTGCGGGGAGACCGGTTGCGGGTGCTGACATAGGGAATGTGAGGGCTTGCGAGAGACGAAACTTCGATTCTAGCAGGGCGACCGCGGCGAGCGGCCCTGGCGTGTCCGGCGTGCGCCGGGAGCTGTGCCCGGCAGGCTCTGGCGCGCTGGGCAGGCACCAAAAAAAACCGGGGCTATGGGCCCCGGAGCAACAACGACAAGAGGAGAATGGTGCCGCGGCGGCATAGCCAGCCACGTACCGTAAAGACAGACAGCGGATTTTCCGGAGAGTTCGAAATTTTTTTCGAATCGCTAACAGAAAATGGCGGAAACCTTCGTGCAGCTGTCACCGCCCGCTCGGACCGCTTTTACCGGCCGGGTCGATCCAACCCGGCCGTGCCATTGGCGGCGCCCATCCTCCCGCCTGAATGGCCGTTACTGAGCGTGCTGAGCGGTCGCGCGCAGATAGATTTCCACGCGACGGTTGGCGGCGCGGCCCGCTTCCGTGTTGTTGTCGGCCACCGGATTGTTCTGACCCATGCCTTGTGCAGACAGGCGCTGCGGGTTGATGCCGCGCTGACCCAGGTAGCCGGTCACGCTCTGCGCGCGGTTGACCGACAGCGTCTGGTTATATTGGGCCGAGCCGGTGCTGTCCGTGTAGCCCACCACTTGCGCGATGATTTCCGGGTTCTGCGTCAGCGTTTGCGACAGCTGGTCGAGTACCGGCGCGAACGACGGCTTGATCGCGTAGCTGTTCGTGTCGAACGTGACCGAGCTCGGGATGTTCAGCTTGAGCGAACCGTCCGGCTGCTCGGTGATCTGCGTGCCGGTGCCCTGGGTCGCGCCCGACAGCTTGTTGTGGATGGCCTGCCAGTTGTAGCCGGTGACGCCGCCCACGGCCGCGCCGACGCCGGCGCCGATTGCCGCGCCCTTACCACCGCCGAAGATCGCGCCGAGTGCGGCGCCGGTGCCTGCACCCACGCCCGTACCGACGGCCGTGTTGGTGCCTTGCTGGGTTGCGCAGCCTGCGAGCAGCGAGCCGGCTACGGCGAATACTGCGAAGCGAGTCATGACTTTTGCGTTCATTTTGGATCCTCTTGATTTATTAAAGCGGGTCGACTGTGGACGAGACCGCGTGAAAACCGCACTGCAACTGCGCGATGCCCCGACGTAGAAGAAGGGTCTTCCGGCAACGCCTGGCGCCAGCCACTACAATGATGACTGAAGTAAGGAGCGATGCGACCCTCTGGCCCGCTGCAGCCGAAGGGTGCCCGGCAAGGCCATTTTTCGCAATGCCGCATAACAATTTCTTTCAATTTGCGGACGGCGGCCGAAGCTTCGATTCGGCCGCCCCGCAAGTGTTCCCCACGGAGTCTCAATGAGCATTGATCGGGCATTGGTCGACGCCGCCCTCGCGAACGTCGCCGACCCCAACACGGGCCGCTCGTTTGCGGCGGCGAAAAACCTCAAGAACATCGCCATCGATGGTGCCACGGTTAGCGTGGAAGTGGTACTCGGCTATCCGGCCAAACGGCAGTTTGAAGCGATCCGCGTGCTGGTTGGCGACGCGCTGCGAGCCGTGCCGGGTGTTGCCGAAGTGCGCGTGCAGGTATCGCAGCAGGTCGCCGCGCATACCGTGCAGCGCGGCGTGAAACTGTTGCCGAACGTGAAGAACATCATCGCGGTGGCATCGGGCAAGGGCGGGGTCGGCAAGAGCACGACCGCGGTGAACCTGGCGCTCGCGCTGGCGAGCGAAGGCGCGTCGGTGGGCATTCTCGACGCCGACATCTACGGTCCTTCGTTGCCCATGATGCTCGGCATCGAAGGCCGGCCCGAGTCGCAGGATGGCCAGACCATGAGCCCGATGCGCGGCCATGGCATGCAGGCCAACTCGATCGGCTTTCTGGTCGAGCAGGACAATCCGATGGTCTGGCGCGGTCCGATGGCCACTTCCGCACTCGAACAGCTGCTGCGGCAGACGAACTGGGACGATCTCGACTACCTGATCGTCGACATGCCGCCGGGCACCGGCGATATCCAGCTCACGCTCTCGCAGCGCGTGCCGGTAACGGGCGCGGTGATCGTCACGACCCCGCAGGACATCGCGCTGCTCGACGCGAAGAAAGGCCTCAAGATGTTCGAGAAGGTCGGCATTCCGATCCTCGGTATCGTCGAGAACATGGCCGTTCATATCTGCTCGAACTGCGGCCATGAAGAGCATGTATTCGGCGCCGGCGGCGGTGAGCGGATGGCTCAGGAATATGGCGTCGAGGTGCTCGGCAGCTTGCCGCTCGATATCGCCATCCGCGAACAGGCCGACTCCGGCCGGCCCACCGTGGCGGCGGATCCGGACGGGCGGATTGCGGAGATCTACCGCTCCATCGCGCGCAAGGTGGCGATCCATATCGCCGAACGCGCCCGCGATATGACCTCGAAGTTTCCGAGTATCGTTGTCCAGAACACCTAAGCGGCCTTCTGGACGGCGGGCGAAGGCGTCGGAGACGCCTCCGCTCGCGGTATCATGTCGACTTCATCAGGTTCGGCTCGGCGACCGCAGGGGCGGCCGGCGGTCGACAAGAGGATCGCATGGGAAAACGAATCGACGGGCAGGCGGTGCATGCGTTCATCGTCCTGGCTGCCACCAGTCTGCTGTTATGCGGCTGCACGACATTCCTGAGGCCACAGGAGAAACGCGCCGAGGCACAACTAGTGCCGGCCGTGGGAAGCCAGGCACGCGGTCTGGTGACCTTCATCGAACGTTCGGATGGCGTGCAGGTGACGTACAACCTGTCCGGCTTGCCGCCCGATAGCGACCACGCGCTGCAGGTACACGAGCGCGGTGACTGCAATTCGCTGGACGGCTCGAGCGCCGGCCCGATCTTCGCCCCGGCGGCCGAGCGGCTGAAGACGGGCGCGCGCGTCGAGGGCGACCTCGGCAATATCCACGCGGATTCGAATGGGGTGGCGACAGGTTTTATCGTGGCGCCCGACGTTTCGCTCGACGGTATCCGCTCAGTGGCACAGCGTGCGGTCGTCGTGCATCGCGACGCCTCCGATCCCTACGCATTTCCGCAACACGGCGCGGGCGCTCCGCTCGCCTGCGGCGTGATTCGCCAGTAAAGCGCGCATGCGGCGCGTTAGCGCAAGATGCACACGGCGGATTTGCCGCAGTTGCGGCAGCCTCGCGCCGATCGCGTAAAATAAGCGCCTTTCGTCCGGCAGTACGCGGCCCCACGGGCCTTGGCCGGATTTCATCCGTCTTTCATTCGTCACGCAGCGTTCAACTATGACCATCAAATCCGACAAGTGGATCCGCCGCATGGCGGCGTCGCACAATATGATCGAGCCGTTCGCGCCCGATCAGGTGCGCGTCTCCGAGGACGGCCGGAAGATCGTCAGCTACGGCACGTCGAGCTACGGCTACGACATTCGCTGCGCCGATGAATTCAAGATCTTCACGAATATCAACTCGACCATCGTCGATCCGAAGAATTTCGACGAGAAGTCGTTTGTCGATTTCAAGGGCGATGTCTGCATCATCCCGCCCAATTCGTTCGCGCTCGCGCGCACGGTCGAGTATTTCCGCATTCCGCGCAGCGTTCTGACGGTGTGTCTGGGCAAGTCCACCTACGCGCGGTGCGGGATCATCGTCAATGTCACGCCGTTCGAACCGGAATGGGAAGGGCACGTGACGCTCGAATTCTCAAATACGACACCTTTGCCTGCGAAAATCTATGCGAACGAAGGCGTCGCCCAGGTGCTGTTTTTCGAAAGCGACGAAATTTGTGAAACGTCGTACGCGGATCGCGGCGGCAAATATCAAGGTCAGCATGGCGTGACGTTGCCCAAAACGTGACGCTCGCAGCGCACTGACCCACCCGGAAATACAGGTGACCGCTGCTCTTTACCAAAGAAGGCAGCGGTCGTTCCTTTTGGAGAATCGCCCATGAAGTTTCGTTTTCCCGTCGTCATCATTGACGAAGATTTCCGCTCCGAGAACATCTCGGGTTCCGGCATCCGGGCTCTCGCCGAAGCAATCGAGAAAGAAGGCGCGGAAGTGCTCGGGCTGACGAGCTATGGCGATCTGACCTCCTTCGCGCAGCAGTCGAGCCGTGCGTCGTGCTTCATCCTCTCGATCGACGACGACGAACTGCTGCCGTATGTCGATAACGTCGCGGTCGAGGGCGAGACGCCGGAGCTGGCCGCGGCGATCGTCGCCCTGCGCGCGTTCGTGACGGAAGTGCGCCGCCGCAACGCCGACATTCCCATTTTCCTGTACGGCGAAACGCGCACCTCGCGCCATTTGCCCAACGACATCCTGCGCGAACTGCACGGCTTCATCCACATGTTCGAGGACACGCCGGAGTTCGTCGCGCGCCATATCATCCGCGAGACCAAGGTGTACCTCGATTCGCTCGCGCCGCCGTTCTTCAAGGAACTGGTGCAGTACGCGGACGAAGGTTCGTATTCGTGGCACTGCCCGGGTCACTCGGGCGGCGTGGCGTTCCTGAAGAGCCCGCTCGGCCAGATGTTCCACCAGTTCTTCGGCGAGAACATGCTGCGCGCGGACGTGTGCAATGCCGTCGACGAACTCGGTCAGCTGCTCGACCACACTGGTCCGGTGGCCGCGTCCGAGCGCAATGCCGCGCGCATTTTCAGCGCCGATCACGTGTTCTTCGTGACCAACGGCACCTCGACTTCGAACAAGATCGTCTGGCACGGCACGGTGGCGCCGGGCGACATCGTGCTGGTGGACCGCAACTGTCACAAGTCGATCCTGCACGCCATTACCATGACCGGCTCGATTCCGGTATTCCTCACGCCGACGCGCAACAACTTCGGCATCATCGGCCCGATTCCGCGCAGCGAATTTGAGCCTGAGAACATCAAGCAGAAGATCCTGGCGAATCCGTTCGCCCGCGAAGCACTGGCGAAGAACCCGGGACTCAAGCCGCGCATCCTGACCATCACGCAGAGCACCTATGACGGCGTGATCTACAACGTCGAGATGATCAAGGAGATGCTCGGCGACTGGCTCGACACGCTGCACTTCGACGAAGCGTGGCTGCCGCACGCCGAATTCCACGAGTTCTATCAGGACATGCACGCGATTGGCGCCGGCCGTCCGCGCATCGGCGCGCTGGTGTTCGCGACGCACTCGACGCACAAGCTGCTGGCCGGCATTTCGCAGGCGTCGCAGATTGTCGTGCAGGACTCGAAAAACAGCCGCTTCGACAAGCACCGCTTCAACGAAGCCTATCTGATGCACACCTCGACCAGCCCGCAGTACGCGATCATTGCGTCGTGCGACGTGGCCGCGGCGATGATGGAAGCGCCGGGCGGCACCGCGCTGGTGGAAGAGTCGATCGCCGAGGCGCTCGATTTCCGCCGCGCGATGCGCAAGGTCGACGACGAGTACGTCGACGACTGGTTCTTCAAGGTGTGGGGTCCGGAGCAGTTCGCGGACGAGGGCATCGGTTCGCGCGAAGACTGGATGCTGCGCCCGAACGACGCGTGGCACGGCTTCGGCCCGCTCGCCGAAGGCTTCAACATGCTCGACCCGATCAAGGCGACCATCGTCACGCCGGGTCTGGACATGGACGGCGGGTTCGGCGACTCGGGCATCCCGGCTGCGATCGTCACGAAGTACCTGGCCGAGCACGGCATCATCGTCGAGAAGACCGGCTTGTATTCGTTCTTCATCATGTTCACGATCGGCATTACGAAGGGCCGCTGGAATTCGATGGTGACTGAGTTGCAGCAGTTCAAGGACGACTACGACAACAACCAGCCGCTGTGGCGCGTGTTGCCGGAATTCGTCGCGCATCATCCGATGTACGAACGGGTTGGGCTGCGCGATCTGTGCGAGCAGATTCACAGCGTCTACCGTGCCAACGACATTGCACGCCTGACCACGGAGATGTACCTGTCGAGCATGGAGCCGGCCATGAAGCCGTCCGATGCGTTCGCCAAGCTCGCGCACCGCGAGATCGACCGGGTACCGATCGACGAGCTCGAAGGCCGCGTCACGTCGATTCTGCTGACGCCGTATCCGCCGGGCATTCCGCTGCTGATTCCGGGCGAGCGCTTCAACAAAACGATCGTCAACTATCTGCGCTTTGCGCGCGAGTTCAACGAGCGCTTCCCGGGCTTCCATACGGATATTCACGGTCTGGTGGGCGAAACGATCAATGGTCGCATCGAGTACTTCGTCGATTGCGTGCGCGCCTGACAATGAGAAGGCCGCAACAGACCGGCGGCGCGTGGTGGCGCGCCGCCGCCATGGCGCTGACGATGGTGTCGTTTGGCGGGTGGGTGCCGACCAGCGCCCACGCGGAAGTGGCCGCGGCCGATCCGATCGACGCCGCGATGCGCGCCTGCCTCGCGCGCAGCGACATGTCTTCGACGGCAGGGCAGGTGCAGTGCATGCAAGCGGCGCGGCTCGGCTGGCAGTCCGCGATCGACGTCGCGTATCAGCAATTGCAGTCCAAATTGCCGACGAACCAGCGCAGGGCATGGGACGAGAGCCAGAAGCGCTGGAACGCCTCGCGCGATGCGCAGTCGTCGTTGTACGACGCCGTGTTTGCCACGACGCACGGCACTTCATATCAGTTGAACGAAGCGGACATGCAATTGCAGCCGGTGCGCGACCGCGCGCTATCGCTGCGCAGCGCGGTGGCCGCGGCTGGCGCGGGCGCGAGTGCGCCGACGCGTCTGCGCGCATGTAGCGCGGATGCGCTGTGCGAGCACGCCTCGTTCGATATGAACCGCTACTATCACCGGTTGCAGACACGGCTGCCGGCGCGGGCGCGTCCGACGCTCGTGAAGGCGCAGGGTGCGTGGGCCGCCTATCTCGATGCTGCAGCGGCAGTGACGGACGAACGCGGCCGGGTCGACATCATCGGCGCTCGCGTCGCGACACTCAAGCGGTTGTCGGATACGGTCGGGCATGATTGACGGGCGCGCTTTTTCAGCTCGACATCAGTTCAGCACGTAATCCTCCTGACCGGGCCTCGCAACTTCGAGTTGCGGCTCGCCGAGCAGATCGCGCAGGGCGTCTTCAATATAGAAGGACATGACAGTGAGGGCGAGATCGTTGTCGTCCGTCCCGAAGGGCTCTTCAATTTGTGCTGCGATCGCTTCGTGGGCCATGAACGTGTAGGCCACGAATACCGAGAAGAGCGGGGTAAAGATGCCGATGCTGTCCACCAGTCCGAACGGCAGCGACGCGCAGAAGAAGTAGACCGTTCGGTGAATCATCACCGAATAGGCGAACGGCAGCGGCGTGGAGACGATGCGCTCGCAACCGCCAATGACATCCGACAAACCATTCAGATTGCGATCGAAGGCGAGCACGGCCATCTGATCGATGGCGTCTGTGCGCGCGTGGCGCTGCACCCATTCGCCGAGCCACAGCATGAGGGCGGCGGGACGATAACGGGCGGTCATGACACGTTCGAGCAGCGGTTCGGGCAGGCGCGCGGCAAGGTCTTCGGCCGGGTCGGTTTTGCGTAGTTGATGCCGCAGCGCGTGAGGAAGCGTACCGAGCACATGGACGAATTTGTGCACATCGGCGGGATCGAGTGCTTGCCGGGGCAGGGTGAGCGCCTGGCGGGTCATCGAGCGCGCTTCGTTGAGCAGTTGTCCCCATAGCTTGCGGGCTTCCCCCCAGCGGTCGTAGCTCGCGTTGTTTCGAAAGCCGAGGAACACGGCGAGGGCGATGCCGATGAGCGAAAAGGGCACGGGGCTTAGCCTGACCGTCACCTTGAGGATGTGCTCGTGGGCCGCGACGGCGACGACCGAGATGCAGAAAATCATAAACAGGCGCGGCAGCAGGCGCGGCAAAACGGAGCCTCGCCAGGCTAGCAGCATGCGGAACCAATGCAGGTTGGGGCGGATGATCATTTAGATGGCTTTTTGATCTTCGGTAGGGAGCTTTGCTTTTTATTATCGCCAATGTGCGGATGATTGGGCTTTTTTGCCTTGGCATTTCCTTGCCACACACGTCGTGCAAAGGCTGCATGTGCCATGCCGGATCGATTTCATCGGACAACTTTAATCGCGGACCATGCCCAGGCTGCGCGGACTAAAAAGCAAAAAGGCGAACCCTTCGCAAAAAGGGTTCGCCTTTCATGGCCCATGGCCCATGGCGCGCGGGGCGCGAGCGGGAAAACTAGTTCAACAAGGCCCGCGCGGCATTAACGGCTTCCCGCACCTGCTGCGGAGCCGTTCCACCCGGATGATTCCGGCTAGCCACCGACCCTTCGAGCGTCAGATACTCAAACACATCCTCACCGATAAGGTGAGCCACATTGGGCAATTCAACCCGCATCTCATCAAGCGAAAGATCCGCCAGATCGCAATTGCGATCGACACAAATCCGTACTGCATGTGCGACCGCCTCATGTGCGTCACGGAACGGCAAGCCGCGCTTGACCAGGTAATCCGCCAGATCCGTTGCCGTGGAAAATCCCTGCAACGCGGCAGCCCGCATAGCCTGTGGCTTGACCGTAATGCCCGCCACCATCTCAGCAAAAATCCGCAACGTATCCGCCACCGTATCCACGGTGTCGAATAGCGGTTCCTTGTCTTCCTGATTGTCCTTGTTGTACGCCAGCGGCTGACCCTTCATCAACGTCAGCAACGCCATCAAATGGCCATTCACCCGGCCCGTCTTGCCACGCGCCAGTTCCGGTACGTCCGGGTTCTTCTTCTGCGGCATGATCGACGAGCCCGTGCAGAAGCGGTCCGCCAGATCGATAAAGCCCACCCGCGGACTCATCCACGACACCAGTTCTTCCGAGAAACGCGACACGTGCGTCATCACCAGCGCGGACGCCGCCGTGAATTCAACCGCAAAGTCGCGGTCGGACACGGCGTCCAGCGAGTTTGCGCAAATGCCGTCGAAGCCCAGCGTCTTCGCCACCGCGTGACGGTCGATCGGGTAGCTCGTGCCGGCCAGTGCCGCTGCGCCGAGGGGCAGCCGGTTCACGCGGGTGCGGCAGTCGCGCATGCGCTCAGCGTCGCGCGTGAACATTTCCACGTACGCCAGCAGGTGATGGCCGAACGTTACCGGCTGCGCCACCTGCAAATGCGTGAAGCCCGGCATGATGGTTTCGGCGTTCTGTTCGGCCAGATCGATCAGCGCACGGCGCAGATCCTTCAGCAAGCCCACGATCCGGTCGATCTCGCCACGCAGCCACAAACGGATGTCCGTTGCGACCTGGTCGTTGCGCGAGCGGCCTGTGTGCAGCCGCTTGCCCGCGTCGCCGATCAGCGCCGTCAGGCGCGCTTCGATGTTCAGGTGCACATCTTCCAGGTCGAGTTGCCACTCGAACTCGCCACGCTCGATTTCACCCTTGATCTGCGCCATGCCGCGCTCGATGGACACGAGGTCGTCGGCGCCGATGATCTTCTGCGCAGCCAGCATCGCCGCGTGCGCGAGCGAGCCCTGGATATCGACGAGCGCCAGTCGCTTATCGAAGAAAACCGACGATGTATAGCGTTTGACGAGCTCCGACATCGGCTCCGAGAAGCGAGCCGACCAGGCTTCGCCTTTTTTGTGCAGTTGGGACGTCATGGTGTTGGGGCAGTGAAGAACGTGCGGTGGAAAAGCTCTCGACGGTAGAGGCGCCGCCGAAACGAACAAGGCATCGATTTTAACATCCGGCGGCGCGGCTACTCCCGTACCAGCACCACCAGCTTCAGATCCTCCCGGTGCGCCGGCTTGAAGGTGATCTGGTCGTACACGACCCGTCCGTCGCGCGGATGGTTGAATTCGCGCCGGCCGCCTTCGCGCTCGCCCACGTCCTGCGACGCCCAGAAGCGGGCAAACGCGTCGCTCGTGCTGGTCAGCGTGTCGATCAGGCCGCGCGTGGGGGCGTCCGTCAGGTGGCGGATCGAGTCGGCGCGAAACTCGGCGGCCAGCCGTCGGGCGCGCGTCTCCCAATCGACAATCAGTTCGCGCGCCGCCGCTTCCGTAAAGGTGAAGCGCAGCAGATTGCGGTCATGGCTGCCATCAAGCCAGCCCACGAACAGGTCCGCGGCGCGCTCGTTCCACGCCAGCGCATTCCATTGCCGGTCCAGCACGTAAGCGGGCGCGTTGACCAGTTGCACCGTTTCGAGCAGCGTCGCGGGGGCGTCGGCGGCAGCCGGGTCAGGCTCGGCCGGGTCGCGCTGGGCCGCCAGTTCGAACAGATAGGCCCGCTCGGCGCGCGACAGTTGCAGCGCCACGGCGATCCGCGCCAACGCATCGGCAGATGCCGAAACCGGCCGTCCTTGTTCGATCCACGTGTACCAGGTGGGGCTGACACCGCACAACTGCGCGACTTCCTCGCGCCGCAAGCCCGGCGTGCGGCGACGCGGGCCAGGCGGCAAACCGACCGCCTGCGGCGACAGCCGCTCGCGGTGCGCGCGGATGAAATCGCCCAGCGCGTGCGCGGGCGTCGCATCGAGCGGAGGCGGGGAAGGATCGGCGGAGGACGGCGTGCTCATCGTGTCGGCAAAGGGGGAGGTGGGGATACCAGAATAATTGCTCGATCTGTACTGGTACAAGGCGCCTCTATTGTAGCGGTGGGAACCGCATGTGCGTGCATCCGTGGTGCGTGCGGTCGTCAACTCCTTCGCTGCCGCTGCCGCTGAGCTGCGACCGCCCACCACTCCGCAGCAGAGCGACCGCGCAAAACAAAGCGCTCCGTACTGCTATGCAGTACGGAGCGCTTCGGATATCCCGCTCAGAAAATCATGCGCGCCGGTGACAAATCCCTTCACCCCGGCATCAGCCGGTATTACGCAAGCCCGCCGCAATCCCGTTGATGGTCAGATGAATCCCGCGATTCAGGCGGACATTCGTCTCCCCTGCGCGGTGGCGCTTGAGCAGTTCCACCTGCAGGTGATTCAACGGATCGAGGTAAGGGAAGCGGTTCTTGATCGAACGTGCGAGCAGCGGGTTATCCGCCAGGCGTTCGCTCTTGCCGGTGATTTCCGTCAGCACGCGCGAGGTGCGTTCCCACTCCGCGACGATACGCTCGAACACATGCTTGCGCAGCTTCTTGTCGGTCACGAGCGCGGCGTAACGCGAGGCGACCGCGAGGTCGGTCTTCGCCAGCACCATGTCCATGTTCGACAGCAGATTCGAGAAGAACGGCCACGTCTTGTGCATTTTCTTCAGGAGCGCAAGGCGGCGGGTGCGCTCGGCATCCGAGGGCGCGCTGTCCAGATGCGCGGCCACCGCGCTGCCGAAGCCGTACCAGCCGGTCAGCAACAGGCGGCATTGGCCCCACGAAAAACCCCACGGAATGGCGCGCAGGTCTTCGATCTTGCGTTGCTTCGGATCCTGCAGCTTGCGCGAGGCCGGACGGCTGCCGATGTTCAGTTCGGCAATTTCCGCGATCGGTGTGGACTCGAAGAAATACTCCTTGAACCCAGGTGTCTCGTAGACCAGCGCGCGATACGACGCCATCGCCGCGTCGGATAGTTGCTGCATGGTTTCCTCGAAGGCCGGCAATTGCGCGGGCGTGTTGCCGTGCGGCAGCAACGAGGCTTCGAGGGTGGCAGCGACCACGGTTTCGAGGTTGCGCCGGCCGATTTCCGGATTGCCGAACTTGCTGGCAATCACCTCGCCCTGTTCGGTCAGGCGAATCTGACCGTCGACCGTGCCCGGCGGTTGCGAAAGGATCGCCTGATAGGTCGGGCCGCCGCCGCGTCCGACTGTGCCTCCCCGGCCGTGGAACAGGCGCAGCGTCACGCCGCGTTCGTTAAAGAGCGCGACCAGCGCGAGTTCGGCGCGATACAACTCCCAGTTGGACGTGAGGAAGCCGCCGTCCTTGTTGCTGTCCGAATAGCCGAGCATGACTTCCTGCTCGCCGCCCTGGTGTTCGATCAGCGAGTCGACCCCTGGCAGCGCGATCAGATCGCGCATGATGTGCGGCGCGTTTTGCAGGTCGGGAATCGTCTCGAACAGCGGAATTACCATCAAGCCAGCCTTGGCCGGGTGATGCGCGTCGCCAAGGAGGCCGTGCAGCAGACCGGTTTCCTTTTGCAGCAGCATCACTTCGACCAGATCGCTGACGGTTTCCGTGTGGGAAATGATGTAGTTGCGCACGGCGCGCGTGCCGAACTTCTCGCGCGTCACGCGGGCGGCTTCGAGCACGCCCAGTTCGCTTTTCACGAGTTCCGAGTAGTCCAGATACGGCGAGCGCAGCAACCGCGGTTGCGCGAGTTCGGCGAGCAGCACGCGTAGCTTGTCGGCTTCGGACAGGCCGGCGTAGTTTTCTTCGACGCCGGCGCGCTGGAGCAATTCGGCAATCACCGCTTCGTGGATATCCGAGCTTTGCCGCAAGTCGATGCTGGCGAGGTGGAAGCCGAATACTTCGGCGGCACGCGCCAGCGGCGACAGACGCGGGCTCGCCAGCGACGCGCCGTGATGTTCGGTGAGCGAATCGATCAGCACATGCAGATCTCGCGCGAAGGCGTCGGCATCCTCGTATGGTTGCGCCCGCACCGGAGCCGCGCCTCGTCCGGCGCTGCGCAACGGCACGGCGCCTTCCCCGAGCCGCACGCGCGAGCTTGCCGCCAGCCGCGTATAGATGCCGATCAGCGCCCGACGATACGGCTCGTCGACGCGGTGCGGCGACTGGTCCGGCGACGCGGCGGCCAGCGCCTTCACGGCATCGCTCGCACCGGTCAACAGGTTGGACACCGAGAGCTCGGCGCCGAGCTTGTGCACCTGCTCCAGATAGTGTTCGAAGATCACTGCGGCCTGGCGCGTGATCGCTTCTTCGAGCGTCGCGGCGCTCACGTTCGGGTTGCCGTCGCGGTCACCGCCAATCCAGCTGCCCATCTGGAAGAACGCCGGCAGACGCGCGTCGAGACCGTGCTCGGCGAGCGCGGCTTCGATATCCGCGTACAGGGCGGGAATTTCTTCGAGGAAGGTCGCACGGTAGTACGACAGCGCGTTCTCGATTTCGTCGGCCACCGTCAGGCGCGCGTCGCGCAGCATCCGCGTTTGCCACAGCGAGGTGACGCGGGCGCGCAGCATGGCTTCGTTGTGGGTGCGTTCGCGCTCGGTGAGCGGCTGGTCGCGCTCCGCAAGCAGGTGGGCGATGTCGTGCTGGGCGTCCAGAATGCTTTTGCGCTGCACTTCGGTTGGGTGCGCGGTGAGCACCGGAACGATCAGCGCGTCGTTGAAGAATTGCTGCAAGACCGGCGTGGCGGCGGCGTTGGCTTCCATCAGCCGTTCGAGCGCGTAGGCAATCGTGCCGGATTGCGCGGCTGATCCGGCCAGCGCGTGGATGCGGTGGCGGCGGTTGCGATGACGGTCTTCGGCGATGTTCGCCAGGTGCGAAAAATAGCTGAACGCCCGCACCACGCTCACGGTCTGTTCGGGACTCAGCGAGCGCAGCTTCTTGTCGAGCGTCTGCGCGGCGCTGCTGTCGTCTTCGCGGCGAAACCGCACGGCGGTCTGGCGGATTGTCTCGACCACGTCGAATACCGCGTCGCCTTCCTGCTCGCGCACCACGTCGCCCAGCAGGCGTCCCAGATAGCGGATGTCCTGGAAGAGCGGCTGGTCCTTGTCCTCGCGGGTGCGGCTGCCGGCTTTCTGCGCGGGCGCCGCGGCCTCTTTCGATACCGCATGCAGGACCGTGGCTGCCACGTCGTTGCCGGCCTGCGGCCTCACGGCCTTGCTGGCTTTGGCGCTGCTGGCCGCCTTGTCGGCTTTGACTGCTTTGGCTGGCTTGCCTGGCTTGACCGCTTTGGTGGCCTGTTTCGACTTGGCCGGACTGGCGGTGCTGCGTTTGGACAAGGCGCTGGACGTGGCCGGTGCGGTAGGGGCGACTACGGGCGCACCCGCAGAACCGTTGAGCGATGCAGTGTTGCGGCGGGCAGGGCGCGCCGATCCGGAAGACGTCACGATGGGTTTCCTCAGGGAAGCCAGGGTCTAAAGAGAGAAGGACTGCTACTACTTGAACACTGCGCACGAACTGCGAACGGCGCATGGACTGCGAAGCACGACGTTTGCGCGGCAGCCGCGCGACACGGGCCGCCCGGCGAACTGCACGAAAAAACGCTACGGCGAGAGCGGCACAAAGCGGAGCGGCAAACAACGCTGCCAGCAGGCGGGAGAGGCGAGGCCCCCGGTGCTATCGCGCGGTACGTCGCATTGCATCATCCCGCATGATGCGGCCGGGCGCGCGAACGATCGTGCGTGAACGGCGGCATGGCATGGGACTGAAGCCTTCCGACGTAGCGCGAGCGGGCCCGTCTCCTCCGACGGTGGCGCGCCAGCCTGGCCAACAGGCCGATAAAACAAGGCTGGAGCGCGTGCTAACATTGTTTGTTATTACTCCCCGTCATCCACTGACCTTGCAATGAACTCCGAGACGCTTTCGGCGCCACCGCCTTCGACCCTTGTCATCGCTTCGCGGGAAAGCCGCCTTGCGATGTGGCAGGCCGAACACGTGCGGTGTGCGCTGCACAAATTATATCCATCTTGTGACGTAAAAATCCTCGGGATGACGACACGTGGCGATCAAATTCTCGATCGCACGCTATCGAAGGTCGGCGGTAAGGGCCTGTTCGTGAAGGAACTGGAAAACGCCCTGGCCGAGGGCCGCGCCGATCTGGCCGTGCATTCGCTCAAAGACGTGCCCATGGAGCTGCCGCCGGGCTTCACGCTGCCCACCATCATGGAGCGCGAAGACCCGCGCGATGCCTTCGTCTCGAGCACCTACGATTCGCTTGCCGCGCTACCCGCGGGCAGCGTGGTGGGCACTTCCAGTCTGCGTCGCGAGGCGATGCTGAGGGTGCGTCATCCGCATCTGGTGGTGCAGCCATTGCGCGGCAATCTGGATACGCGGCTCGCGAAGCTCGACCGAGGCGATTACGCGGCCATCATTCTGGCCGCTGCCGGTCTCAAGCGTCTGGGTCTCGGCGAGCGCATTCGCGCCTACCTCGATCCGGCCGACTGTTTGCCGGCGGCGGGGCAAGGCGCGCTCGGCATCGAGATTCGCGCGGGTCGTCCTGAACTGGAAGCCTGGCTTGCACCGCTGCATCACGAGCACACCGCGGCTGCCGTCGAGGCGGAGCGGATGGTGTCGCGCGCGCTGGGCGGCAGTTGCGAAGTGCCGCTGGCGGCCTATGCCAGCTGGCATGACGGCGCCTTGCATCTGCGCGGCATCGTGGCAACGCCCGACGGTCAGCGCGTGCTGAGCGCGCAGGCCTCGGCACCCGCGCCGACGATCGAACGGGCACTGCAGTTGGGCCGAGAGGTGGCGAGCGCGCTCGAAAGCCAGGGTGCGCTTGAAATCGTCCGGGCGCTCAGCACGGCGAGCGGTCCGGCGACTGCCGCGTGATGGCTGCAGCGGCAGGCATCAACTCATCCCCCAACTCGAACGGCGCGGCGCCGTATACGGTCGTCGTCACGCGTCCGGCGGGACAGTCGACGGCGCTGGCCGCGCAACTCGCGGCCGCCCGCATCGCCACGCTCGACTTCCCGCTGATCGACATTGCGCCCGCTGAAGACCTTGCGCCATTGCATGCGGCGCTAGGCGCGCTCGAACGTTATGCGCTGGTGGTGTTCGTCTCGCCCAACGCGGTCGACCATGCGTTTGCCGAGTCCGGCGCGATCTGGCCGCATGCGTTGCCGGTCGGCGTGGTCGGCCCGGGCAGCGTCGCGGCGCTCGCCCGGCACGGCGTCGAAGCGCCGGCGTATCAGGTCATCAGTCCCGCGGTTGCGGCGGACGACGAGGCGGCGCGCTTCGACTCCGAGGCGCTCTTCGCCGCCATCGACGCCTCGCTGGGCGCGGCCTCGCTCGAAGGCCGGCGCGTGCTGATCGTGCGCGGCGACGGCGGCCGTGAATGGCTGGCCGAGCGGCTGCGCGAAGCGGGCGTCGAAGTGGAAACCGTGGCGGCCTACCGGCGTCTCGTGCCGGAGCCATCAATGGCCGCCTGGACGCGCGTGCACGAGTTGCTGGCGGGCGAGCCGCATGCATGGCTCGTCACCAGTTCCGAGGGCGTGCGCAACCTGGACGAGCTCGCGCGCGAGCACCTGAACGGCGTCGAGATCGCGCAATTGAAGCGCGCCACGCTCGTCACGCCACATCCACGTATCGCGCAGACCGCGCTGGGACTGGGTTTTGATAGCATTACGGTGTCGGGTGCGGGCGATGAACGCATTGCCCGTGCCTTGCTTGCTGCCGTACCTTCCGTTGTTCAACCGGTACCGACCAACCCGGCTCACTCACGCATGACAGAAACGAACGCTTCCACGAACGCTTCACCCCAGCCGGCTGCGACCACCGCGTTGCCGCCCAATCCCCCCTTCACGCCCTACGAAGCGCAACAGCGCCGCAGCGCGAGCGGACCGCTGCTGTGGTTTGTCGTGGTGATCGTTGCGTGTGCTGCCATAGCCGGCGGCATTGCGCTCAATCGCAAGGTCATCCGTCTCGACCAGCAGTTGACGCAGCGCCAGCAGGCCAACGACGCGCAGACTGCCGCGCTCAGCGTGAAGACCGATCAGGCCGTGGCGACCGTGCACGAGATCGATTCGCAGATGTCGCAGCTCGAGGGTAAGCTGACCGATGCGCAGCAGGCCGAGCAGGCGCTGCAACAGCAATACGCGGACCTCGCCCGCAATCGCGACGACTGGACCCTCGCCGAAGTGGGGCAGATGCTCTCCAGCGCGAGCCAGCAGTTGCAACTGACGGGTAACACGCAGCTCGCGCTGTTCGCGTTGCAAAGCGCCGATACGCGTCTGGCTGCCTCGGACGGCGCCCAGGTGATGGCGGTGCGCAAGGCGATTGCACAGGACATCGACAAGCTGAAGTCGGCGCCGTCCACCGACCTGACCGGCCTCGCCATCAAGCTCGATAACGCGATCGACCAGGTCGACTCGCTGCCGCTCAGCGGCGAAGCGCTGATTGCGCACACGGTGCCGCATGCCACGACGCCGGCCGATTCCGCGCAGATCGCGGCGGCCACCGGCGAGCCGCGCTGGAAAGTGTGGTGGCAGCAGTTCTCGGCGGGTATCGCCCAGCAGTTGACGAGTCTCGTGCAGGTGCGCCGCATCGACAACGCCGATGCCATGCTCGTCACGCCCGACGAGGGCTACTTCGTGCGTGAGAATCTGAAGCTGCGCTTGCTGTCGGCGCGCCTCGCGCTGCTTTCGCGCAACCAGACCATGCTGAAGTCCGACCTGCACGCGGCCGACGCGGCGCTTGGACGCTATTTCGACAACGCATCCAAACGCACGCAAACCGTGCGCGGGCTGGTGAACGACGTGGACGCGGGCTCGGCGGCGGTTGAAGTGCCGAACCTGAATACGAGCCTGCAGGCCGTCAATCAATACCGGAGCCGGGGTTAATCATGGCAATCCGGGGACTTCTTTGGCTGGCCTTGCTGTTTGTCATCGCTGTCGCGCTGGCGACGGTCGGGCGTTTCGATGCCGGACAGGTGTTGCTTGTCTATCCGCCGTACCGCGTGGACGTGTCGCTGAACCTCTTCGTAGTCGCACTCGTCGTGCTGTTTATCGTGGTGTACGCGTTGCTGCGCATCGTGCGCAACATCTGGCGCATGCCGCAGCGCGTGGCCGCGTACCGGGCGCGTTCGCGTGTGGCGAAAGCACATGCGGCACTGCGCGATGCAATCGGCAATCTGTATGCCGGCCGCTTCTCACGTGCTGAAAAGGCGGCCCGCGACGCACTCGCCAACGGCGACAACAAGGGGGCAGCGGGGCTGGTGGCGGCGACGGCCGCGCACCGCATGCACGAATACGCACGGCGCGACGAATGGCTGGCGAAGATCGACGAGCCTGACTGGCAGGACGCGCGCCTCATGGCAACCGCCGACATGCGCGCCGACGGCCGCGATGCGGACGGCGCGCTCGCCGCGTTGACGGAGATGCAATCGCAAGGCGGACGCCGCATTCATGCACAGCAGATCATGTTGCGTGCGCAGCAACAGTTGAAGAACTGGAGCGAGGTGCTCAAGCTGGTCAAGACGCTCGAAAAACGCGAGGCGATTCACCCGGCGGTGGCGGTGCGTTTGCGCCAGCTCGCAGCCGAGAACCTGCTGCGCGACCGTCGTCATAACGCCGATGCGCTGCTGGAACTGTGGCATTCGCTTTCGCCCACCGAGCGGCACTCTCCGCGCCTCGCCGATCTGGCGGCTGAACTGCTGGTGACGCTGAATCGTCCGCAGGACGCGCGCAGGATCGTCGAAGAAGCGCTGGCGCAGAACTGGGACGCACGTCTGTTGCGCCGCTATCCGGATACCGCCGGCGGCGACGCCTTGCCGCTGATCCAGAAGGCTGAAGGCTGGCAGAAAGAACGTCCAGAGGACGCCGATCTGATGTTCACGCTGGGCCGTCTGTGCCTGCATCAACAGCTGTGGGGCAAGGCGCAGTCGTTCCTCGAGACGGCGCTGAAGCTGGCCGACAACGAGACGCTGAAGATCCGTTCGCATCGGGCACTGGCGCGATTGCACGAACAGCTCGGCGATGGCGAGAAGGCGAGCCTGCACTATCGGGAAAGCGCGCTGGCGATGAATGTGGTGTGAGCGCGGGTTCTCGGGGCGAGCAACCTCCGAGGTGACTACACGCAGCGCCCGCCGTCCACTTCGAGGCAAATGCCGGTGATGAAATCGGCTTCGTCCGAGGCCAGATACAGGCAGGCGTTAGCGATATCCTGCGGCGTCGAAAAACGGCCGAGCGGGATGCCGGCCAGAAAGCGCTTGCGGTTCTCGGGCGTATCTTCGACGCCCATGAACTCGGACAGCAACCCGGTTTCGCCGATCACGGGATTCACGCAGTTCACGCGGATGCGCTCCGGTCCCAACTCGGCGGCGAGCGCCTTGCTGGCGATGATGACCGCGCCTTTGCTGCCGTTGTACCAGACGAGGCCCGGCCGGGGCCGCACGCCTGCGGTCGAGGCGATATTGATGAACACGCCGCCGCCTTGCTCGCGGAAATACGGCACGAACGCCTGCACGCTCCAGTAGATGCTCTTGACGTTGACGGCATAGACGCGATCGAACTCGGCCTCGGTCACCTCCAGCACCGGCTTGTTGCGATGCGTCGTGCCGGCATTGTTGACAACCACCTGTACGCTACCGAAATCTTCGAGCGCCGCCTCGCGCAGCCGATCCCAGTCGGCGCGCTGCGTGACGTCGCCGGGCACGGCGATAGCCTTGCCGCCCGCCAGTGCGATTTCGCTCGCGACGCGTTGGGCGGCAGCAGCGTTCAGATCGTTGATGACCACGTTCGCGCCTTCGTGCGCATAGGTCTTGGCAATGCCCTCGCCGAAACCCGAGCCGCCACCCGTGACGATGGCTGTTTTACCTGTCAACCGCATGATGTCTCCGTATGGGTTCGCGTGGGTATTGCTCGCTGCATCTGCCTGCGCCTGCCTACGCCTGCACCTGCGTCTGCGTCTGCACATGGGCTGATGCTTCCGCCCACGCGGCTGCCGATCCGGCTAACCGTGCCGGATTGCCACCGTTTTCAGCACGGTGAAGCCGTAAAGCGCCTCGAAGCCTTTCTCACGGCCATGGCCGGAATGCCTGACGCCGCCGAACGGCAATTCGATCCCGCCGCCCGCACCGTAGTTGTTGATGAACACCTGGCCCGAACGCACCCGCCTCGCGAGGCGCAACTGGCGCGCGCCGTCGCGTGTCCAGATGCCGGCGACGAGTCCGTACGGCGTGCCATTCGCGAGCGCGACCGCTTCGTCTTCGTCGGCGAAGGACATGGCGGCGAGCACCGGTCCGAACACTTCCTCGTTGGCCAGCCGGTGGCCTGGCGGCACATCGCGCAACAGTGTGGGCGCCTGATAGAAGCCGGTTTCCGGCGCCTCGTGGATCACTTCGCCATGCGCCGCCATGGCAATGCCGTCGTGATGCGCGTCGGAGAGGAAATCCCACACACGTTGCTGCTGTCTGGCACTGATGAGCGGCCCGCAGTCGAGATCGGCGTGTGATGGGCCGACCCGCAGCGCACTGAACGCGGCGCCGAGGCGGTCGAGCAGGGGCTCGTAGATCGACCGCTCGATCAGTACGCGGCTGCCCGCAGAACAGGTCTGTCCGGCGTTTTGCACGATCGCCGCAACGAGTACGGGCAACGCCGCGTCGAGATCGGCGTCGGCAAAAACGAGTTGGGGCGACTTGCCGCCCAGTTCGAGCGTGACCGGGACGTGATTCTCGGCGGCCATCTGCGCGACCAGCTTGCCGGTCTGCGGCGAACCCGTGAACGAGATGTGGTCGATACCGGGGTGACGCGCGAGCGCGCTGCCCGCTTCGTGGCCGTAACCCGTGACGAGGTTCAGCGCGCCGGCCGGCAAACCAGCCTCTGCGGCAAGTTCGGCGACTCGCAGCACTGACAGGCAGGCGTCCTCCGCCGGTTTGACAACGCAGGCGTTGCCCGCCGCGAGCGCCGCGCCGACGCTGCGGCCGAAGATCTGCATCGGGTAGTTCCACGGCACGATGTGGCCGGTCACGCCGTGCGGCTCGCGTACCGTGAAAACGGTGTAGCCGGTCTGATAGGGCAGGGTTTCGCCGTGCAGCTTGTCGGCGGCGCCCGCGTAGAACTCGAAATAGCGGGCCAGTGCAGCCGCGTCCGCGCGCGCCTGGCGCAATGGCTTGCCGGTGTCGCGCGCTTCGAGTTGCGCCAGTTCTTCGTGGCGCGCGGCCACCAGCATGGACAGGCGGTACAGAACGCGGCCCCGGTCGGCGGCGCTGGCCGCACCCCATGGGCCTTCGAAGGCGCGCCGCGCGGCCCGTACCGCAGCCTCGATATCCGCTGCGGTGCCGCGGGCCAGTTGCGCGAAAGGCTGCCCGTCGGACGGATCGAGCACGGGAATCGTCTCGCCGCCGGCCGGGGCGACCCATTCGCTGCCGATGAAGTGTTTCGCTTCTTCCATGCATGCTCCCGTACTCGCGTTCGCAACGATTATCGCGCCGATCGTCCGGGCGGTGCCATCGGCCGTTTGGCTATAATGACGTATTCCGCACGTCCGGCCCGCCGTGCCGCGCCCAACCTCCGTTAGGCGTCGTATTGCGCGCTGTGTTCCGAATTTCATCCTGTTCAGAGAGCCCTCATGAGCTTCAATCACGTCCCCGCTGGCAAAGATCTTCCGCACGATTTCAACGTCATCATCGAAATCCCGGCGCAAAGCGATCCGGTCAAGTACGAAGCAGACAAGGATCTGGGCCTGCTCGTCGTCGACCGCTTCATCAGCACCGGCATGCGCTATCCGGCCAATTACGGCTTCATTCCGCAGACGCTGTCGGGCGACGGCGACCCGGTCGACGTGCTGGTGATCACGCCGTTCCCGCTGCTGGCTGGCTCGGTGGTGCGCGCACGTGCGCTGGGCATGCTGCAGATGACGGACGAATCGGGCGTCGACGCCAAGCTGGTCGCGGTGCCGCACGACAAGGTCTGCCCGATGACGGCCAGCCTGAAGTCGATCGACGACGTGCCGGCGTACCTGAAAGACCAGATCAAGCACTTCTTCGAACAGTACAAGGCGCTCGAGAAGGGCAAGTGGGTGAAGGTCGAAGGCTGGGCCGACCTTGAAGCCGCGCACAAGGAAATCAGCGAAGGCGTGGCGAACTACCAGAAGTAAGCTCGTCAGCTGTTCCAGAAGTAAAAGACCGCGCTGACCCGGAGAGGGCAGCGCGGTTTTTTCATACGGCGGCAAACGTTATTGATCGCCTGACGCCTCGGCCTCTGTACTCGCTTCGGTCTGCGTCGGCACGGGTAACACCGATTCGAGCGTGCGCACTCCCGCCGCCAGTGCCCGCTTCTCAGGCGCAGTCAAACGCTTGACCCAGTACTCCGCGCTCGACGCGCTCGAGCGGTCCGCGAGTTCGAACGACGCCAGCACCTGCAACGGCTTGCGCGAGCGCGTATAGCGCGCGCCGGTGCCATTCAGGTGCTTCTCGAAGCGCGCCTCGACGTCGACGGCGATGCCGGTGTAGACGCTGCCGTCAGCGCATTCGATCAGATAGAGAAACCACGGCATCGCTTAGCTCTTGAACGGATTGTGGTCGCGCAACTCGTCGACGTAGGCGTGGATGCTGTTCGTTTCGCTGTCGAGAAAACGCGCCACGGCATCGGAAAACCCCGGGTGCGCGAGCCAGTGCGCCGAACGCGTGACGGTGGGCAGAAAGCCGCGCGCCATCTTGTGCTCGCCTTGCGCGCCGCCTTCGAACACGGCGAGTTTCTCTTCGATGCAGAATTCGAGCGGCTGGTAATAAGCGGTTTCGAAGTGCAGGCACGGCACGTGTTCGAGCGCGCCCCAGTAGCGGCCGAACAGCGTGCCGCCCGTTTTTTCATCGCGCTGATACACCACCAGCGAGCTCGCAATCGGCTTGCCGTCATATTCGGCGATCACGAGCAGCAGGTTCTCCGGCATCGTTGCGCCGATGGTGCGGAAAAATTCGAGGTTCAGATACGGACTCGAAAAGTGCTCACGGTAGGTCTGCTTGTAGCATTTGACGAAGAAGCGCCATTCGGCGTCGCTGATGTCTTCGCCGCGCACGCGGCGCATCGTCACGCCCGCTTCGCGCACCTTGCGGCGCTCCGCGCGGATGTTCTTGCGCTTCTTCTGTTCGAGCGTCGAAAGGAACTCGTCGAAGTCGCGATAGCCGTCGTTCAGCCAGTGAAACTGCACTCCTTCGCGCTGCATCATGCCAAGTTCCGTGAGCAGGTCGGCCTCGCTGGCGGTCGGAAACAGGACGTGCAGCGACGACACGTCCGCCTGTTCGGCAAACGTCACGAGCGTCGCGGCGAGCTGGCGCAGCGCGTGCGGGCTGGCGGCCAGCAGGCGGTTGCCCTGCACCGGCGTGAACGGCACGGCGCACAGCAGCTTCGGATAGTACGCAAGGCCGTTGCGCTTGTAGGCGTCGGCCCAGGCCCAATCGAACACGTACTCGCCGTAGGAATGGCCCTTCAGGTACACCGGTGCCGCCGCCACCAGCCGGTCCGTGTGCGGGTCGGTCAGCGTGACGAACTGCGGCGCCCAGCCGGTATCGGCGACCGCGGCCTGGCTCGCATGCAGCGCGCTCAGGAACTCATGCCGCAGAAATGGCGTGGGCTGTGCCTGCTGGGCGAG
The DNA here is from genome assembly GCF_050436545.1 of Paraburkholderia sp. GAS41. NCBI lineage: Bacteria > Pseudomonadati > Pseudomonadota > Betaproteobacteria > Burkholderiales > Burkholderiaceae > Paraburkholderia > Paraburkholderia sp. GAS41. The sequence goes on from NZ_JBNDMK010000016.1 coordinate 157,833, forward strand.
GAGGGCGTTCCACTCGGCGGCGTCCACCTCGGAGGGTGAGGCCAGGATGCCCGTGCGATAATCAAAGCGTTGCTGGTTCAATCTGTTTGACTGTTCCTGATCTGAGCGGTGCTCCGCGCGTAGCGAAGCGTCGTTCGTTTGTCCGTGTGTATGTCCGTTGCGTCGAGCGATCTCGCTCGCCGTAACCGGCAAGCCGCGCGGCTTGCCCCCGATCCTGCCATGAAGACCCGAATCGCTCTTGCCCAACTCAATGTCACCGTCGGCGACTTCGCCGGCAACGTCGCCAAAATCGTCGCCGCGGCTCGCGCTGCGCACAACGACGGTGCGAAGCTGCTCGTCGCGCCGGAACTCGCGCTGTCCGGCTATCCGCCTGAAGACCTGCTGCTGCGCCCCGCCTTCTATGCGGCTAGCGCCGCTGCATTGGCCGATCTCGCGGCGCAACTGAAGCCGTTCACCGGCCTGCACGTCGTGGTCGGTCATCCGCACCGCGACGCCGCGCACGGCCATGGTAAAGCAAACGCGCCAATCGAGCGCGGCGTGCCGCCAACCGATACGTTCAACGCCGCTTCGCTGATCGTCGACGGTGCGGTGGTGGGCACCTATCTGAAGCAGGATCTGCCCAACAGCGAAGTGTTCGACGAGAAGCGCTACTTCGCGTCGGATCCTCAGCCGTTCGTATTCGAGCTGGACGGTGTCAAGTACGGCATCGTGATCTGCGAGGACGTCTGGCACGCGCCGGCGGCGCAGCAGGCCAAGGCAGCCGGCGCCCAGGTGCTGCTGATTCCGAATGGTTCGCCGTACCACCTCAACAAGGAAGCCGTGCGGGTCGACATGCTGCGGGCGCGAATCCGCGAGACCGGCCTGCCGATGGTCTACGTGAACATGGTCGGCGCGCAGGACGAACTCGTGTTCGACGGCGGCTCGTTCGTGCTGGACGGCAACGGCGAAATGGTCGCGAAGATGGCGCAGTTCGAAGAGGGGCACGCCATCGTCGAATTCGACGGCGCGCATCCCGTGTCCAGCACGATTGCACCCGAGCAGTCGCTGGAGGCGCAGGTGTATGCGGTGCTCGTCATGGGCGTGCGCGATTACATCAACAAAAACGGCTTTCCGGGCACGCTGATCGGTCTGTCGGGCGGCGTGGATTCCGCACTGGTGCTGGCCGTCGCCTGCGACGCGCTCGGCGCCGAGCGGGTGCGTGCGGTGATGATGCCGTCGCGCTACACAGCGGACATCTCGACCACCGACGCCGCCGAGATGGCGCGCCGGGTCGGCGTGCGCTACGACGAGATCGCAATTGCACCGATGTTCGACGCCTTTCGCACTTCGCTCGCGGATGAGTTTGCCGGCCGCGCGGAAGACGCTACCGAAGAAAACATCCAGGCACGGATTCGCGGCACGTTGCTGATGGCGTTGTCGAACAAGTTTGGCTCGATCGTGCTGACTACCGGCAACAAGAGCGAAATGGCGGTCGGTTATTGCACCTTGTACGGCGACATGGCCGGCGGTTTCGCCGTCATCAAGGACATCGCCAAGACGCTGGTTTACCGCCTGTGCCATTACCGCAACGCGGCGACGACATTCCCCAGCCAGAACATCATTCCGGAGCGGATCCTCACGAGGGCGCCGTCGGCCGAACTGCGCGAGAACCAGACCGATCAGGACAGCCTGCCGCCGTACGAGGTGCTGGACGCCATCATGCGCATGTACATGGAAGAAGATCGCTCGCTGGCCGAGATCATTGCGGCGGGGTATGCGGTGGACGACGTGAAGCGCGTCACGCGCCTCATCAAGATCAACGAATACAAGCGGCGTCAGGCGCCGATCGGCATTCGCGTGACGCATCGTGCGTTCGGCCGCGACTGGCGTTATCCGATCACGTCGCGCTACACCGAGCCGGTCGAGTGAAGCAGGACCGGCTTGCGGGTCGCGCCGCAGCGTAGAATCAAACCTATCTGTTTCCTTTCGATTTTCCAAATCCCTATCCGCTCAAGAGACGAGGTACGCCATGAAGCGCATCACTGCAGTCATCAAACCGTTCAAACTCGACGAAGTCCGGGAAGCGCTCGCAGAAGTCGGCCTGACCGGGTTGACGGTTACTGAAGTCAAAGGCTTCGGAAGACAGAAGGGTCACACGGAGCTGTATCGCGGCGCCGAATACGTGGTCGACTTCCTGCCGAAAGTGAAGATCGAAGTGGTGGTGGCGAACGATCAGTGCGACCAGGTGATCGACGCGATCATCGGCGCGGCGCGCACCGGCAAGATTGGCGACGGCAAGATCTTCGTGGCGGAAGTGGAGCGGGTGATCCGCATTCGCACCGGCGAGGAAAACGAAGCGGCAGTCTAACGAGTCACGCAGGAACGTGCCGCGGACGCAGAGCCGCGCGCACCAATAAAAAACGGTGCGATACCCTTTCGGACATCGCACCGATACGCGCCTCTCGCAGCAGCGTGAAAAAGTTTCTAAAGCTGTTGTTCTTACACCGTTCGATTAGAACGAGTGTTGGATGCCTGCATAAACGCCGGTCTGCTGGTGACCGTGAATCGGGTTCTCGTTGAACGAGCCGCCCGAACCGTCGCCGCCATTACCCGGACCGTTTGCGTCCAGACCGAAGTTGGCCGTCTTGCTGTTACGCGTCTGGGCAACCTGGATGTCGAGCAACGTGCGCTTCGACAGGTTGTACGAACCACCAACCGTGTAGATGTTCGCGTTGCCGCCACCGTTGTTGGCGTTGACGTGATACACAGCTGCGATCAGCGCTGCTGCCGGCGTTGCTTGCCACGTCACACCGCCCCATTCCTGGTCGGTCGTCGTCGGCGTGCCGATAGGTACACCGGTTTCACCCGACGTACGTGCTGCCTGGTACACAGCCTGGATCTTGAACTGGCCGAGGAACACGTTCACGCCCGCGAAGTACTCGCGGCCGTAGCTGAACGGACCGTTCGGAGCGCCCGAAGTCGGATCGCCGAGGCTACCGTTGATGTTGTTGCGGATTTCGTCATACAGACCGCGCAACTGGAACAGCGAGTTCGTGTACGTCAACTGCAGACCGTCTTCACGACCTTGTGCCGAACCGTTGCCGCCGTTGAAGGCCGTCGAGTTCGAGAAGGCGTATTGGCCGTACAGGTCAAAGCCGTAGAGCTTCGGCGACTGGTACGAAATGTTGTTGCTCGACTGCGGCCAGTTGCGGCCGCGGACCAGCGATGCCGACGACCAGTTCGATTGACCGAACGGGTCAAAGTCCCACACGCCGTTGGAGATGAACAGTTCGCGACCGAGGAGCAGGGTACCGAACTGGTCGTTTGCTACACCGACCGTCGCCCAACGATTCCAGATGGAGCCGGCGGAGCCGAGTTGGCCGGTTGCAGTGCTGAAGGAGCCTTCCAACTGGAACAGCACCTTATTGCCGCCACCGATGTCTTCCACGCCCTTCAAGCCCCACAGGCTGGTGCCCCAGTCGCCGCTCTCGAGGCGAACACGCGAGGTGGAGCCCGTGTAAGTGGCATTCGGCAGGCCGCTGATGTATTCGACACCCGCATCCAGACGACCGTACAGCGTCACGCTGCTTTGAGCGTGCGCAACTACACCGGCCGACATCAGCGCCGCGGCGAGTAATGCTTTCTTCATCTTCTCCTCCATACCCTGTCAAAAGAAAAACCCAGTACTGCGAATGGTGTCCGGACGCCAGAGGCGCCGAACAGAAATCCGTACCAGGGAGACGGTTTGGGTCGATTGGTGTGGTGTCATGACGGTGCAGCCTGGAGCTGTCTTTGGCGTCATGCCGATCCCTCGTCGACCGGTATCTCCTCTGCGTGTTTTGAAGTAAAACTACTTTTAATGAACTTTGTTTTGGTACTTTGGTTACTAATTTATCAAAAATACCCCTCGATGGGAGAAGAAAATGGTCCGAGGCCGCGCAGGTGTCTCCAAATTGCAATAGTGGTGTGCTGACAGATCCATTACGACCTCCCCAAAACATCATGAAAGCCTTGTCTGACAAGGGAATCACGGTTCGCCAAGGGTAACGTTAAGGATTGCCACTATTGACGATGTAAAAAGGTGGGAGTAGAGCAACAAACGGGACGATCGTGCGGTATTTGGGACGTTTAGCAACCCAAAATATCATGCAGAAATGAAAAAAGGCGCTGTTTGAAAGCGCCTTGTAATACTACATCGACTACAGAGGGAGTCCTAACCGTTGTTTAAACGTCACTTAAGGTTGCCGGACAGGAACTGTTTGAGCCGCTCGCTCTTCGTGTTCCTGAATATTTCGTCCGGATGCCCTTCTTCCTCGACGCGCCCCTGATGCAGGAACATCACCTGGTTCGACACGTTGCGGGCGAACGCCATCTCGTGCGTGACCACGATCATGGTGCGGCCTTCTTCCGCGAGCGTCTGCATCACCTTCAGTACTTCGCCCACCAGTTCCGGGTCGAGTGCGGAGGTCGGCTCGTCGAACAGCATGACGTCGGGATGCATGGCCAGCGCTCGCGCAATCGCCACGCGTTGTTGCTGTCCACCCGATAGATGGGACGGATATTGCTTCTCGAGGCGCGGCGCGAGACCCACCTTCTCCAGATATTGACGGGCGCGTTCCTCGGCTTCGCGGCGCGGCAGGCCGAGCACGTTGACCGGCGCTTCGATGATGTTCTCCAGCACGGTCATGTGCGCCCACAGGTTGAAGTGCTGGAACACCATGGCGAGCCGGGTGCGCACGCGCTGCAACTGTTTGGGATCGGAGACTTTCAGCGCGCCGGTTTTGTCTTTCAGCGTGCGGACCTCTTCGCCGTCGACGAAGATGCGCCCGGCGTTGGGCTGCTCTAGAAAGTTGATACAGCGCAGCATGGTGCTCTTGCCCGAACCGGATGAGCCGATCACGCTGATGACATCGCCTGCGTTGGCACGCAGCGAAACGCCTTTGAGAACCTGGTTGTCGCCGTATTGTTTATGCAGCTCGTCGACGAAGAGCATTTGCTTCCGGGTGTTCATGATTCGGGGTCCTTGACAGCTTATTTGCCTTGCGGCCGCAAATAAGCGAGCCAGCGGCGCTCGGCGCGGCGGAACAGCCACACGAGCGTGAAAGAGATACCCAGGTAGAGCAGGGCGGCGAGGCCGAACGCATTGAACGACTGATAAGTCGCCGAGTTCACATCGCGGGCGATCTTCAGGATGTCCGGCACGGTGGCGGTGAAAGCGACCGTCGTGGCGTGCAGCATCAGGATCACTTCATTACTGTAGTACGGCAGCGCGCGGCGCAGCGCGGACGGCAGGATCACGCGCCGGTACAGCGTGAACGGCGACATGCCATAGGCACGCGCAGCTTCGATCTCGCCGTACGGCGTCGCCTTGATGGCGCCGGCGAAAATCTCCGTGGTGTACGCGCAGGTATTCAGCGTGAACGCGAGCAGCGTGCAATGCATGCCGTCGCGGAAGAACGCATTGGTGAGCGCGTGATCGCGAACCACTTCGAGGCTGTAGAGGCCCGTGTAGCAGAGCAGCAACTGCACATAGAGCGGCGTGCCGCGGAAGACATAGGTATAGAGCCACACGAGGCGCGCGAGCCACTTCTTCTTCGAGACCCGCGCAACCGCGAGCGGGATCGACAGGCAGAAGCCGAGCCCGATCGACACCACCAGCAGCCACAACGTGATCACGACGCCGGTTAAACGATAGCCGTCGGTATAGAGGTAGTTGCGCCAGTATTCCTGAATGATCTCGATCATAGATCCGCCTTTCGTACGCCGGTCGAGTAGCGTTTTTCGAGGTACATCAGCACGAAGTTCGAGACCGTGGTGATGACGAGGTAGATGCCCCCCGCAAGCAGGGTGAAGAAGAAGAACCGCAAGGTGCCCTTGCCGGCGTCCTGCGAGGCTTTCACGACATCGGCGAGGCCGATGATCGACACCAGCGCGGTGGCCTTCACCATCACCTGCCAGTTGTTGCCGATGCCGGGCAGCGCGAAGCGCATCATCTGCGGGAACATGATGCGCGAGAACACCTGCCAGCCCGTCATGCCGTAGGCGCTGCCCGCTTCGAGCTGGCCACGCGGCACGGCGAGAAACGCGCCGCGGAAGGTCTCGGTGAAGTACGCCCCGTAGATGAAGCCAAGTACCGCGATGCCGGCCACGAACGGGTCGATGTCAATCTGATCCCAGCCGAGCATATCGGTCAGGTTGTTCAGGGCGATCTGCAGGCTATAGAACAGCAGCAGCATCAGCACGAGGTCGGGCACGCCGCGCACGAGGGTCGTGTAGAGCGTGCCGATGCTGTATGAGACGCGGTTTTTCGACAGTTTGGCCGCCGCGCCGAGCAAGCCCAGCAGAAACGCGAACGCAAGCGACAGCACCGCCAGCTTGACGGTCTGCCAGGTGCCGTTGAGAAGCAACGGGCCGTAGCCTTGAAGGAGCATATGAGGTCCTCGACGATACGTGAGGTGCGTATCGCGAAAGACGCGGTCTGACTGCACCGCTGAGCAAATCATGACCGTCCGGCCGTGGTCGGCTGGACAGCGCGTTTTCCGACTGTATTACCGGGCTCACGGCGGGCCCATGGGGGTCCGCCCGGATTCCGGATGCTGCCGAGCAGCCTGGGCGCGAAGCGCCGGGCCCGTCAGATCGGTGTTGAAACCGACCCGCTGGCCCTGGACGGCAGTCGCTGCGAAGGGCGGGTCGCGAGCGTCGAAGCCGATGCGCACGGTTTGCCTTCCTTCGACATCGCGCCGGTGGTCGTGGCCTTGAGCGCCACGCACACTGCGAACTTCTTCATGTCTCTCCTGACTCACGGCGGATCGTCGTGATTTTTAACAGTCTCGATGACCGCCAGCTTATGGCCGGCCGTCGCTATTCTAGGCGGTCAAAATTGTCGTGCCGGATCGTTTTGGCGAGCCCTGCACGGCTGCTGCGGGTTTTCCCCATTGGCACGCGCGGTGGTCATCCGCGATTTCACGCAGAAGGCTGCACGCCTGAGTCCGCCCGAAAAGCGCGGTATTTTACCCGAACGTACGCACCATGCCAGTTTGGCGCCTGCCGACACGCAGTCGTGCGGCCGTGGGCTCGTGTCGCGGCGGGCTGCCGTATGCGGTGGTCGCCGTTTCGTGCCCGGCGCCGCGCCCCGGGTGTCGATTGCGCGCATTTATGGAACGATCCGGTGCGCCGGCGCGGGTTGTTCTGGATGCTGTGCGCCCATACATTCTGTGCATCGCAATACAACGCACACTCACTGGAGAACCGCATGATCGAGATCCGCCGCTCAGCTGAACGAGGCCACGCCAACCACGGCTGGCTCGACTCGTATCACAGCTTCTCGTTTGCCGACTACTACGACCCGGAGCACATGCACTTCGGACCGTTGCGCGTTATCAACGAAGATCGCATCGCAGGCGGCCAGGGCTTCGGCACGCACGGGCACCGCGACATGGAGATCGTGACCTATGTGCTCGACGGCGCGCTTGCTCACCGGGACAGCATGGGCAACGGCTCGACGATTCGCCACGGCGACGTACAGCGCATGAGCGCGGGCACCGGCGTGATGCACAGCGAATTCAATGCGTCGGACGATGAGCCGGTGCATCTGCTCCAAATCTGGGTGTTGCCGCAGCGCGCGGGCGATCAGCCGGGCTACGAAGAAAAGCGCTTCGACGCTGCCGACAAGCGTGGCCGTTTGCGTATCGTCGCATCGCCGGACGGACGGGACGGGTCGGTGACGATTCATTCGGACGCGTCGCTTTATGCAGCGTTGATCGACGGTGCCGAGCAGGCTACGCTGCCGTTGCAGACTGGCCGGCGCGCCTATGTTCACGTTGCGCGTGGCGCGCTTACGGTCAACGGCGAAGCGCTGACAGCGGGTGATGCTGCCATGATCGTCGATGCCGCCACGGTGACGCTCGAACAGGGCCGTGACGCCGAGGTGCTGGTGTTCGATCTCGGCTCGCTGAACGGCTGAACGGGTGATTGAATGAGCGATTGAGCGGGCGGTGACCTGACTTGTCCCTCCGTCTCTCGCTGAAACAGAAACGCCGCGGAAGTCTCTTCCGCGGCGTTTTCTGTTTACACAACGGCACACGACCGCGCGCCCGATGGCGCGCTAGCCATGCACTTACCGCCATGCGTTACTGATTGGCGGCCGGCGCGGAAGCTGCGCCCTGATGATGCTGCCAATGGTCATGCATCTTTTCGTGGCGCGCTTCCATCTTGGCCCAATGCTGCTTGAGGGCGGTGCTGACGAGCGTCTTCTGCTTGTCGTTCAGGCCGTTGTAGAAGTTGAGCCAGGCTGCCGAGGTCTGCTCGCGCAACTGGTGGTTCTGCTCTTCGGCCTTCTGATGCATATCGTGCAGGGCGTTCAGATCGAGGATCGGCTGTTGCTGCATGGCCTTCATCTGGTCGTGCATCTGCTTGTGGGAGGCGCGCATGGCGTCACGATTCTGTTTCATCGTGTCGAGCGCGGCCTGCCACTGCTTTTCCTGATCCGGGCTCAGATTCAGCTGGCCGTGAAGCTTGGCCATTTCCTCCTTGAATTGCTCGTGATGGTGCCAGCCGCCAGGGCCGCCGGGGCCGCCCTGGCCGTCAGGTTGAGCGGCGTAGGCGCCGAGACCGATAGCGAGCGATGCTGCGGCGACGGCGATGAAGCGTGACATTTTTGTGGCCATGAATGGCTCCTTGTAATGGAATAGCCGACGATGCAAACACGGCAACACAGGACGGGATGCATTCGGTAAGACACAGCGTAGAGACCTACGGACCGCGCTGTGTTACCTGAGCACGCGTCGCTATTACGCGACATTACTGGCGCCTTTCGCCGTAACACCCGGTAACCCTTTGAGGGGTGTCCGGCCCGGAAACCCTACCGCCTGGGCGTTAAACTTCATCTCATGGCTACTCAAATACTTGTCGTCGACGACGACCTCGAACTCCGCGACCTGCTGCGCGACTATCTGGCGCGTCAGGGCATTGAAGTGTCGGTGCTGCACGACGCCGGCTCGCTCGAGCGGCGGCTGGAGCGCGAGCGCCCGGATCTGATCGTGCTCGACCTGATGATGCCGGGCGTGGACGGCCTGACGGCGCTGCGCAAGCTGCGCGCCGCAGGCGACGACATCCCGGTCATCATGCTGACGGCGCGGGCGGATGACGTGGACCGTATCGTCGGCCTGGAACTGGGTGCCGACGACTACCTCGGCAAGCCGTTCAATCCGCGCGAACTGCTGGCGCGTGTGCAGGCCGTGCTGCGCCGCCGCCGTACGCTGCCTTCGGCAGCGGCCCCGGAGCAGCGCGAACCGTTCACGTTCGGCCGTTTTACGCTGGACTTCCAGTCGCGCACCCTCAATCTCGAAGACAAACCGTTGACCTTGTCCGGCAGTGAGTTCGCGCTCCTGAAGATCTTTGTCAATCACCCCATGCGCACGCTCACCCGCGAGCGCCTGCTCGAATTGCTGCACGGTCCGGAGTACGACGGCACCGACCGCGGCATCGACGTGCAGGTCTGGCGTCTGCGCCGCATCCTTGAAACCGACCCGTCCACACCGCGCTTTATCCAGACCGTTCGCGGCCGCGGTTATGTGTTCGTGCCGGATGGCGAACAGCATGCGCCGGCCCATTGATTCACTGTTTGGGCGGCTGGCGTTACTGGTCGTCGGGGTGCTGCTGCTGTCGCATTTCGCGGGGTACGCGCTGTTTCGCCTGGAGCGCAGCCAGTTTCAGAACCGCTACGCCGTAGAAGAGGCCACTTTCCTTGTTGACGCGGTGCGTCAGCACGTCTTGCATACGCCGGATCAACCGTTACCTTCGCGGGTGCGCCTCGTCGACCCGTCGAGCACGGACGTGCCGTCGCCGCAGGAAGGTTCGAATACGCCGCTCAACCACTTTCTTGACGACGTGCGTGACCGCATGCCGCCCGGCACCCAGGTGCGCCTCGGCGAACCGGGCAAGCCGCCTACGCTGTGGGTCCGTGAGTCGAGCGACCGCAACTGGATCGTCGTGCCGGTTCAACCCCTGCGTCCGCCGCGTTCGGTGGACCGTATGGTGCTGTGGCTCACCATCATCTTTACTTTTGCGGTCATGGCGGCGCTCTTTGCGGCGTGGCAATTGCAGCAGCCGTTGCGCTCGCTGGCCAACGCGGTCGCCCGCTTTGGCCGTGGCCAGCCGGTGCCGCCGGTGCCGGAACGCGGGCCGCGCGAATTACGTCAGTTGACCCATGGCTTCAACCAGATGGTCCAGGAAGTGGAGCGCACGGAAAACGATCGCGCCGTGATGCTCGCCGGCGTCGCGCACGACCTGAAAACGCCGCTGGCGCGGCTGCGGTTGCGCGCCGAGATGATGGACGAAGCCAAGGTGCGCGACGGGGTGGTGCGCGACGTCGATTCGATGACGCATATCGTCGAGCAGTTTTTGGTGTTCGCTCACGACGGCGCCGATCGCAGCGAGGCAGTCGAGGTCGATGCGCAATCCGAGCGTGTCGTGCGCAGCTACCGCGCGGTCTCAACGGGAGCGGGGAGCGTGCTGACCGATCTCAAGGCGGGTCCGGGGTTCCTGTTGCCGGCCGCGACGCTCGACCGCATCCTGTCCAATCTGCTTGATAACGCCCACGCCTATGGCGCACCACCGGTGGTGGTGGCGACGGCTCGCACGTCGGCGGGCTACACGTTGTCCGTGCAGGACAACGGCGGCGGGATTGCGGCGCAGGACCTCATCAATGCAAGCCGGCCGTTCGTGCGGCTCGACCCGGCACGCGGCGGCAATGGCCACAGCGGCCTCGGGCTAGCGATTGTCGAAAGGTTGGTGAGGCGCGCAGGCGGGGAATGGGAAATCGGCAATCACGGCGGGCGTGGCCTGCGGGTGCTGATGACGTTCCCGTTCGAGGCCGTGCCGCGCATGACGTCGATTTCTGAAAGCGCGTGGTAGTGGCGGGGTAGTCGCAGGATCGCAGCCGGTTACTCCGCAAACAGCGTATTCAGCGCATTGGCCGCTTCGCTGTCCACCGTGTTCCATGTCACGGTCTCCGCCTCGAAAATATAGTGCGTCGTGTATTTACCGAGGCGCGTGAGAATTTCTTCCTGAATCAGCTCCGGCGCGACGTCCAGTTTCAGATACCACGCGGTCGACGACAGGCGCGTCTGGAAGGCGCCGTACTCGGCCAGCAGATGGTCGAACGCGTCAGCATCGTGATCGCGGCAAACGATGACCAGATTTCCCTTCATACCTCTCTCCCCATAGCTCAGTAACGACCCGCCATTGATCATACCTGCTTAATGCAGGAAGGTTGGGGCGTGGGGCAGGCGGCGAGGCCCCGCCAGTGCTTGACAGGTAATCAGGTGAGCAGGCTACCAGGTCGTGGCGGCGGTGCGCGCGGGCGGCGCGGTGTCGTCCGGCGGCAGCGCCTCGGTGCGGTCGCGGCCGCCTGTTTTGGCGGCATAGAGCGCGAGATCGGCGCGGCTCATGATCCGCTCGGGCAGATCTTCCGGCGACAGTTCGGTGATCCCGATGCTGACGCTGAGGTTGGCCGAGGCCGGCAGCTTGGTCGACGGCACCGCCTTGAGGCGGGTGCGCAACCGTTCGACGACCTCGCGGCCGCCTTCGAGGGCGGTAGCCGGCAACAGGATGCCGAACTCCTCGCCGCCCAGTCTGCCGATCGCGTCGCTGCCGCGCAGTTCGGCACGACAGGTATCGACGAAATGCTCGAGGGCGCGGTCGCCGGCGGCGTGGCCGAAGCGGTCGTTGATCTGTTTGAAGTGATCGAGGTCGCCGATTGCCATGCAAAGCGGTTGGCCGCTCGCGTGGGCACGTTCGATTTCATGGCGCAACAGGTCGAGGAAGTAGCGACGCGACAGTGCACCGGTCAACGCATCGTGGCGGGCCTCGGCCGACAGCAGCGTGTTGGCCGATTGCAACTGCTCGGCGAGATCGCGCGTGGCGCGGTGGTGACGGCGCTCACGCACATAGGACACGGTAATCACCCACGCCAGCGCCACCGTGCCCGCCAGCGTCAGAAACACCAGCAAGCGGTCGCGCTTATGGTTGCGCAGCAGTTCGGGCCACGCGGCGAGCGGGTCGACCAGATGGGCCGAGAGTCCCGAGTTGAGGCCGCCGCGCGATTCATAGAGGGCCGGCGTGGCACGATCCGCGGTGCCGAACAGATGCGTCGCGATGTCCGCGGGCACCCACGGCGCCTGCTCGCGTACCTGCTGCATGTCCGCCTCGATCTGGACGTTCGGAAAGTCTCCGTGGCGATAGATGTTCTGTCGTTCGGCGGCGCTCATCTCCTTGACGTGGCCGTCCGGCAGGGCGTGGCCTTCCAGCGCGCTGTTGTGGGCCATGATGATGACGCCGTTCTCGTCGGCCACGAAGGTGCCTGCATGGGCGACCCAGTGGCGCAGCCGTGAAATCCCCACCTTGGCGATCACTGCGCCGACCAGAATGCCGTCGTCATACACCGGCGCCGCGATGAAGATGCCCGGCTCGCCGCTCGCCCGGCCCACCCCATAGGCTTCCCCGAAGGCGCCCAGCAGCGCGTTGGACAGAAAGTTGCGCCCGCGCATGTCGATGCCGACGAAGTTGCGGCTTTGCGTATTGCTGGACGCCACACACAAACCGTTGGCGTTGACGAGCCAGATCGAATCGAGCCCGGAAAAGCCTTGGGCGTCGTGCAGGAAACCGCTGAGGGCTTGCAGTTCCGGCACCTTGAGCAGGGTATCGCGCAGCGTGGCGGCGGGCACGGTGCTGCTGGCCGCATAACCTTGCGACTGCGAGAGCGCGTGCTGGACCATGCTGATTTCCGCCATCGTGGCGGGAATGGCGCGGGACATGGAGAGATCGCTCGCGATCACTTCGGCCATGTTGTCGACGATCGACGACGACATCTGCCGTTGCGAGTGCAAGGCGGCGTCGAGTTCCTGCTGAACCATGCGGTCCGCGATCATGCCGGACACGAGCCAGCACGCGAGCACCACCAGCGCGAAGCTGAGCGGTCCGATTGCCTGGCGCAAGGAATTCCTGTTCATCGACTCTATGATCCGTCTGACTTTTTGTTGCAACAAGGTCAATCGTTGCAGCGCGCTGGCGCTGAGTCGTTGCTGAGGGCGACGAGTGATCTGCGGCGATCTGGAAACGCCGGGGTCCGTTCCTTCTGGCTACCTCGCTGGCCGGACCCATCCGCCTTCCGTAGATTTTAACCGCCAGGTGGCACAACGCCATCCGTTATTGCGATTCGGCGCACATCATCCGGTCATTAACGACCGCGCGAGGCGGTTTCTGAACGGCGCCGCGGGCTTTTCGGATGTATCCGGCATACCACGCGAGCGGCGGCGCTGAATCGGCTCGCTACCCGGCGCGTCACTGATTTGCCTCGAAAGGTTGTGCCTGAAACACAGGTTGTAGTAGTGTCGTGCCGTCCAAAACAAGGAAAGCTCGCCAGCCCTCGGGCGACGCCAGTCCTGACAGGCGGCGGCAGCGGTCATGCTGGGCCCGATACCCAGCATGACCGCTGCCGCCGGTCAATGTATCTCCGACGCTAACGACTACCGTGCATATGCTTGTTGCCATGCCTGATTTCCGTTTTCCGGACCCGTATTCCGGCCTTCGCGCCGTGTCTGAATGGGAACCGGCAAGCCCAGCCTGTCCTGCATTCCCGGCGCCGTTCAGCGCGGCCTGTCTCCACGTAGCTTACGCAAGGAAGGACGCCTGATGGACTTCAGCTTCGACCTGAAACGCACCGCCAATGCTTCTGCATGGCGGCTGCTGCCCAACGGCTGGGACTTCGTCGCCTTTCCGCTCATCATCTGCGTGATCGCGCTCACCGCGATCGGCTTTCACCAGACGCTGGCGCCGATGTCGACCTTGAAGACCCAGATCATCTCGCTCGACCCGTCCAATCTGCCTGAATACGCGTTGCGCACCACGCTGCGTATGCTCGCCGCGATGGTGGCGTCGCTGGCGTTCACCCTGATCTACGGCACGCTGGCGGCGAAGAGCCGCCGCGCGGGCCTCGTGCTGGTGCCGATTCTCGACATCCTGCAGTCGGTGCCGGTGCTGGGCTACATTTCGTTTACGGTCACCTTCTTTCTGGCGCTGTTTCCGGGCCGCGTGCTCGGCGCGGAGCTCGCGGCAATCTTCGCGATCTTTACGAGCCAGGCCTGGAATATGACCTTCAGCTTCTACCAGTCGCTGCGCACGGTGCCGCGCGATCTGGACGAAGTGTCGCGCGGTTTTCATCTGACCGGCTGGCAGCGTTTCTGGAAGCTCGAAGTGCCGTTCTCGATGCCGGGCCTCATCTGGAACATGATGATGTCGATGTCGGGCGGCTGGTTCTTCGTGGTGGCCTCCGAGGCCATCACGGTGGGCAACAACACGATTACGCTGCCGGGCATTGGCGCGTATCTGGCCCAGGCGATCTCCGATAAAAACCTGCACGCAATCGGCTGGGTCATCCTGACCATGACGATCGTGATTCTTGCCTACGACCAGTTCCTGTTCCGGCCGCTGGTTGCCTGGGCCGACAAGTTCCGCATGGAGAACACCAGTTCGGGCAACGCGCCGGAGTCGTGGCTGCTCGATCTGATCCGCCGTACGCGTCTGATTCACCGTCTGCTCGTGCCGATGGGCTGGGTCTTCGCCAACGCCGCGCGCGTGCCGATGCGCCTGCCAAGCTTCGCCAACGTCAGTTTCCCGATGCCGCGCCTGCAGAAGTCATCGCGCGTGGGCGACATCGTGTGGGGCGTGCTGGTCATCCTCGCGACGCTGTATGTCGTCTTTCGCGTCGTGAGCTATGTCCGCACCGGTGTCGATCTCGCCGAAGTGGGGCATGTGCTGGTGCTGGGCCTGATCACCTTGCTGCGCGTGGTGGTGCTGATTGCGATTTCGTCGCTGATCTGGGTGCCGCTGGGCGTGCTGATCGGGCTGCGTCCTGCGCTCGCCGAGAAGATCCAGCCGGTCGCGCAGTTCCTCGCTGCGTTCCCGGCGAACCTGCTGTTTCCGGTGTTCGTGATCGTGATCGTGCGCTTCGACCTGAACCCCGATATCTGGCTGTCGCCGCTGATCGTGCTCGGCACGCAGTGGTATATCCTGTTCAACGTGATCGCGGGTGCCAGTTCCTACCCGAACGACTACAAGGAAGCGGCGGCCAACTTCGGAATCCGCGGCTGGCAGTGGTGGCGCAAGGCGATGCTGCCGGGCATTTTCCCGTATTACGTGACGGGGGCGATCACCGCGTCGGGTGGCGCGTGGAACGCGAGCATCGTCGCCGAGTTCGTGCAGTGGGGCAATACCAAGGTGGTTGCTCACGGGCTGGGCTCCTATATCGCGCAGACCACCGCCGCGGGCGATTTTCCGAAGATCATTCTCGGCATTGCCGTGATGTCCCTGTTCGTTACCTTGTTTAACCGCCTGCTGTGGCGTCCGATGTACGCCTATGCCGAATCCAAGCTTCGGCTCGATTGACAGGAAATTAAAGGCAAACCGCGATGCAAAATCCTAAAGCTGCTGTAACCGCTGCGCCGGTCCAGACGCCGCCGAAGCCACCACGCCTGGGTGAAGAGATCCTGAAGGTCAAGGACGTCTGCAGAGGGTTCAATAAAACGCAGGGCGAACTGCTCGTCCTCGACGACGTGAACCTGTCGCTGCGCGAAGGCGAGATCGTTGGCATGCTGGGCCGGTCGGGCTCGGGCAAGTCGACGCTGTTGCGTATCATCGCCGGTCTGATCGAGCCGACCGACGGCGAAGTCTCCTACCTCGGCAAGCCGCTCGACGGCCCGGCCAAGGGCGTGGCGATGGTGTTCCAGACCTTCGCGCTGTTCCCGTGGCTGACTGTTCTGCAGAACGTGGAAGCGGGTCTCGAAGCGCAGGGTGTGGGCGCGCGCGAGCGACGCGAACGGGCGTTGGCCGCGATCGACCTGATTGGTCTGGACGGCTTCGAAAACGCCTATCCGCGCGAGCTGTCGGGCGGTATGCGTCAGCGCGTGGGCTTTGCGCGCGCACTGGTGGTCGACCCCAC